>JBOGCH010000016.1:0-45206 GCA_051656645.1 Marinifilaceae bacterium
CGGAACAAGTTCTCCATAACTCGGAGGAAGAAGCATTAATTGACTTTGATTTTCTGATTTTATTGCTAATTTTGCCATAGTAACGAATTGATTCTTAGTTATTTGTGCAACCTTAATTTATGAATTTAATTCGAAACAAAAAAGGCTTTCTATCTGAAAATCAGAAAGAAAGCCTATTCTTTTGCATATAAAAAAAGCTGCCTAAACTTGTTAGACAGCTTCTTCTTATAAGTATTGCTTTGCATCCGGTCCTTCGTTAAAGAGTAAGTCCAAGATACTGAGATTTGGAGTAAAAGGAAAACGTTGTCCAAAGGTTTGGTGATACTCTTTCGGAGTAAATGTAAACTCAATATTCTCAACGATACGGGAGGCTTTGGGATGAATAATGTTTCGTAAATCTATGTATTGATCGTTGTCTCGAATATAATCCTGTGTAAGATGTATATTGGTATCTATGTTTATAAATTCCTTGAGTGTGTCAAGAACTTTGAGATTAAGATCCAAAAGGAATGTCTCCTTTTGCTCAAAAAAAGGCATGAAGTCATCAATATAATAGTCATAAAAAGCAGAGTTCTTATATGCAGACTCGATACCTTTAAAGTGCAGTTTTTGCCAGTTTGTGGCGTAGTCAATCCTTACATCCTTAGTTAAAATTTTTTGATTGGACGCTTTGACAACCGGTACCGTCAGAGCCAATACTCCGTTGGCACTAAGAATGTGGCAGCGGTTACGGTAGCTCTGTTTTCCGTAATGTTCAAATTGCTCAAAGTAGACATCCTTACACTTGTTAAGAATGCTAAATACTTGTATAGGAGAGAAGTAGCTGGTTGTTAAAAGAGGTAACTGTTCCATGTACTATTAATGTATAGGCATTAATCTAAATTATTTTGCCTCAAAGATAGTAAAACAAGGGTATTGCATAGGAACATATAGCGTTTTTTTATAGATTTGTATATAAACTATTAATTTGTGAAAAAATAGTGAACCATAGATTCACTGTATTCTTTTAATTACCACATATGTTGAAACGTATACTATTATTGATATTATTATGCCATTTTTCCTTGTTCAGTGTATGTGAACGCAAAAAAGTTGGCTTGGTGCTAAGTGGAGGAGGTGCAAAAGGTGTTGCTCATATCGGTGTGTTGAAGGTATTGGAGGAGGCAGGAATTCCTATCGACTATATTTCTGGAACAAGTATGGGGGCTTTAATTGGTGCGTTGTATGCAATAGGATATGACTCGCATACTCTAGATAGTCTTGTGCGTAATCAGGATTGGCGTTTTTTATTGGGCGATCAGGCAGAGCGGTCAGATTTACCTTTTGCTGCTAAGGAGGCAGACGGGAAGTATCTAGTGTCGTTACCATTTAGTAAGAAAGGAGTGCGTATGCCGGCCGGTATGATTAGTGGTCAGAATATATATAATTTGTTTACCGAATTAACTTTAGGTTATCATGACTCCATCTCTTTTTCTAAACTGCCTATCCCATTTGCGTGCATAGCCGCTGATTTGGTTACCGGGAATGAGATCGTGATGAAGGAGGGCGTCCTGCCACGCGCAATGCGTGCTAGTATGGCAATTCCAGGAGTTTTTGCTCCAGTACAATATGACAACATGGTGTTGGTTGATGGTGGTATTGCCAATAATTTCCCGGTAAATGTATGTGAGGAGATGGGAGCGGAGGTGTTAATCGGTGTTGATTTGAGCATGGGACTTAAAGGATATGGGCAGATTAACAGTGTGACGCACGTAGTTGAGCAGATGGCGAATATTATGGGCTTAAGAAAGTATAGACATAATAAGCAAACTATGACAACTGACTCGCTTTGTGCGCTATATCTAAATCCTAACTTAAAGGGATTTACTGCGGCCTCTTTCTCTCCTGTTGCAATTGACACAATGATTGCAATGGGCGAACGGGTAGCACGTGCAAATTGGGATAGGATTCTTGCTCTGAAAAAGGAGATAGGTATTGAGGATAGTGCGCCAATAGAAGTTGTGAGAGAGGAAAAGGATATAGAATCGTTGCGTACGGACTCGTTAGCTATTGCTCGGATATGGATTGAGGGAGTAGGCGAAACAGATAAAAAATGGATTAAGCGTTTTCTTACTTTAAAGGAGTATTCAGTGGTAACCTTCAAGGATATACACCAGAATCTGGCCTATTTATATGGTACTGATGCATTTGCAAATGTAAGTTATCAGCTAAATGGGAAGAATATTTATGATTTACGCTTAGTATTTACTCGCAAAGGAGGAAGTTCATTAAACCTAGGTTTCCGCTTTGATACGGAGGATATGGCAGCAATTTTGGTTAATACAACCTTTACCAATAGCTATTTGAGAGGATCGAGAGTGTCGTTAACTGCTAGGTTAAGCCAAAATCCATACGTAAAAGTGGATTACTCCTTTGGAAATCCATTTCTTAGACGTTTAGCTTTATCCTATATGTATAAATACAGCAATTTAGATTGGTATCAGAAAGGAGAACGAGTTGATAATGTGACGTTTAATTATAATAAAGTACAAATATCATTCTTTGATCTCTACTTTAAAAATATAAAAACGGAGTTAGGAATTAAGTATGAATATTACGATTATGGAAAATTCCTTTATGCGCCTAATTATGAGGCAGAACCGGCAAGATCTAGAGGATATTTTACATATTATGGATCGACACAAGTGGAGTCGTTAGATAATAAATACTTTCCAACGCGAGGGGCTAAGTTTGAGATGGACTATTCATTAATGACCACCAATTTGCGCAACAACAATGGTCAAACCCCCTTTTCGGCAATAGGATTGGATTTCTTGGCGCCAATAAAACTAACCAACAGGGTTTACGCCATTCCAGCCGTATATGGACGTGTTTTAATAGGTCAGGACATTCCATATCCTTTCTTAAACTGTATGGGTGGTGATATGCCGGGTAGATATATGCCGCAGCAATTGCCTTTTATTGGTATTCATAATTTAGAGTTATTTGATAATAGTGTTGTTACTTTACAAGCTAATTTCCGTTATAGATTAGGACGTAATCACTATTTATTCTTAATGGGAAACTACGCAAAACAACAAGATAACTTCTTTAAAATTCTTCAAGGTAACGATATTTGGGGAGGAGGAGTAAAATATGCATATAATAGTTTAATTGGACCTGTTGCAATTATGTTCGACATGTCCAATTGGAATAAGAAATTGGGAGTTTATTTTAATTTAGGATATTATTTCTAGGACAACAATGAAAAAAATAGTAGGAGTAGTTATTCTTTTCTGTATTCTTTTAGGAGGATGTAAAGAGAAGAAAGTGATGTATAAGCATGCGAGTGGGAAAATTTACGGAACAACGTATAATGTAGTTTATGAGTGTGATGAGGACTTACATGAAGGGATGCGCAAACCAATGCAGCGAGTAAACAAATCTCTTTCAATGTTCGATTCAACGTCAGTTATTGCACAAATCAATAGAGGAAATGTTAACGTAACATTAGACTCTTTGTTTATTTATCTGTTTAATAGCGCCAAGGATATTTACACAGAAACGGGTGGAGCTTTTGATATCACTGTTGCCCCACTAGTAAACGCTTGGGGGTTTGGATACAAAAATAACGAATTCCCGACGGACTCAACTATCAGCAGTTTAATGGAGCATATCGGATTCAATAAAGTAAGGCTAGAAAACGGACAAGTAATTAAACAATCGGCGCATATTGAGATGGATGCAAGCGCAATTGCTAAAGGATTAGGAGTTGATCTTGTTGCAGAATACTTAGATAGTGTAGGTTGTACTAACTACATGGTAGAAATAGGAGGAGAAGTTCGCGTAATGGGGCAGAGTGACAAACAGCGAGCGTGGAGAATTGGTATTGACAAACCAATGGCCAATTTGGAGAGTAGAGAAATACAAATGGTTGTTGGTATAACATCTGGTTCAATAGCTACTTCCGGGAACTACCGTAACTTCTATGAAAAAGATGGTAAGCGATATGCTCACACCATAAATCCACTTACAGGCTATCCCGTACAGACAAATGTGTTAAGTGCATCTGTATACACTGAGAGTTGTATGATTGCCGATGCTTATGCCACAGCTTTTATGGTTCTAGGACTAGAGCGCTCAAAACAAATAGTAGAGAGTAATCCGGCCATAGAGGCATGTTTAATCTATGAGGATAAAGGAAAAGTAGATATATGGATGTCGTCTGGATTTGAAAAACTAGTAGTAAGATAACACTAAGTTATGTTTAAACGTCTTTTTATTATATTGGCACTTTTGTATATATTCTCGCCGAGTTTTGCAGACGGTGAGCAAAAGCGATATGATAAAAAGCATAAGCATTTGTTTCCAACTTTTCCTTCATTCTTTCTTCCGCATGTTGATGGCGATTCATTGTATTTATGGAGGTATAAGCAAATAATATTTAGGGATAGTTGTATAAATATTCCACTCGTATTTATGGCGGACAGTCTTATTCGGGACTCTTTACACTATGAATACACCAAAATAAAGGAGCTAGCTTATAAAACATCATGGGGTGCCGAGCTGTACAAGTTGGTATTTGTTGATCCGCGTCCACGGCGAGTAAATGTCATGCGTGTTGAAAATACAGAACAGCGCTTTCTTCCCTATGAGGGTAAAATTATAGACTCCATAGATGTAGTTGTTTTGCCGCCCTATGGTAGAAGTGTTTATGATCTTACATATCAGGATTCCACGCTGGATAGAATACACCGATGGGCTAATGCTACCCACATGGCTAGTTCTGATCATGTAGTTAAAAGGCAAATGACAATAAAACGCGGAATGAAAATTTCTCCTTTTGACTTGGTTCAAAATGAGATTCTTTTACGCAGATTGGACTATGTTAATGACGTTAACATTATGATTAAGATTTGTGATGCCGATACCAATAAAGTAAATCTAAGAGTGGTATGCGAGGATCAATTTGCTTGGGGCATAGAGGTTGAGTCTAATTTAATTAATAACTTTAAGATCGAACTTGAAAACCGTAATTTTATTCGTCTTGGGCATCATGCAACCTATGGATTCAGTTATCGAGGTACTAAGAAGAAAAAATGGGGTAACTATATTAATTACAAGGCAGGAAGTGTTTTTGGTTCACATGTAAACATGGAAGGTGCTTATAGAAACGATGACTATGAAAAATATGTATTTGTTGAGGCGGGACGTCCATTTGTATCGAATCAGATTAGATGGGGTGGTGGTGCTCGGTATTCAAGGATATATTATGCAAACTATCTCCCTGAGCGCTATATAGAAAAATTGGATACATTATTCAATTATCATTCCTATGATGTATGGTTAGGACACTCATATCGTTTAAAGCCACATTTAGGCTATAATCGTAATATCTATATTACGGGCCGTTATTATACCACAAGATTCAATAAACGGCCAGAAGTAAGCGCAGATAAGAATCAACTATATTACAATAGGGACTGCTATCTAGGTGCATTATCATACAGAGCCGTTAAATACTTTAAGGCCAATTTAATTTATGACTTCGGTAGGACTGAGATCATCCCATCAGGTGTAATGACATCGCTAATTGGAGGATTGGAGGACAATGAGTACGACAACCTCGGATACATAGGTACACAAACGCTTTGGAGTTACTTTAGTAAAAGGACAGAACAATATTACTTCCTTTATGGTGCCTATGGTACGTACTTGGATAGGTATAAAACTGAGCGAGGAGTAATTCAACTTAGAGCCGGCCACATAAGTAATCTACTTAAGTGGAATGACTTCAAATATCGTCTCCATGGTGTACTTAATTATACTAATGGCGTTGAACGATATGAGGATGATTATTTGTATATGCAAAACTACAATATGCATTATTTTGAATCGGATACTGTTCGAGGTAAGGAGCGATTATCGCTTTCATTGGGAACAACATTCTTTTTTCCTTACATAAAAAAGGGTTTTCGGGGAACATTGACAACGTTCGTTGATGTAGGAGCAATTGGACGGGATAATAAATCAGTACTTAATTCAAAAGCATATTGGGGACTGGGAGCCACACTCTCTTTGCGTAATGATAACCTGATTTTTAAGAATTTGGCATTTTCGTTGGTATTTTATCCCAATGCACCTAGTGACATGAGTATGGTTAAAACAATTTTGTCAGGTAGAAGGCCAGAACGTTTTGACGATTTCATCATTGGCAAGCCGGGAGGAATTCCTTTTGAATAACTTGCATTTATCGATATATTCCTTAAATTTGCGTATATGGGTATTTCTAGTACCCATTTTTTATTAATGAATATATTAATCGGTAATGAAAAAAATAATTCTCTTTTCTTTTTTCCTTCTTTCAGGTTTGGTCTTGTCCCAAGTATTACCTAATGTATTAGCACACGATTATTTAATCATAGACAAAGTAGCAAAGACATTAATGTTTATTTGTTTGGCATTTATTATGATTAATGTAGGAAGAGAATTTGAACTCGATAAAAGTCGTTGGCGATCTTATGCTACCGACTATTTTATTGCCATGGCCACTGCAGCTGTTCCCTGGTTACTGATTGCCGGTTATTATATGTACCTTTTACCTTCGGATTTTATGGGAAGCTGGGATGCATGGAAAGAAAACCTACTACTTAGCCGCTTTGCTGCGCCAACATCTGCCGGAATTCTATTTACCATGCTAGCCGCTGCAGGCTTAAAGAAGGAATGGATATATAAAAAGACGCAAGTATTGGCAATATTCGATGATCTTGATACAATTCTATTAATGATTCCATTACAAATATTAATGATAGGCTTTAAATGGCAACTTTTTGTGGTTATTTTAGTGGTTTGTGCTTGTATTTGGTTTGGTTGGAGGAAACTTAATGCTTACGGATGGAGTCAAAAATGGAATAATATCATGCTTTATGCAGTATGTATTGTTGCTGTTTGTGAAAGTATATATTTACTATCTAAAAGTTTTATGGGTGCCAATGGCGCAATTCATATAGAAGTGTTGTTGCCGGCATTTGTTCTTGGAATGGTTTTAAAAACGGTACATATTCACAATAAAACAGATGAGGCAATGACTAGTGGGATTTCCTATCTTTTCATGTTCCTTGTGGGATTAAGTACCCCGTTGTTCTTAGGAATTGATTTGGCACAAGTAGCAGCCTCTGCAAAAAGTATTACAGCCTCACAACCAATGATGTCTTGGGGGGTATTGGGAATGCACGTGTTAATAGTAACATTTTTATCAAATCTAGGGAAGATGTTTCCTATCTTTTTTTATCGCGATCGCAACATTCTTGAACGTTTAGCGCTTTCCATTGGTATGTTTACACGTGGAGAAGTAGGTGCAGGAATAATTGTTATTGCCTTAGGCTATAATCTTGGTGGTCCGGCGTTAATCATTTCTATTCTTAGTTTAGTATTGAACTTAATTCTTACAGGTGGGTTCGTGTTGATTGTTAAGAATTTAGCTCAACGTGTGTACGCAACAGAGAAGGAAGTTTCTCATGCTGCATAAACATTATCTTTTTATAAGCTTATAGAAAAAACTGAAGAGTAAGTTTACATCTTTTAAACATTAATCCACATATAATTAATAAATATAATATAGTTTCGCGTTAATGAAAATTATCTAAAAGCTATAGTGTATGTGTTTATTTAATGAAAGGACAGTCCTTGCACTGTTCGTACTGTTTACTGTATTCGCTTGCAGTAATGAGAAGCCTGTGCAACAGGAAATCAAGACAGTAAAAACCACTTTTGTACAGACGTATTGTGATGCGCAGACGTTGGTCTATCCTGGAAGGATTAAGGCTTACGATGAAACAAATATGTCATTTAAAGTGGCAGGACGCTTAAAGAAAGTCCATGTTAAGCGTGGTGATTATGTCAAAAAAGGAGCGTTATTAGCCGAGTTGGACGATAACGATTATCGTTGGCAATTTGAGGCAACCAATGCAGAGTATACACAAATTAAGGCAGAGGCCGAGCGTGTTATAGAGTTGTATAATCGAAAAAGTGCATCGCGTAGTGACTATGATAAGGCGGTTGCCGGCTTGCAGCGTATTTCGTCTTTATATCAAGTACACAAGGAGGCTCTGGCTGATACTCGTTTAATAGCCCCCTATGAAGGATATGTAACGCAAACCTTCACAAACCAAAATGAATTATTAAATAAGGGAATTCCGGTACTTCATCTGAGTTCGGCAAATCGTTTATGTGTAGAGGTAAATCTACCTGCTGTGGATTATATTAAATCGGACAGATTTGTAAGTTATGAAGGTGAAGTTAATATTAATCCGGGAGTATGGTTACCCTTACAACCTGAAGAAATTGGTAAGGATGCAAATTTAAATCAGTTGTTTCCCATCAAACTAGCACTTAAGGACAATGCCCGTAAAAACATAGCACCGGGAATGAGTATGAGTGTTCGTATCCATTTACAAGGTAGTGATACTTGTGCTTTACAAATTCCTTTTACCGCGTTATTCCATAAAGATGGTAATAGCTGTGTTTGGAAAATTAACAATAACTCTAATACTATTGAGGCCAGACAAGTAAAGGTTTCAAGAATTTTACGCAACGGCATAGCGGTGGTGCAAGGAAATATTGCCGCATCAGATGAAATTGTAACTGCCGGAGTTAGTGTTCTAAAGGAAGGGGAGAGTATTAAACGTTTACCCGAACCGTCTAATTCAAATATAGGAGGGTTGCTATGAACTTGTCAGAAAAGGCTTTAAATAATAAAGCTCTTGTCTACTTCATTGTTTTTATTCTTGTTATTGGTGGTATTTATTCTTTTTTCCAAATGAGTAAATTGGAGGATCCTGCCATTACCGTTAAGCAAGCAATGATAGTTACCATATATCCCGGTGCTTCGGCTCATAAAGTGGAGTTAGAGGTAACGGACGTGCTGGAAAAAGCAATTCGTACTATGGGCGACTTGGATCATATTGAATCTCGTTCAATGGACGACGTTTCTATGATTATGGTTGAGCTAAAAAGTACAATACCGCCATCACAACTTCAGCAAAAATGGGACATCTTACGTCGTAAGGTCTCGGCAGCCGAATCGCGCTTGCCTCAAGGAGCTCAGGCGCCACTTGTACATGACGATTTTGGTAACGTATATGGAATGTTCTATATTATGACCTCTGATGGTATCGAATCAACTTTAATGACAGATTATGCCCAAATGGTAAGACGTTCATTACAGGAGATTCCCGGTGTTAGCAGCGTAGTACTTTATGGAGAAGAGAAACCATGCGTAAATGTTGAAATAATACAAGATAAGATAGCCAATTTGGGTATCCATCCGGCCGAAATCCTGCTCACACTTAATAAACAAAACCAAAGTGTATATTCGGGCTATTTTGAGAGTGATAATCAACGTATCAAGGTTGAAGTTGACGATGCATTCACTTCGCTTGAGAGTATCCGCAATCTATTAATTGCAGGACATGAAGGAGATATGATTCGCCTTGAATCTATTGCCAATGTAACACGTGGTTATGTAACACCTCGTCGTCAAGGAGTAAAGTATGACGATATAAACGGAATTGCTATATCAATAGCAATGGACGATGGAGAAAATGTTTTAAAATTGGGCGAACAAGTTGAAGCACGTTTAGCACAATTACAAGGCTCAACAATCCCTGTTGGAATTGATTTTAAAAAGGTTTCCTTCCAGCCCCAATTGGTACAGAATGCCATTAATGTGTTCATGATAAACCTTATAGAAAGTGTTGTCATTGTTATTCTTGTTATAATGCTTGCCATGGGATTCCGTAGTGGTTACATTATTGGAATGAATTTAATCATTGTGGTACTTGGATCCCTTTTGGTTCTTTTCATGATGAAGGGGACTCTACAACGTGTTTCTTTAGCATCATTTATTGTGGCTATGGGTATGCTGGTTGATAATGCCATAGTGATAGTGGATGGTATTATGGTTGATATGCGTAGAGGAATGGACCGTAGGAAGTCTCTTGTGAATATAGCAGCTCAAACAGCAACTCCTCTTTTAGGGGCAACTGCTATTGGTGTATTGACATTTTTACCTATCTTCCTATCGCCCGATACCACAGGAGAGTATGTAAAGGACTTATTTATAGTCCTTGCCGTATCGCTATTCTTAAGTTGGATATTAGCACTAATCTATTGCCCCATACAGGCATCTAGAAGTTTAAAAGCCGATCCTAATGCAATTACAGATGAGGAGTTATACCAAAGGCCAATTTATCGGTACTTTCGTAACACATTGCGTTTTGCTCTCAATAATAGAGGTGCTGTGATTTTGTCAACGTTACTGTTACTTTGTCTCAGTATATTTGCATTTCGTTTTGTAAAACAGGGTTTCTTTCCAGACTTAAGTTACACACAGCTGTACATTGAATATAAACTCCCATATGGAACGAGTTCCAATAAAGTGGTAGAGGACTTGGACTCAATATCCAATTACTTAATGAGAAGGGCAGATATTGAACATGTAACAACAAGTCTAGGCGGGACACCATCACGCTATAATCTTGTACGTACTGTTCCTGAGCCGGACATGAACTATGGAGAATTAATTGTTGATTTTACATCGGCCGAGCATCTAAAGAATAGCTTTGAAGAACTTCAGCGCTACCTAGAGGATCATTATCCGGATGCTTTTGTACGTTTAAAACGCTATAACCTAATGTATAAGGATTTTCCTGTACAGTTCCAGATATCCGGTCCCGATCCAGAGGTGCTAAGAAATCTGTGTGCACAAGTGGAACAGTTTATGACGGATGAGCCATCGGCTATGCTGGTTAAGAATAATTGGAGCGATGAGGTTCCAATATTGACCGTTTGTTATAATCAAATTCTAGCCAGAGAGGCATCTTTGTCGCGTAGTGATGTCGGCATGTCACTTCTTTCTGCAACAGACGGATTACCCGTGGGAAGCTATTTTGAAGGAGTCCACTCATTACCAATTTACCTAAAAAGTGTAGACAGTAATGGAGAGTTGCTCGAAGAGTTGAATAATGTTCCTGTATGGAGTATGGTTCCTTCCATTAATGGTGTTTCTAAAAACGATGTTACGCAACTACTTACAGGTAAATTAAAAAGAGAAGATATTATTGAAAAGGTAATAGGTTCAACCCCACTAAACCAGGTTGCTCCACAAATTAAACTAAATTGGCGTACCCCTATTGTTCGTCGATATGACGGACAACGCGCAATTAGTGCGCAGTGTAATGCTCGTCCCGGATATACGGCGAACGACGTAAGGAAAGCACTTTTAGACAAAGTGGCATCGCTGGATATTCCAGTTGGATATTCTACAATGTGGCAAGGCGAGTACCAAGCAAGTGAAAAAAGTAAGAAATATTTATTTGGTAAAATACCAATAGCCATTATTCTTACCATTGGAATCTTAGTTGCCTTATTTAAGGATTTCAAGAAACCTACTATGATACTTCTATGTTTGCCGCTTGCAATGATTGGTATCGTATTTGGAATGTTGATAGCCGGTAAAGAGTTTGGTTTTGTTGCTATTGTGGGTATGTTGGGACTTATAGGAATGATGATAAAGAATGGAGTTGTGCTTGTTGATGAGGTCGATTCTCAAATAGCCTCAGGGAAAGATGCATACATGTCAATTATTGATGCTACCTCCTCGCGTTTACGTCCAGTGGTATTGGCTGCTTTGACTACAATATTAGGAATGTTACCGTTAATCAACGATGATATGTTTGGCTCATTGGCAGTAACAATTATGAGTGGATTGTTAATGGGAACCGGAATTACGTTACTATTCCTGCCGGTACTTTATTCTCTATTTTTCAAGATAAAAGAAACTAAAAAACATAATGAAAAGAATACTAATCCTATTCCTGTTAGTTATCAGGATTGTTAATACTGGTATTGCTCAACAACTGTTATCTGTTGAGCAATGCCGCGCTATGGCGTTGGAAAATAGCAAACAAATAGATATGGCTACCAAACAACTACAGCGCCAACAACTCAATGTAAAAGCTATGCGGGCAAACTTCTTGCCTAAGGTAAGTGCATCGGGATTGTATATGTATAACCAGAAGTCGTTGGATTACACGTTAACTGGAGGAAAATTACCCATATTCTCCATAACAGACAACGGAGTAGTTCCTTTTCCGGGTTTTACTGGAATGCCGGACATTGATTTTAATATTGATTTAAAAGGGGTTTACCATATCGGGGTTAATGTTGAGCAACCTATTTATATGGGAGGACGCGTGCGTACAGGCTTGCAAATGGCTAAAATTGGAAAGAAGTTAGCAACTTCAGCTGTAAGTAAGCAAAAAGACGAGATAATTTTGGAAGTGGAAAAGGCGTATTGGCAATTAGTCCAAGTGCGTCAAAAACTTATTCTTGCTGCAAGATATGAAGAAACGGTAAATCAGGTTCTTCAAACAGTTCAATCCGCTGAAAGTGTTGGAATGAGCATAGAAAATAATGTACTTAGAGTGCAAGTAAAATGTAACGAAGCCTCATTGAAAAAAGAAAAGGCTGAGCATGGGGTGCAGTTGGCACAAATGAATCTTTGCCGACTTATAGGAGTTCCTTCTTACTCGGAGATTATTACTGTTGACGAGTTTCCCCAGGTGCTTATGCCGGCGGATATTAATAGTTATGAAAAACGTCCGGAATATCAATTAATGACACAACAAATAGAGTTGCAAAATAAGCAAGTAGCATTACAACGTGCGGATAATTTACCACAGTTAGGCGCGCGTGTAGGATATGGTTATGGCGGAGGCATGGAGATTAACGGAGAGGAGTTGCGCCAAGCATCTCTAAATGCCATGGCTACATTAGCGGTTCCCGTGTTTCATTGGAATCAGGGACGCAATAAAGTAAAAATGGCGAAACTAGAGCAACAAATTGTTGAAACAAACAGAGAACATTATATTGAATTAATGGAGCTGGAAATCCGTTCTGCCTTTTTAGACATTCAATCGGGAATTAGCCAAGTAACACTCGCTGAAAAATCGTTGACCCAAGCCTCGGAAAATATGCGTGTATCGCAAGATAGATATGACGTAGGCAAAGAAATCCTGTCAGACCTATTAGAGTCGCAAACCCAGTGGCAACAGGCATGGAGTGAACTTATAGATGCAAAAACCCAATTACTAATTAGTAGGGCCGTATATCTGAAAAGTATTGGGGAGTTATCTCAGCAGTAAATATTTTCTTTGTATGGTAATGTCAACTGGCTTATGTCAAGAAATTAGCTACCTGAATAGGTAAAATTGCACAACAACTGTCCTTATACCTGTTAAGGGTTTCGACTAGGTTACGACTAGGTTTCGACTACTATTGGGGGATGATAGTAGTCGAAACCTAGTCGTAACCCAATGGTAACCTAGTAGAAACCCACAGGAGGAGTAATTGTTGCATGGAATTTGGGTGCGAGCGCAACAAACTGTGAAAAAGCATTGTATAGAGTTATCACCTCAAGATTACATAATGAAAAAGGGATGGAAATTATTATTCCATCCCTTTTCTATAATTATAATATATCCGCATTTGGATAACCTATTAAACTTATTTGGTAATCTCGTCAATGCGTTGCAAATATGCTTTAAACAAATCAACAGGCATATCGGTAGTATCTGTCACGAATTCCTTCGATTTAATATTGTAATTCATTGTTCCTTTTGGAGTTACCGCGCAAGCAGCGTCTGAATAGCTATAAAATGCAAATTCAGCACCCGGTTGATTGGATAATAAGTTCTTGCTGAACATGTAATTGGAGTAATTAAGCCCCAATTGCCCAAGTAGGGTTGCTACCATGTCTGTTTGTGAACCTATGCGCTCAATTTTAGTACCTGGTTGCGATATAACTCCACCGGTAAATATTAGCGGAATTTTATACATTAGTGGCGATGTAGGCTCTAAATTGCCTATATGTCTTGTTCCATGATCTGCCATTAATACAAACAGTGTATTATCCCAAATTCCAGACTCTTTGCATTTTTCAATAAAGTTGCCTAAGCATTTATCGCTATAGTGAATAGCATTTAAAAACTTACTTTCTCTGCTATCACCCAGAATGACAGGTTCCATTGGTACATCAAAAGGTTCATGGCTACTCATATTAAATGCCATGAATAACGATGGAGATTGACTTTGCTTTATATCATCAAATAATCTGTCAAACATATATTCATCATGTACACCCCATTTAAAGCGGTTTTTGATGGCTTCTCCATTAAAATCGTTCTCTGTAATTATATTCTGGAATCTCATCGTTGTGTAAGAACGGAAAGAGCCAAAATTAAGGTCGCCTGCATAGTAAAAATGAGTATTGTACCCTTCTTTTTCCAAATCTTTTGGTAATGAAGGATAACTCATTGTTTTAGCTGGATATTTTATAATGGCAATATCCGGATGAGATGGGATTGCACTGATAGCAGCAACTAATCCTCGGTCTGATCGCCCTGCAGTAGCATAAATATTAGTGAATAGTACGCCCTCTTGTGCAAGTTGATCTAAGTTAGGGGTTATTCCTCTTTGTCCGCCAAGACTTTCAATGGCATTTGCCGTAAAGCTTTCCAGCAAAAGAAAAACGATATTTGGACGTTGAGAGTTAATAATAGCCTGACTATTAGGACAAGTTTTTATGGACTGAGACAATAGTGTCGATGCAATATCGTGCTCCATAAAACGGAAGTTATTTTTTTGTTTCTTTATGTGGCTAAGCTCATAGATAAAGTTCCATACCGGGTTAACTGCACACTGATTTGCATAGATATTTGTGGGATGAAAGTAGACAAAACTACTGTTCATAGGCGCTACATTAAAGCCGCCGCGAATTGGGAGGAACATGAGCCCACCAAGAAGTAAATAAACAATGGCTTCTTTATAATTACGTTCTTTATAGTATAATGAATCAATTATCCAATGCTTATATAAATAAAAGGCTCCTCCTACAGAAGTTAGCATAAGTACAAAAAGTGCTATTGCCAAGGATATTGGAGTTGAGGCCATGGCAGCTGCAGGTGTCTTTATGTAGGATAGGGGAGTAGTATCCATATGGAAGCCCCAGTTACTAAATAACTCCAGATTCACTGTTGTAACGGAACAAAAGAAAAGCAATAACACTACGGTTAGGACCATGTATACATATCGCATAATGCGAGGCTTTAACCATATTGATGCTATCATTAGTACACTAAATAGCAGCATAATGTAGGCTCCTAGCGATAAATCCATTCTAAGTCCCTTGCGGAATATCATATAGACCTCACTACGTTGTAACAAAGAGGTCTGCTCACTTTGGTAAAACAAAAAGAGCACTCTTGCCATTATCGACAAACACATCCAGAAGATGTATGTTTTAAATAGAAATAATAGTTTAGATCTCATTAAATAATAATAGTTATGAATTAAAATGGCGCATTGCCATTATCAAATCCCTGTCCAGAATTTCCAAAACCGGCATCCAATGCAGGTAAATCCTCATTCATTTTAGAACCGAATATTTGTGTAGTGACTTCGTCCTCTTGGTGAGCACTGTTCATAGAACTGCTCATAAACGGTGACGTAGTCTCAATATCGCAGAATTGTGTCAACTCTCCACGGAAGCGTAGACGAATCTCTCCAACCTCACCATTACGGTGTTTGGCTATAATGATATCGGCTAGTCCTCTCAAATCATTTCCCTCGTTATCCGTCATAATGCCGTATTTCTCAGGACGGTGGATAAATAAGACCATATCCGCATCCTGCTCAATTGCTCCGGATTCACGTAAGTCTGATAGCATAGGTTTCTTTGCATCCCCGGTACGAAGTTCAACACCACGGTTAAGCTGAGAAAGTGCAATAACCGGAATATTTAATTCTTTTGCAATAATCTTCAACTGACGTGAAATCATACTTACTTCCTGCTCTCTATTTCCGCGCATATCTCCTCCCGCATTCATAAGCTGAAGGTAGTCAATGACAATGGCCTGAATATCATATTTCTGCTTTAGACGTCTACATTTAGCACGTAATTCAAAAATAGAAAGTCCAGGGGTATCATCAACCAAAATAGGTGCGTTAATTAGTGCTTTGATACGGCTGTGTAATTGTTGCCATTCGTCCTTGCTTAGCTTACCTGTTTTGATTTTCTCCGATCCTAATTCGGTTTCTGAGGCAATTAAACGGTTCACTAACTGTACAGATGACATCTCTAAGGAGAATATGGCTATGGGCAAGTTATTTGCCACTGCAATATTTCTTGCCATAGAAAGTACAAATGCCGTTTTTCCCATAGCGGGACGTGCGGCAATAATAATAAGGTCAGATGGCTGCCATCCCTTAGTAACGTCATCAAGTGCGTTGAAACCCGAAGGAACACCGCTAATACCATCACTTTTCAGGGCTGCGGCTTCAATTCCCTTTATGGCTTCGTCAATAATAGACGAGATCTCGGAAGTATCTTTTTTGATAGTGCCATCAGCAATATCAAAAACGGACTTCTGAGCCTTATCCATCAAGTCCGAGACATCTGTTGATTCATCAAACGCCATGTTTTGAATCTCGGTGCAGGCCGTGATTAAACGACGTTGAATATATTTTTGAAGAATAATCTTTACGTGAAACTCTATATGTGCTGCAGATGCAACGCGAGATGTTAGTTGCGATAGGTAGTAATATCCTCCCACTTGTTCTAGCTCTCCGCTACTTTTTAATAATTCACTAACTGTAAGTAAATCGATAGGATCACTGTTAGCGAAAAGTTTCTGCACAGCTCTAAAAATACGTTGGTGGGCATCTTTATAAAAAACGTCCGGTTGAAGTAAATCACCTACCAATGTAAAGGCATCCTTTTCCAGCATCAATGCGCCCAGAATAGCCTCTTCAAGATCAGTAGCCTGAGGTGGAAGCTTTCCATATTCCGCTTGTATTTCATTATTTGCTGCTGTATTATTGGACACACCTGCCATTTTCTTCGCCATATCTATTTTAAATTTTATCTGTTTCAAACATATAACTCGCAAAAGTAATAATTTTGCGAGTTAACACCTACTTTAAATAAGGCAAATAACCTTATTTTTTTCGCGCTATTAGCATAGAACTGTTAAATAATAATAGCGCAATAATTGGCATAGTGGAAAGCGATACTCCCGGAAATAGGAAATACCAAATACAAAGTGTAATAGCTTGCAATGCGCTATACGCAACTAGATACCATTTTACCCATTTAAAAAGTTGCCTACGCATTATTACTAGAGGAAGGAACATATTGAGTGGTACTGCCCATAATAAATTCCAGTTTGGTGAGGTCATTGGGTGTAAGGTAAAGTAGCTTAGAAAAAGCATTAACCATCCCAATGCACCAGAGGATACATAGAGAATACATGATATTGTATTAATTATCCATGCGTCTTTAAAGTAAAAAAGAATAAGACTTATTAGTATTGCACATATTGAAAATACCGTATAGGGTGTTTTGTACCATGTGGGTACTGATAGTTGGGTTCCTGAGTTGTAAAGCATTGTACGTTCCTTAACAAGTAGCTTGTCATTGTAACGGGCAGAATCTAAACCATACATAAAATAATCAGGAAGAAACATGTATTGGTAGGGTGTTGCCTTACGCATTCCGGATTGTCCCAGAATTGTGTGAATGCCCCATTGTGACCATGGCGCATAATCTAAGTATTGATCAAGCAAATTCCAAAAGGAGTAATTTTTGTTTTCTAATTTCCATGCAATTGCGGGTAAAGTATTCTCTACAATAATATCTCTACTGCGAGTAGTGCAATTGTCAAACAGGAAGTTATAGAGATACTCTCTGTTCTCCGGTTTTAAATTATCAAGTAACCCTGTCCAAACACGTTGTTTTGACAGGGAATCAAGTTCTAAGGTTTGACTCCATACTGTTCTTCGTTCTTCTACGTATGAAGCATAAAACCCTGCGTATCTTGCAACTGTGAGTTGATAGGGTAATAATCCTTTAATATACTTTAAATAAAAATTATCTGTTCGGAAGTCGAACGTTCCGTAATTAAAAACAATATCTAAATTTTGCTCCGGATCTGTTACACGTATGGCGGTATGCCCAAATAAGGAGTATAGTTCCTCGCCGGGATCGCATGTAAGTACGGAGATTTGTGCTTCACTTCCTAAAACGGCATTTTCACTATATCCCGATACGGCGGAAAGAAGAAATAGAATACTTAATATAATGTTTTTCATAAATCTCAATACTTAATATCACATAAAAACAATGCATTTCCCGGTACCGATGTCCCTGCGGAACAGCGATCTTTACTTTCAATAATAGTTCGCATATCTTCGGGTTTTATACGTCCTTTGCCAATTTGTAACATTGTTCCTACAATAGCCCGTACCATGTTACGCAAAAAGCGGTTTGCGGTAATGGTAAATACAAGCTGATTCCCTGTATCCTCCCATTTTGCGTACGTAATGTGGCAAATATTTGTTATTGCTGCTGAATGGAGTTTAGAGAAACTTGTAAAATCCTCATATTCCATCATTATTTCGCAAGCCCTATTCATAGCATTTATATCAGGAAGAGGATAGGGGCGATATGCATAACGCCATGTAAAGGGATTTTTACGCTTATCAATATAATATTTATAGGTACGTGAAGTTGCACTGAAACGTGCGTGCATATCCATACTTACCGGATATATTTTAAAAATTGCAATCTCCTTGGATAATAATCGATTGAGTTTATAGCATAAATGTTCCGTATCAATTGTTGTAATGTCCGTTTCAAATTGTGCTACAAAGAACGATGCGTTTACCTCAGTATCCGTTCGTCCACAACCAACAACGCGAGTCTCCCTCCGTAGAATTAGGGTTAGTGCTTTATTAATTTCTTCCTGTACAGATGGTTCACTTGGTTGTATTTGCCATCCACTAAAAGGTTTGCCATCATAGGCAAGCTCCATAAAATATCTTTGCATAAAGTGCATTAAATAATAAAACTAAATACCTCACTGTAATTGAATACAGTGAGGTACAAAGTTATCCTTTATTTCCAAATGACACAAAAATACGCTCCTTATTCATTTGCCATGGATGGAAATGTTTTATAATGCAGTCAACAAGATATTGGCATCCTCATCGTCCCTAATTATTTGTTTAATATAAAGAAACGATGAGAATTTATTTTAATCTTCAATAATTAGGCGCATGCCCACATTCCATGGTGCTTGCCAAGGTAAGAAATTACGGCGCACAGCTACTGCAGCACGCTTGGTGCGTTCATACCATGAACCTCCTCGGACAACCTTATCAGCTTTAATCATAGAAGGATCGCTAGAGCGCTCAAAATTGCTGCGTGTCCATTCGGCAACATTACCATTCATGTCATATAACCCCCATGGATTAGCTGCATACTTCGCAGGAGCTGTTACCAGCATATTGCCGTCATTGCGATCTTCGTGTTTAGGTATGTAATTTAAATATTTATAATAATAGCTAGACGAACTCATTGGTTGAGGATCAATACCGGATACGGCCATTTTAGTAAGTTGTACATCGGCCAGATTCTCATAAGCTGTAAAGTCAGTGTCAATATCTCCAAACCAAAAATCGTTATCAGAGCCGGCACGTGCAGCCCATTCCCACTGTTCTTCTGTTGGTAACATGATGTTCAATCCTGACTTTTCACTTAACAATTGAGCATATTTTTCCGCTTGTAGATAACTGACCTTTGTTGCGGCGAGTTCGTCTCCACGTACATCATATCCCGGAGTTGTATGATCTTTCCAAAATTGACCTACATAGCGGCTATCATGTGTTGGGATTAGTGCTTTCAGTTGTGCATTGGTAATCTCTGTTTCGCTCATCCAGAATCCTTTTTTTATCGTTGTCTTATAAGGTATCTTGGTTTGTGCTTTACCATCACCACCGGCAATAAAAGTGCCAGCAGGTATATACACAAATGTAATTTGTTGTCCATTGCCCACGTTAATTGTGCGTGGTTGTTTGTTGATAACCATCTCTTTTGCTTTCTCTGGTGTAAATGGCCAACCTTTAACCGTGGGGATTTTGTGTTTCTTTGCAGTTTTTATTTCAGGCAAAACAGGTGTTACGGTTCCTTTTGCCTTAAGAGAATCAGCATAGTCGGATAATTCTTTCTCCCAGTCAACTGCCGTATGAGCACCTGCATATTTCTCAGCTAACTGGCGACGACGTTGTTTTTGGTCAATAACTAATCCCGCAGTCGCCCTATAAGGCTTCGCAACAAATGATCCGTTATACGGAGCATTAAAATCAAGCCATTTGTATAACGTTTTAATTTCATCGTCGGTAAGGACTACTCCGTGGTGATTGTTTTCTAAAATTTGAAACATTTCCGAATTCATTGTTGCGTATTCATATGGATTGAGAACAGCCATCTCTGCCTCTGGTCCTTGTCGGTAGAAGTATGGGTGGAAGTCTAAATAACTCATAGAATATTTGTGTGGAGAATGATTATCAATACGCCCCGGTGTAAAGTTTCGAGGTACATCGCCTTCACCGTTATGACAAGCTATACATGCACGGTTTAGAATAGGTTGTATTTCAAGTTCAAATGTAAATGAGCGCACGCCACCTTGAGGCGGAGTAATTGATTGCGGATGTTTTTGTGATGCAATAACACGCTTAGGAATTACAATACTATTTTGATCTTCATGACAGCCTATGCATGAAACAACTTCTCCTGGCATCCCAGTGAGCCATGAACGCATAAGCTGAATAGCACGTCCTTTACTATCTAATGGCTGTAAGGATATAGGCGTATTGGCAGGAACCGTAAATATAACGGAACCATCGCTTTCTACATCTACCTCACCAAGCTCTCGTTTTATATCCCAGCCTGACTGCACCCCTTGTGCTAGGTGATTGGATGGAGATGATAAATATGCAAACTCGTAAGTAAGTACCCTTAACTTCTTAACTGTACCACGCGGAACTCCTACAAGACCCTCTCCTTCATATATGTCCTGAATAAATACCGTCGATGTATTTTTAGTTAAATCAACCTTACTAGGAATTACAGGAGGAGTTGTACGTTTCTTGACAGGTATTGGAGAAGTATAGCCATTACCTTCTGTTTCTCCAAGTAAAAGCATATTGTCGTATATATCAACTAAATATATTCCCCAAAGAGAACTTTGTGTTGGTTTAGCTGAAACTATAAAATACTTATCTGTTATAGGAAATGGTTTTGTAAATTGTGGCCATACACCGTTTACAAGCTCATCCTTAACAATAGGAATAATTGGTCGATTAGAGAAAGGAATTTCTTGAACCATCCCTTTTTCCTCTTTACGTGATTTTGCAGGATCAAAAATCATTAATCTGCCACTGTGCACAACACCATGATGTCCAGATACAATTCCAATAAATGTACTGCTGCCTCCAGGTAGGGGTTGCATATCAAATGTTGCATTGGGAAAATAGGATCCACTTCCGTACAATGCTTTTTGTTCTGTGCCATCCGGATTCATTGTAAATACCATTCGAGAATAATAATGCATCAAGTCTGTATATTCCCAACGAGTATACATTACTTTGCCATTGTTCATGACTGAAGGGTTCCAATTGTTCTCTTGGTCAAAACACAGTCTACGCATCTCCTTCGTTTTGGGATTATATAGCGCAGCATTTGCAACAGGGTCATCACCATCAATACATGGAACCCCTTGGTATCCCAAATTTGTATTAACAATGAAATTTCCATCAGGTAGATAGGAGGCATCAAAAAGTTCTACATCCTCATCTTCGGGGATAATTGCCTGTCTTAAATTATCGCCATTTGCATTCATTTCAAAAACTTGCCAGCGCCGTTTATCGTCTTGTGATGTGAAAATCAATCTGTTTGCATCCCAATGAAGCTGAAGTGACGTAATAGCTGCATTTTTTGTAGGTTTATAAAGTGTTTTTATCGTAGGTTTTGTTTCTCTTAAGTTGGTAAGTTCAACAATACTAGCTTCAAATCCATCTCTAGGTGTAGAGAGTTGAGAACTCCAATTGGAGTTTGGGGTTCCCATTGCTTCAGCACCTTTAGCTCGGGCCGCTGGACCTATATTATATTGTGCTGCTATAATTTTATCAAAGTCTAAAGCGGGATTAGATAGTAGTATTTCTCGCTTTGATCTAAGAACTTCATTTAGGTCATTGACAGCTTGGGATTCTAATGTGTAAATACCTTTAAATCCCTTGTGTTTATCGATTAAGTCCATAAACTTATCATATTGAGCCTGCCATTTCGCTAAATTATAGTTTGGAGTTTTCTTGAAATCATTATATGCAAGTTTAACTCCTTTAATATTTAGGCCTTCAAGTTCTGTTTGAAGTCTTAAAACTTCACCTGCCTTGCTCAGTAGTTCTGCATAGGCTTTTTTTTGCATATCGGCGTTAGTAATTGCCTCAACATGCTTTAATTGCTCAGTGATATAATTATTATCCTTTAATACTGAGATAATATTGGTAATTGCCTCTTTCTCCACAATTATACCTGGTGTAGTTAGCCAGCTTTGAAGTGTTGTTCCAAGATATGGAACAAATTGAGATGCTACATCTGGCGACGCATCTACTAATTCTACAGCTTCGTTGTCTCCTGTCGTGGTGAGTACCTTAAAAACGGCGCTCCCCTCATTGCCAGCAGCATTGTCAATACCAACCCAAGAGGAAAAACGGCAAATGCCTTTATTGGTCAAATCATATATAACGACAGAGTTGGCATGTGCTAATATTCCGGTGGAAAATTTTTTGTCTGCTATGGCAAATTGGCCACCGTAACTTGTTTTTAGTCTAAACCAATCTCCCTCTACACTTTTATATTTTATGGGAAGCTCATCAAGCCATATCTTTTTTCCATCTTTAGTATACACTGCAGCATCCGCCCATGCTGCATGATCAAAACTTGGTCCATCATCGGTTGCCCATGCTATTAGTACCAATTCGTTTATTCCCTCTACGTTGACATCTATAAACTGTGGTGTGTCACCACGTCGTAATGTTTTTGTTATTACTGGCAAGTCTTTTGGATGTTTTGCCAATACTGCCTCTTTTGCAGCAATCGCATCATTTAACCAAGTCGTTTTACGTAACGACTGCGCTTGCAAATGTTGTATATTGGCTATCGCAACACTTGCAAAAAATAAAACATATTGTACCCATTTATTCTTCATAGAACACTAATTATGAATTAATTACTATTTGTGATTAGGGTAAAAATATGAAAATATATTAAAATAGATAACTAATTATATTAAAAATATTTGTTAAATGGCTTTATTAGTCAATTGATATCTTTAAAAAGGAGTGATGGATGAGTTGGCAGAAGTGTTGTTATATAAATAAAAATAGGACTGGCCTATAATGTATTTTACACACTATAGGCCAGTCCTATTCTCGCTCTAACAAAACGCTAATTGTTACTGGAATAGCAATTGCAATGTATTTACATTATTCCATGCATTTACCAAAGAACGTAGTTCTTGATAATCAGTTGCTGTAATCATTGTTTTATTAATCTCAATATGACGAATTATTGTCAATTTATCGTTACTCTTTTGTCCCGAAATTCTTACATTTCCCACCTTATTATTTATGTTAATATTAGGCACTTGAGTTCTGCATTGTTGCGTGTCACTCCATGTAATGGTGTAACTATCAGTCTCGCTTAACGGATAAGCCAATTGTAACGGAACGTTTCTTGTTGATTGAAGTGCGGTGATATGTAACGACTTAATACCATCATTCGCAATAGGCAGACTTAGTACCTCAAGTGTACCTTTCTTCTGTAATGATAACTGGTTTTTATTCTCATTACTAGTCGTTTTGAAACGATTATTACATGTTGTATTTACGCTAACATTGGCTTTATTACCCGCAACAGCAATGTTGTAAGTACTCGTAATGACAAATTTCTCAGTATGAGTCGGTGTAATGTTTTGTCCATTTGTGACATTCCACCATTGAATGGCTGGAATATTGTTGTACTGCGCCGCGCCATTCAGTGGTTCATTGTTGTTAAGCAATATATAATCATTGATTGCTTCTAATGATGCATATTCTTGTGGTAAAAATGCTGGGATAGCAATTGTTGGTGTTAAAGTAATTCCTAATTGTGAACCTACTGCTTGTATAAGATACCATTTTTCTAAAGGAGTATAATATGCGCTTTGAAAAATAGCATCCAATGGTCGGACAGTGTATCCAATTACCGACGCAGGAATCTTTACCACATCGAAATGTGTATTTAAAGCATTGATTATCTCAGTAGGTGTATAATTTCCCGATGGAATCCAACTCTTAATGCGTTGAATATTGGTGTCATTCAGTTGGTCTGTGCCCTTTGAGCGCAGAATATTAAAGGCTTCATCTTTGTCACCAAATGTTGAAACATAGATACATGTTTTATCACCACCAACAGCTGGTATCAACAATTGTTTAGAGCGTGGTTTGATGTTGCGAAAACGCCATGTATAGGTTGTTGCTTCCTCTTTTTTCTCTACTGTTGGCTTTACATTCGAATTTACAAGTTGTGATGATAAAGTTTTATTATTAGGAACTGTTACCTCTAAAGTGTAGTTTGTAATAGGTTGCTCTTCATTAATAGAAATAACTTTATCTAATGCAGGGTAGAACCCAGGCTTTGTTATAACCGAGTAGTCTGCATATATAGTGGCTCCTATTTCTAAACCGGTATGGGTGATAACCAATTCCTTCAAATTATTATAGGCTACTGCATTGGCAGCAAAAGAGGGTAGTACCTCATTATATGCATTCTCAGGCATTTCAACAATACTACCATCTTTTTGAGTTGTATAAATTCTGTTTATTTTCACCTCTTGGAAATCAGGGTTATATATAACGAAAGTCTCTCCATATAGATCGTTAAACGCCATGTGATTGTGGAGGGCTATTTCTTTCATTACTCTATCTTCCATGCTTCCGTCAGGTAGAAGTGTTATACTACGACGAATTTGTTTAAATGTCGCCTCGTCTTTGGGGGTTTGCGCAATGGCAGAACAAAGACAACCGCATGTTAAAACAAGAGTCAGAATATATTTAAAATTTCTCATATTGAGTTGCATTTTAATGTTTAGCTTTATGTATGATAATAGGTTGTTCAATAAGTTGCTTTTGGTTACTCACAACTGTGTGGACATCCTTCCAGTCGCTAGCATCATATACACGTTTCTCCATGCGCACATCATGATTAATCCTTATGCTATTATTTGCAGCAGCAACCGATCCTTTGTATGACGCGGCATTGCCCTCATAATTTACGTTTGCAGGAGAAGAGCTCATTTTATAACCTTGCGGTAAGTTATATTGTTCACTAATCTTAACAAGACGAGAACAACGATCAGTAAAAGCATATTCTTTCTCTGCTTTAGATGTGTCTATGCGCAAATGAGATTGAACACCTTTATAGAAGTTCGAACCAGAAATAGGTGTAAACACCATCATGTCATCGCCCAAAAGTGCGTAATCCGGAATGCGGAATTTCATGGTTATTTTTATAGGAGCAGCAACATAATCGTATGGATTATTACCATAATCTACACTTACAAGTTCTGCTTGTGGAGCTATATTCATTAATTCTTTCTCCATGGCTAAGTGCCAATCTCGTTTAAAATCATTCATAAACGGACGGCGTACAGTTGCATCACTTTGTCCCTCAGCTTTAACCGTTATGGTACCATGTAGAGTGCCTCTATTATCTACCTTAGCATTTACATCCATTGTAAAATAATGATTGTCTGCCGGAGAGATAGGAGTTACCATTAAATCTGAGGTTTCCGGAACGCCGGGTAAATAGTTTTGCTGTTGTTCTGCGCTAGACCAAAGTTCGCGTACAAAAGGCACCCAAGTTGGGTCTAAAGGCATATATGTTCCGTTGCTAAGTTTAACCACTGTAACGCTGTGATTAAAATGATCGGCCGGTATTGATTCTACTCTAGATCCGGCCATAGTCATTGCCGGATATGCCTCAAAACCTGCCATACGCAACATCGAGATTAAAAGTGCAGCTTTGTCTTTACACACTCCGCAACGATCTGTAAAATTCATTGCAGTGTTATGTAGGGTATAGCCTTCGCCTTTACCCATGGAGATACCGGAATAACGCATATTATCTGCAACCCAGTGTGTTAATATTGCAATTTTCTCCATCTCATCCTTTTTGCCTTTCAGTAGTTCATTGACCTTCTTTTGAGCTTCGGGATGGGCCTCAAAACTTCCATAATCCTCATTGACCTTATAAAACCATGCTGATTTATCGTTCCATGTAGGAGTTGTCGACATCATTAATTTTGGTGCAACATCAAATAAATCCACCATATTGGCTTCTCTTGCGAACGGAAGCTGATTGTTAATGGCAAATGTATATACACGTTTATTACCTTCCTTTCTAATGGAAGACTGAGCTTCTCCTTGATAAAATTCATATTGAACATCTTTATCGTCCGGCATGGCTACTCTGTAAACCTTGCGCGCGGTTGGTACATTACACCAAAATGGCACAATATCATAGAACTCGCCACGCATTGGTGGAATAAAACGTTCATCATCGTTAGTTGCAGTTTGTGTAAGGAGCGCGTATGTAAATCCCTTCTTCGTAATTACATAATCAATAGTATCACCGGGCTCTAATTGTCCCAATTCAATCATTATTTGTCTTGCACCCCAATAAATTGCTCGTGCAGGAGCAGTATAGTCAACAGCACTATTTACAGGGATTTGGATAGAATCACCGTTCGCTTTTCTCACTGTGACAGATTGGAAAATAGCATGCGCGGTTAGCGGATCGTAATCGTATTTCAAAATCCTATGAGCAAGTGCACCTTTAGGTGTTTTAATTTCAATGATTTGGTGAATATGGAAAGAACCCGATCCATTGTCATTAACCTCCACGCTTGTACTATCTTTGAGACATACATAGTCATAGCGTTTAAGAGTCTCGGGAGAAATGCCTTTCCATGTTTGGGCATGCATCTGTATAAAACATAGCATGACGCCTAATAAAATAAAACTTTTCTTCATTTAATTATTATGTGAATTAATATATAACAACTTATCTGTTTATGTAAGTTCTAAGCCACGCAAATAGCCACACCTATATTAAGAGATTTACATAGACTGTAATTATTTGATGTAAATATACTTTGCATTTTAAATTTTGCCAAATTTAAAGAAATATACTTTTTCTTGTCGAAAATGGGCAAAATAAGATATGATAAAAATACTCGATTAATAACCATATTTCCAGAATAACGTATAACTTCGCATTCATCAAATAATGGAAAACGATTTGAAACAAAGAGTACACATATTATTAGGGTTTTCATTTCTATTAATGTTATTCATGTGTGGGTATAAACTTAATCCAACCTCACAAGAACAGCACCATTATTCTATTGAACAGAAGGTACAAGAGCTTAATATTTGTAAGGTGGCCGAGACGGACATCCTCCCTATAACACTCTTTTCACATTCGTCGGCACCCATCTTTTCTCCCAATAATATTGTTACTTGGGTAAAGGATAACTTAATTAGAAGAAATTTAATACGATGTATAGACAACATCACAGAGTATACATCATCTTCAACGTCACAAAATAGTTTAACCCTAATGAGTTTTTTACGGCGTAAGCAATGCGTATCCGCAAAACTCTCATTTTTATGTGTCTTGAGACTTTAGCTAATAATGCACTATTATGTTTATTTAATCTTTAGAGTTAGCATAGATATATATGTTTAACTCTAGGAAAGTATTATTGTATCCCAATAATACATATCATTTAGTATCGAATTATTAAAGTCAAAGTACATGAAAACACAAATAGAATTACCTTCAAATAGGGTTCATCAAAAAACAAATATCTCGAAATTAATTGCAAATATAGCTATATGTCTACTCTCAATATTTGTATTGTATTACATAAATACCTCAACTATTGATAACACCGGAGCAACATATATGTTCCTGGCCTTTGCCAGCATTGTTGGATTAGTTGTTGGAATTTGCAACATATTTACCGCTCCGAAATTAATGGTATACACTCCCACAAATAGCAAGATACACATTTACCACTTTGAGTTTGGAATAAATGATTACGCCAAAACAAAGGAGATATTAAACACAGGAAATCTTCATGATTTGTTACAGCTTGAAAAGTCCGACGGATTAAGTATCCGCCTAGAAATAGCAATATCCAATGATGAACAGCTTGTTGCCTATCAATACTTTAAATATATTCCTTACGAATATGTTCCCGACTCAGATATCATTTATCTGGATTGGAAAACGGCAAAATTGTTTTGTGGAGTAAAATAGCTAGAGACGTATATCAAAGCCTTAATTTCCGAATATAATTATTCGGAAATTAAGGCTTTGATATACGTCCTCGAAATAATAATCCAATTGCGCTTGTTTCTACAATAATTTTTTCATGTACCAAGCGCTAATACCGGCCTTGTACTAGAGAAAGTCAAATAAGTTTCCAAGATACACGCTCATCTATGCATTATTATCATAAATGTGCGTTAATAGAACATTATAATACTCAAATCCATTGTCTATAACTTAACCTTGGAGGCACTTTTTAATGGAAATAGTGCCCAGTTTTTTGCATACATGAAATAAATTGCATACCTCCTTTTCTTATTTCTGAGAATTGGTTGCTTTCCTTTTTTCTTCTATTCGGAGGTTCCTTTCATAAGTTTCAAAATCTTCATACGCAGCATCATCCATAAACAATTGCCCATCTTTTGCTCGCACATGGACTTTACAATCCTCTCCCATTGCTTGAAAAAATAGTGTATCATTCCTCAATTTATAGGGAGACGTTGCTGCTTGGTCAACAAAGTAAATAGTGGAGTCATTAATAGCAAAATCTGCACAAGTTACATTCGCATCATCAACGCCTTTTCTTATCCATACTCCTTTTATTTGTTGCGCTAAACTAGTATTGGTAGGAGTAAAACTCCAAGGACGTTTGCGCATGATAGTCGTTTCGATCGTGTCCAACTTATACGCCCAGTCACAGACCTTACCATAAATTACGGCCTGAATAAATAACGAGTCCTTTTTTATCTGATATTTTCCTAAAAATACGTCGCCGTCAATATCGAAGGATAAGCTATTATTATCTTTTAGAAATACATTAATATACATTGGAAGGTCGTATTTTGAATCGGAAAGACTTCCCGATAAAGAGAAAGATATTGATCCATTATCTCTCCCTTTCCAATATGTAATAAAAAGGTTGGTATCGGCTACTGTGATTGGAAGTTCGTACTCAGACAATATTTTCCACATAGGATAAGCTTTGTTTATGTCTGCGAGCTTAGTTTGTGCTTGTACGGAATGGTTACACCATAGTAAACCAATAAGTAATGTAAGTAGAAGTTTCTTTTTCATACGTAAATTATTAATTTTTTAAATCCATTGCCTAGAACTTTACCTTGAATGCCCTTTTAAATGGAATAAATTGCATACATCCTCTTCTTATTTCTGAGAATTGGTTGCTTTTCTTTTTTCTTCTATTCGGAGGTTCCTTTCATAAGTTCTAAAATTTCCAAATTCAATATCGCCCATAAACAATTGTCCATCTTTTGCTCGGATAGGGAGTTGTGTTTCTTTATCAAATGCTATATAATATGTTATTCAGTACAAAGGGACTGACGTTACCGTTTCAGTAAAAATATTATTGAGTCCGATATTGCAAAATTTGCGTACATCACCTTCGTAGTGTTTATAGTTTGTCTAATTTGTGTAAATATATGAAAATAAATTCTATTTCGAATCTATTGCTTTTATATACCACTAAATTTAAAACAGTACAAGACGAGTGTAAAATGATACATACGATAAAGGCGGTCTAGGGTATCTATATCCTATCTATATCCCAACTATATCCCAACTATATCCCATCTATATCTCTTGGGGGTATAGATGGGGTATGTGAGATGAAAAGTTAGAACTCTTAGAATGGGGTACAATTGGGGATAAAATGGTTTGTTTACTAGTACCTTAGTAAATTACTGAACGAGTATTAGGAGCAAATGAGATGTTGTATGCGCTATTGTGTTGCTTTTTGAGAAGAATGTATTGTAATTTTACCGGAAGATATGTTCCTTGAGTTTGGGACATTGGGCAAGCATTTGCTATATTTGTAAATCAATGAAATAATTTTTAAAAACAATATAACGTGATGAATACATTGCAAGACAGATTCTTACATTATGTAAGCTTTGATACACAGAGTGATCCAAAATCAGATACTTATCCCTCAACGGCAAAACAATTAACTTTATTGAATGCACTTGTGGAGGAGATGTTCCATATGGGGTTAACCAATGTGGAAATTGATGAAAACGGATATGCGATGGGAACAGTGCCCGCTAGTGAAGGACTAGAGGATATTCCCACAATAGGTTTTATTGCTCATGTTGATACGGCGCCGGACATGAGTGGTAAGAATGTAAAACCTCAGATTATAGAAAATTACAATGGTGAAGATATTGTATTGAATCCTGAGGTGACAATGTCTGTGAGTTACTTTCCTGAATTGGTAGGACTAAAAGGACATACACTTATAACTACTGACGGAACCACTTTGTTGGGAGCTGATGATAAGGCCGGAGTTGCAGAGATAATGACGGCAGCGCAATATTTAATGGAACACCCTGAGGTAAAGCATGGGCCTATTCGTATTGGCTTTACGCCCGATGAAGAGGTGGGACGTGGCGTAGATTATTTTAATGTTGAGAAGTTTGGCGCTAAATTCGCATATACGGTTGATGGTGGCATTGAAGGAGAGCTAGAGTATGAAAATTTTAATGCAGCTGGAGCAACGATTACGATTAAAGGACGAAATATACATCCCGGATATGCCAAGGACAAAATGGTAAATGCTTTGCAAGTGGCAATGCGCTTAAATGAAATGTTACCTACTGTTGAACGTCCGGAACATACCACTGGCTATGAGGGATTTTATCATTTAACGCATGTGGAGGGAGCTGTTGAACAGGCTACAATGGAATATATTATCAGAGATCATGATAGAGCTAAGTTTGAACAGAAGAAGAAATTCTTAGAAGAGGTTGTTGCACTACTTTCCATTCAGTATGGATCGATTATTGAACTGGATGTTAAGGATCAGTATTATAATATGCGTGAAATGGTGGAGCCACATCCTGAAGTAATTGATAAGGCTTTTCGCGCAATGGAATTGGCTGGAGTAACACCTATTGTACGTCCAATTAGAGGGGGAACGGATGGTTCTAGATTGTCTTATATGGGATTACCTTGCCCTAACTTGTTTACAGGTGGTATGAACTTCCACGGACGTTATGAATATGTCTCCTTAACTTCAATGAAAAAAGCAGTGGAAACTATTGTGAACATTGCAAAACTTTGGGCTGAATAGTAATGAAGAAAGTTTATTTTATAAGTGGTATAGACACCGACGCCGGTAAGTCAATAGCCACAGGTATAATGGCACGTACTTTACTTAAAAACGGGGTGCGCGTAATAACCCAAAAGTTTATTCAGACCGGTTGTCAAGGTATTGCCGAAGATATTTTAACGCATAGGACGTTAATGGGCATTGAACCCACGCCTGAGGATGAGGCCGGAATTACGTGCCCTTATGTGATGAGCTATCCGGCTTCTCCGCATTTGGCTGCCGAGATTGATAATGTGACAATAAATTTGGCACGTATTGACGATGCAACAGCCCATTTAGTAAATGTGTATGATGTAGTGCTTTTAGAAGGGGCTGGCGGATTATGCGTACCGGTAAATAGACAATATAATACGATTGATTATATCACGGATAAGGGATATCCTTTAATATTGGTTACCTCTTCAAAGTTAGGCAGTATAAACCATACATTAATGAGTTTGGAGTTATGCAAAACTAGAGGGATAGAGGTTAGTCATGTTATATATAATCACTTCCCAAATAATAGTGATATTATAACAAAGGATACTATTACTGTGATACAGGATTATTTAAAAGAGAATTTCCCGGAAACGAAACTTTTGGAATTACCGGTAATTGAGGAGAACGATGTTGCTGAATTAAATATATTGGCATAACACATGAGGAGAGTGGAACTATTAGCTCCGGCAAAGAACATGGAGATTGCGATAGCCGCAATAACAAATGGCGCCGACGCTGTATATATTGGTGCGCCTGCTTTTGGCGCACGACAGGCTGCAGGAAATACACTGGATGATATTTCCTCTGTGGTGGACTATGCGCACAGATACTATTGCAAGGTTTTTGTGACGTTTAATACAATACTTTTTGATACGGAACTTGAGTCTGCTGAACGGATGATTTGGGATTTGTATAACATAGGTGTAGATGCCCTTATTGTTCAGGATTTGGGTGTGTTGCGCATGAAATTGCCACCAATAGCATTGCATGCGAGCACACAAATGCATAATTATGATATTGAACGTATAAAGTTTTTAGACCAACTGGGATTTACTCGTATAGTTTTGGCTAGAGAATTAACAATGGCACAAATACGCGAGATACGTGCAGCGGTAAAAGCCGAGTTAGAGGTCTTTATACACGGAGCGTTGTGTGTGAGCTTGAGTGGCCAATGTTATTTGTCTCATCACATGTCGGGGCGTTCTGCTAATAGAGGAGAGTGTGCGCAGCCTTGTCGTCAAAGATGGAATGTTGAGGATGCAGACGGGAAAAAAATATTGAGTAATGAACATATTCTTTCTTTAAAGGATATGAACCAAACGGATTATATTGCCGAATTGGTAAATATAGGTGTTGACTCACTAAAAATTGAAGGCCGACTGAAGGATGAAAATTATGTTGTTAATGTTGTGAGGCACTATGCAACGCATTTGGACAAGATAGGTGCTCACAGAGCTGCTTCGGGCGAAACTGTAACTACTTTCATGCCCGACATTGAACGTAGTTTTAATCGTGGGTATACTAATTACTTTGCCTCCGGACAAAAGAGTTCGGGTATGGTAAATAGGTTAACGCCTAAGGCTACCGGTAAGAAAATTGGGAAGGTGATTAAAGTTGTCGGCAAAATCATGCAATTAGAAAGTACCGAGGAAGTACACAATGGCGATGGTCTATGTTATTTTGATAAGGGAGAACTAAAAGGGATACGCGTAAACATTGTTCGAGGTGATAACATTGAGTGTAACGAGATGCTAATGCTAAAGCCGGGAACGGAAGTGTACAGAAATTACGATCACCAATTTGTTGAGCAGATAAAGAAACTAAAATCACGTAGAGTAATTGATGTTGACATAACATTGTTTAACGATGGCGATTTTCTAGTGGCGCATGCAGAGGATTGTGATGGAAATCAGGCAACAGTAATGTCAGATAGTAATTTTGAAACTGCACAGAATGAAAAGCAACGTGAGCGAATGGAGCAGCAAATGTCAAAAACAGGCGATACGTTTTATAGATGCGTAAACTCCATCTATCAAGGGGATGTAGTCCTTTTTGTTCCTATGGCTCAGTTGAATGAATTGCGACGTAAACTGCTGGATGCCTTGACTGAAGTAAGATTAGTTAACCGACCTGTTGAGCCATTGTTTGTTGAAAATGTTCATGTTACTTATCCATTACAAAATGATTGGAAACTAAATATTTCTAATAGGCTTGCTAAGCAGTTTTATATGGATCATGGTGTTGATACGCCTGAAATGAGTTTTGAAACTTCCGCGCAAAAGAGTAAGACCGAATTAATGCACACGCGCTACTGTATTTTAAAAGAGATTGGGCAGTGTTTAAAAGAAAAAAGCATATCGAAATTAAAACAGCCGCTCTATTTGACAAACGATAAGCATCGCTTCCGTTTGGATTTTGATTGTAAGCGTTGTTTTATGAAAATTATAAAAGAGTAGTAGATTACAGCTGTAAGCTAAGCTCTAATTAGTTTTTAGGCTGCATGGTGTATACTTAGGTTGCACCATGCAGTTGTTTTTTTGGGGGTTTGGTAAGTAGAATTATGCTATTATGGTGGCAAGAATATTTCGGTTACCTCCATGATTGCGAAATTCGCAGAGATAGATACCTTGCCAAATGCCCATATTGAGCTCTCCATTTGTAATAGGTATGGTGACACTGCTCCCTATGATTGATGCTTTGGCATGCGCAGGCATATCGTCATCGCCCTCATAGGTATGAATATAATACGATTGGCGCTCCTTTACAAGGTTATTAAGAATGGAGTTGAGATCGATTCTAACATCGGGATCGGCATTTTCATTAATAGTTAATGCCGCCGAGGTATGTTTAATGAAAAGATGCAACAATCCGGCTTGAGGTAATAGATGCTGTATACACTTAAATATTTCGGATGTAACAAGGTGGCAACCTCTATCTTTGGCTGATAATGTGAATTCAATTTGTGTTGTCATGTGTAAAAAATATTTACTTTAGCACCGTAAAGATAAGGACTAACTTTTAAACACTGATATTTATGAATAAGAAACATGCCTGTGAGAGTTGTGCATTTAGAAAGCGCGCAGAACGAAAGCCAAATTCTATTTTGGGCCGTATATGGCAATGGCACACTCGGTTTTGTCCGGGATGGAAGGCTTATCAAAAAAGCTTACCACAACAAGATAAATAACAAGCTATCGGGTTGCGTAACAATGTGTTGAATGTTGTTAAGCTTAAAAAAAGGATACAAAATTAAAGTACCAAGTAAAATTTAATTATCTTTGGCACCAATATGTGCTGGGGATTTTCATTGATAGGATTGAATATTGATGAAAAGTGGAGAGCAATTATTAATTAAATAATAATATAGACAATGAAATTATTAGAAGGAAAAACAGCGATTATTACCGGTGCTTCAAGAGGTATTGGTAAAGCCGTTGCTATTGCTTTTGCAAAAGCCGGTGCTAATGTTGCATTTACTGATTTAAAATACGACGAGCAAGCACAGGCTACAGAGAAAGAGATTGCTGAGTACGGTGTTCAAGCTAAAGGATATGCGTCAAACGCTGCTAGCTACTCTGAGACATTAGAAGTTGTTGACCAAATTATTAAAGACTTTGGTCGTGTAGATATTTTAGTAAACAACGCAGGTATCACTAAAGATACATTATTAATGCGTATGACAGAGGAACAATGGGATGCTGTGATCAATGTAAACCTTAAATCTGTATTCAACTTTACTAAAGCGGTTCAGCCTACAATGTTGAAACAAAAACAAGGTTCTATTATCAATATGAGCTCTGTTGTAGGTGTTAGTGGTAACGCAGGACAGTCTAACTACTCAGCTTCTAAAGCGGGTATTATTGGATTTACAAAAAGTATTGCTAAGGAATTAGGATCTCGTAATATCCGTTCAAATGCAATTGCTCCGGGATTCATTATTACTGAAATGACTGGTCAACTTCCTGAAGATGTACGTAAAGAATGGGCTGCAAAGATTCCATTGAAACGTGGAGGAACGCCAGAGGATATCGCTGATGTATGTGTATTCTTAGGCTCGGAAATGTCTCGTTACGTAACTGGACAAGTATTCCATGTTTGTGGTGGTATGAATATGTAATAAATATATATTTATATACTGACGAGGGATGTTTAAACATCCCTCGTTTTTTTATGCCAACAATTAGGCAAGGGGATTGTATAGACTAAAAAAAGTGTATATTTAACCATAATTTTAAATCAGACTAAAACACACCTATTATGTACAATTTTAAATTCTATAATCCGGTTCAAATTATATTTGGTAAAGGACAAATTGCTCAATTAGCAAAACAAGTAACCAAAGGGAGTAAGATCTTAATGACTTACGGCGGCGGAAGTATTAAAAAGAATGGGGTATATGAGCAAGTAATGTTGGCTTTAAAAGAGACGACAGTGATAGAATTTAGTGGAATTGAGCCAAATCCACACTATGAAACACTGATGAAAGCTGTAGAAATTGTGAAAGCAGAGAAAGTAGACTTTATCTTAGCAGTTGGTGGAGGCTCTGTAATTGATGGAACTAAATTTATTGCCGCAGCTGCATGTTTTACAGGCAGTGATTGTTGGGATATTTTAGGGAAACAAGCTAAAGTGGATCAAGCAGTGCCTTTTGGAACAGTGCTTACATTACCTGCTACAGGCTCAGAGATGAACTGTGGGGCAGTAATAACCAGAGCAGCTACGCAAGAGAAATTAGCTTTTAGCAGTCCTGCTGTTTTTCCGAAGTTTTCAATCATGGATCCAGAAGTAACCTATTCATTGCCTAAACATCAGGTTGCGAATGGTATTGTTGACACTTACGTACATGTAATGGAGCAGTATTTCACTTACCCGGACAATGCACCTATCCAAGAGCGTTTTGCAGAGTCGATATTGACAACACTGCATGAGTTGGCACCAGCGTTATATAATGATGAAACGCCAAACTATGACGACCGTGCGAATTTTATGTGGAGTGCTACCGTTGGGTTAAACAGTTGGATATCTGTAGGGGTACGTCAGGACTGGGCAACTCACCATATTGGTCATGAGTTAACTGCTTTTCATGGATTAGATCATGCTGTTACCTTAGCTATTGTTCTTCCGGGCGTTATGGAGCGTATGGCTGAGCGCCGAAGCGAGAAGTTACTTCAGTATGGAGAAAGAGTATTAGGTGTTGATCCTACATGTGACTGTGCCACTAAAATTATTATTGATAAAACAGAGGCTTTCTTTAATAGTTTGGGAATTAAGACACGCTTGTCACAATATGGTATTGGGCAGGAGACAATAGATAAAATAGTGGATCGCTTCACAGCACGCGGTACAGGAGCTATTTCTGCAATGAATGATATAGATTTGGAAGATCTTAAAGCTATCTTAGAATCACGTTTATAAATAATGTTATGCTAAACATATATAAAGCTTCGGCAGGCGCCGGGAAAACATTTGCTCTGACATTGGAATATTTTAAAATAATATTCTCCAATCCGTATGAATATAAAAATATTTTAGCGGTGACATTTACCAATAAAGCAACTGAAGAGATGAAAAGCAGGATTCTCAATGAGCTGCATTTATTGGCAATAGGCGCAAAAAGCTCATACAGCGACCTGTTAAAGCAGTATATTAAGTTAAGCGATAAAGAATTGCAGGAGCGTGCTCAGCTCCTGCAATCACTTTTACTACACGATTATGGCCGATTTGCAATAACTACTATCGATAAGTTTTTTCAACGCATTATCAAATCTTTTACCAGGGAGCTTGGTATTTTTGCCGGCTATAATGTGGAATTGAATACGGAAGCAGTTTTGTCTAAATCCATAGGTAAGGTAATGGAGCGTGTACGTAAAGACAATACGCTCAGAACATGGATAATGGAACTCATTGCGCGTAATATTGAGGAAGGAAATTCTTGGCGCGTAAATGATAAAATACTATCCCTTGGTTCCGAGCTTTTTAAAGAGAGTTATAAGCAACTTGATGAGGAGACCTTGCATAAGTTGAGCGATAAGCAACTGTTAAAGGAATACAGTGCGTTTATAAATGGGGAACTTGAATCCTATGAAACAACGTTGACTGAGTTTGCCCAACGCGCTATAAGTTTAATTGAGGCAAATGCACTAAGCATAGAGGATTTCTCGAACGGACGCACGGGGGCTTTAGCATATTTTGTAAAGATCTTAGCAGGCGACTTTGCTGCGCCTGGGAAACGACCAATAAGTGCTGCGGATAGTGATAAGGGATGGTATACTGCAAAATCGCCTAATAAGAGTAATATAGAAGCTATAATGCCTCAGTTGCAACGTCTGCTTTCGCAGGCAATAGATTATTTTAATCAACATGATGCACGCTATAGAGCAGCGGGATTGGTAAAGAAGGATATCTATTTATTAGGGGTATTGAATGATTTATATGCTGAGGTCCGATCGTATTGTGATGAGAATGGTTTGCTATTATTGAGCGATTCTGCGCAAATTCTTAATAAGTTGATGGCGGGGAACGATACGTCGTTCATTTTTGAGAAAATAGGCAATCAGTTTAAGCATATCATGATTGATGAGTTTCAGGATACATCGACCATGCAATGGAATAATTTTAAACCATTACTAGAAAACTCAGTAGCACAGGATGCTACCACAATGCTTGTTGGCGATGTGAAGCAGAGTATTTACCGTTGGCGTAATAGTGACTGGATGTTATTGGCGCGCGATGTCGAAGAGCAATTTAAGCATCTTGGTACTAAGAATATAGTGCTTAATAATAATTGGCGTAGTAGTTTTGAGGTGGTGAGTTTTAATAACCTATTTTTTATGTTGTGTGCTCATCGACTTTCTGAACTTTACAGCGGAGATTGTGTGGATGCATCGGTTCTACAAACGGCCATTAAGGAAGTATACGGCGATGTGAAACAAGAGCCTAAGAGAAACGAAAGCGGATATGTTGAGATTGAGTTTGTGGGAGACGAACGAGGACGAAGTGGTGAAACGGAGATATTGGAAAGAGTTGTTGAAACAATTAACGACATCCGAAGTAGGGGAGGACAGCTTAGAGAGATTACTATTTTGGTACGTAAAGCACAGGAGGGAGCAGCTATTGCCGATTATTTAATGAATTATGGTAAAGGTGTTGGGGTGGAACCCATTCCATTTATTTCCAATGATTCGCTCTATTTGTGGTCCTCTATATCTATAAAATTCATTATATGCGTAATGCGTTACATTATTGCGCCTGATGATTGTGTAAATATAGCCATGTTGTATCATTATTATTATAATTTCCTTTTAAAGGATCGCGATGCAGATTTACATACTGTATTTTCACAACCTAAACGTGATGATGATGAGTTACTGAGTATCTTGCGCAATGAGTTATTGCATCTTGACACCTTGTCCCTGTATGAGCTAATTGAGCATATAATTAGTCATTTAAAGTTGGGTAATAATGCGGACGATGTCCCATATTTGATCGCTTTTCAGGATGTGGTTTATAATTATGAATCAAATAATCCTAATAATATCTCACAATTCCTCGAATGGTGGGAGATTGAGCGAAAAGGGCAGGTGCTTTCCACTTCAGATGCGATTGACGCTGTGCGAATATTGACGATACATAAATCTAAAGGACTTGAATTTAATTATGTAATTCTTCCTTTCTGCCATTGGCCGTTGGATCCCGATAAACCTATTCGCCGCATTTGGTGCGAAAATAAGGAGGAAGGGTTTAATACACTTAAAAGTATACCGCTGAATTATACGTCTAAATTGGCACAAACATCATTCCGGGATTCATACAATGAAGAGCACTTAAAAGCCTATGTCGATAGCTTAAACCTTCTATATGTTGCACAAACTAGAGCAAAATATGAGTTATACATTTATCCCTATCAGCCTAACTCTAAGAATATCAATGTGCTTATACAAGACACAATATCAGATATTAAAGCGTTGCCACAAGCGGAAGAGTTGGGTTTTGGCATAACCGATGAGATGCATTTAACTTATGGTACAAAGCGCTCTGCGCATAGCGTAGTTAAAGACGGCAACAAACCGGATGAGAACCTAAGCCTAACGCTGTATAACGTTTCGGATAATGCAAACAGGATATCTATACGCTATTCCTATCAGGATTATGAGGAACCCGGGGAAAAAACACGTCGCGCCATAGACAAGGGCAAAGTGTTACATATGCTATTTAAATCCATAGCTTATGCACAAGACATAAAAGCGGCGGTAAGAGTGGGGGTTGTACAGGGAATTATTGATATTACAGAGCAGGAGGATTACTGTCAATTAATGGACGATTACATCCATCAGGAGGGAGTGAATGAATGGTTTTCTCCTAAATATAAGGTAATTAATGAACGGGACATTCTTTTTCCAAATGGGGAGCGCGTACGCCCTGACCGCGTTATGTTAACCCGAGACGGTGATGTTATAGTTGTTGATTATAAGTTTGGGCTTAAGGAGAGTAAGAAATATGAAAAGCAGGTTGCTTTTTATTGTAAAACACTACGTTCCATGGGATACAAAAATGTTTCAGGCATAATATGGTATCCTAAATTACAAAAGCAGGTAACCGTTTAGTTACCTGCTTTTGTAATTTAGAATATATAGATTCTTAATATTGTTTTGACTCTAATTCGCCTCTTAATAGTCTTAAACCATTCATTGCTAGTGCACGCATCTCATCTTCTCCTTTATATACTTTTACAGGAGCAATAAACTCTACACGCTCTCCAATAGCATCCGTAACAACTTTTCCATAAGCAATACCGCCTGTTAAAAGAATAGCGTCTACATCGCCCTTTAATACAGTTGCAGCAGCTCCAATTTCTTTTGCTACTTGATAGCAGAAAGCATCTTGAATTTGTGCAAAGAAAGGATCAGTAACAGCTTTATCTTCAACTTCGCGCGCATCGTTTGTTCCTGTGTATGCAACCATACCACCTGCTCCCATAAGCATTTTTTTAATCTCTGCTTTCGTTTTTGTACCACTAAAGCAAAGCTCAACTAATGCACCTGTTGGAAGTGTTCCCGAACGCTCTGGCGAAAAAGCTCCTTCACCATCCAATGCGTTGTTTACGTCAATTACGCGTCCTTTACTATGCGCACCAACAGAAACGCCGCCTCCCATGTGAGCAACAATTAAGTTCATCTCCTCATAAGGCACTCCAATCTCGTCCGCATACATACGCGCTGTAGCTTTTTGATTTAAGGCGTGGAAAATAGAGTGACGTACAAATGCAGGGTGTCCGGATATACGTGCAATATCTTCCATCTCATCTACTACCACTGGGTCAGCAATGTATGCTTTAGCTCCACTTTTTGCAAATTTCACTAAATCATTAGCTATGATAGCACCAAGATTTGATGCATGTTCGCCCATAATAGGATTATGCAAATCTTTAATCATATCATCGTTCACCTCATATACTCCCGATGGGATAGGGCGTACTAGTCCTCCGCGAGCAACTATGATGTCCATTGTGGAAATATCAAGATCATTTTCCTTTAATACATCCATAATTATGTCGCGTCTGTAATCTAGTTGAGCAATAATATTTTGGAATTGAGCTATATCCTCGGCCGAATGTTTAATATTCTTTACAAAGATCTCTTTTTCATTTTCAAATACGGCAATCTTCGTCGAAGTTGAACCCGGGTTAATTGTAAGAATTCTGTACACCATCATCTTGTAATGTTAAGTAATATATAAATTTGTGATTATTTTTAATCAAACGTTTGCAGTCACAAAAATACATTTTGTACCACAATCGCAAAGCAAATTGTTCGAATTAGAATAAATTTAACATCATTTGCTAACTAAAAGCTCCTCGCAGTTTGGAAATTGATAGGAGAATAAATCTCGTTCCGGCCATTCTTTAACTCTAGTCATGGCATTGCGTATCATTCCACTAATTGTTGCCGGGAAGCGTGAGCCTTTCCAACAACTTGTATTTGTAACAAATACCCAAGCATAACCATTGCTTTGTTGCTTCATCATGATGCTCGATCCCGCAAGCGTACCCGTACGCATCCACTCTCCATTATTTTTAGTGTGCATCCATCCAATAGGAAGGGACTTTGTATCATCAAATGTCATGTAATCTATTGTCTCGTCGGACAAAATAGTATTAATGTTTTGAGATTTATTTATGGCGCATAAAAATCGTAACAACTCAGAGGGCGATGCAACCCAACCACCTGCTCCATAAAGAGCTTCAATGTTATTGCCTCCATTGCAACGGGCAACGAAGCGGCCGCTACCATCGCATGCAGGGATTAATGCCGCGTCGTGTTGGTCATAGTACTTCACCTCATTTTTTCGCTTATCCTCGTAGGTGTTTCTGCCCAAGTGCATATCAAAACATCCGGCCGGATATAGAATATTGGTTTGTACATATAGTTCATATGGAACTCCACTTACTTTTTCAATAATCTGAGACAAAATTCCGTAGCCAATATTGGAATATACAGTTCCTTGACCGGGCGTATATCTTAGTCTTTTATTCAAAATGTAACGAATCATTGTAGATAAATCGGCTGGAGGAGTTGTATTCATTTCACGTGCAATATCCAATGGATTAAACATTGGATCTCCGTATGCAGTGGAAAAACCTCCTTGGTGACGAAGCAGATGCTCTACAGTAATATTTGTTACTCGTTTATCTCTATAATCAAGGTATTCCGGATCGTTCAAGATACCGTTATCTCCAAAAACATAATCCGATAAACTAATTTGTTTTTCCTCCACCAATTTCATTACAGCCACAGCAGTGATAAGTTTAGATACGGAAGCAATTCTAAATATGTGCATTACGTCCATGGGCTCTTGTTGTTCCTCATCGGCAAAGCCATATCCTTTACTGTATATTAATTTATCGTCTTTCATAAGCGCAAAGGAAGCACCTTTTATGCTCCACTCGCGCATAAAACGTTCAATCGCTTTGTCAAATGAAATAGTTGTCTCTAAATCGGAGTCGCTATTGTTTATTACCTGATTAATTGGCAACAGTTGTGGTTCAAAATGCTCATTTATGGTTGTTGTATCCGTATATGGTGTTGCATCGGCAACCTCAATGTGTTTTCCCCAAACTCCATAAACGGCTAGCGTTGCAGCCAAGCTTACTCCAAGTAGAAGTGTGTACTTTTTCTTCATTCTGTATCACTTTACACTTTAACTAGTTGTATGATTTCCTTTGTTACAAATATAACGATAGCAACAGAGAAATACAATTATCTAAATATCAAAAACAATAAAAATGTGCATTTATGGCGACTAATCCTTGTGTTGAATGAATTCAAAATAAATGCGCATCACTTGTCTTAATACTTTATTATTTACGTCAAAGTTACAGTGATTTATACTTTTTATAGGTAAAACAAGAGGGGAGGTTCCTGTAATGAAAGCCGCGTCAAAATGTGAAATCTCACTTAATGGTATGGGGTGTTCAATTGTTTGGATGTTATTTTTTTTACAAATATCAATAACACGTTTACGTCCGGTACCTGGCAACACTTGGTAAAGTGGGGCTGTGTACAGATTATCGCCTTTTATAAAAAAAATGTTCGATCTGGAACCTTCCGTCACTTCATCCTTTGCATTAATCATAATAGCCTCATATGCTCCTGTTTCATGCAATATTTGGTTGCTCTCCTCTCTAAGTGAGTGATTAATGTACTTAATGTTAGGGTTCTCACGGATAGCTTTCATCGTAACTGTTTTAACACCTTCTTGGTATTGAGTTGCAGATGGATAAGCATGTTGTATACGAAAAAAGTACTCATTAACCTGTCCACCCTCGGTTTTAAGGAGAGCATATTTTATATTTCCCTCGTCGATAAATGAGGATGTGAGGTACAGTGACAATCGTTCCTTAAATGTTTGTTGATTTAAGGTAAATGGAAAATTAGTTTGTTGAATGGAGTTTGACAAGCGTTCTAAATTGTCATGTAAAAATATGGGATGTCCGTTAAAGATACGAATTACCTCATATATACAGAATCCATTGTTTAGGATATGCTCATTCATATCCTCGTTAATTATATTGCCATTTAAAAGTATCATTGCTTTTTTGAGATATTAAAACGCATTACGTGCTGTTTAGTTGCCAAAGATAAGTGTATTCATAACAAGATAAAAATTTAATTAGCTTTTGTATTTCAAATATCTTGTCAAGATTGCGTTTTGTGTTATGCTAGGGGTACGTCCGTCTATATCTCTATGCGCCCATTGTGTTGTGGTTTCCTGATTTGTGTTTACTTGAATTGATTATTAATTTGTTATCGAATCTAAATTTTTCTGTTATTCCTGTACTGTATTTACAATACATTTTTTCAATCAATTCTTTACTAACTTTGATAAGCTTAACTACGAAGCGCCCGGAATCGGCCATCTCCCAAAGATATGGGCCGATTCTAGCCGTAGGCTAAGATAATCTAAAAAAGTTTAGTATATCTTCTTTACTGTGCCTTTTTCTCTTCCATAATACACGTCACTCGGTGTTTTATAACCCAATGATGTATGTAGTCTTTTATCATTATATATCGTGATGAACTTCTCGATATCCTTCTCTATATCCTCAATTGTATTATAGTATTTGTCTCTTATAAACTCCTGCTTCAATATTCCATTAACTCGCTCAGCAATAGCATTATCGTATGGTGATCCATCCTGCGTGGTACTGATGGCTATTCCATTGGCTTTTAGTAATTTGGTGTACTGTTTCGAACAATACTGCACTCCGCGATCAGAATGGTGAATCAAATCATTAAATCCTTCCTTCCCACAATTCTCAATAGCCTGTTCTAAAGCTAGGTATGAACCATCAGTATTTAATGTCGGCCACACCTTCCAACCAACAATTCGACGTGAGTAGACATCAGTAATTAAGGATAAAAATGCAAACTCTTTACCAACATTCACATAAGTAATGTCCGATACCCATACCTGATTAATACCGGTAACTTCTTTACCCTTAACTAAATTATCAAATTGCCGAAGCCACTGGCTGCAATCTGTAGTCTTAGGCGCTCTCTGTGTCTTGTATTTTAGAAGCAAGTTATTGGCACTTAACCAACTATACAATCGATCTCGACCAATGGAGATATGCATATCATTAAGCATCCGCCATAGTTTTTTTCCACCCACGGTTTCCATCTTTTCACGAAGATCAGCCACCATGCTATGAAGACGCAAGTCTTCTTCAACCTCCTTGCGAATGTATCTTAATTGTTGATAATAAGCCTGTTTGGTAAAGCCAAGATAAGAACAAACAAAGGCTATCGTGTCTCTTTGAGGACGCTTTTCTTCAGTTCGGAGCCATCCGGTAACATGTGTAACAACTGAGGATCTAAGTTTTTTTTTATATCATAATCAAGTTCAGACTTAGCTAAATCACAGATAACCTCGTAAATCTTACGTTCAACTTTAGCTTTTAACAACTCATTCTCTAACTCTGCTACACGGTTGCGTAATTCCTGCTCGACACTCATAATTTTACCTTTATTTTTATGTGATACATACAAAGGTAACTCTTCTTGAGGTATTCTACGAAGAACTTCGCTACGATATTTACGCATCCAACCGCTTAATGTAGTACTACCTATGCCAAATTTTGCCAAAGCTCCATCAAAACTTATTTCGTGAAACATGCGCTGACGAACTATTTCTACTTTCTCTTCTATACTGTAATCTTTTTTGTATTCTCCTTTTCCTAACATAAGTTTACATTTTATCAAGTAAAGAATTTTCAGGAATTGACAT
>JBOGCH010000017.1:0-67304 GCA_051656645.1 Marinifilaceae bacterium
CGGATAGTCTGGGACAAGCACGAATAGTATTTTATACTAACGGAACAGCCAATCCATATAAGATGGAGATACAAGGAGTAACAACAGAAGGCCAGTTTATTAATAAGTATGAATGTGTAAAGTAGAGAAGCATTCTCTAGACGAAACATACGGTAATGTCTATAAGCAAAGCAAAATGGAAACATCAAATCTGAGGCCGGGTATTATTACCGGGCCTCAGATTTACTAATTGCTTTATTTGCCTTGACGCAAAATAGTGTCGCCCGTGCTAGCAGTGGCGGTTATTTCTACCATCATGCCTTGCTCCCTACCAACGGTTACAGGGATGTTTTGGTGCTCGCCGTTGGTGGCAAGGGTGACGTGAGCGCCCTTCGCGGTGGTGATAACGGCGGTTTTGGGTACCATGAATGTTGTTATCGATTGGGCTATGTTTATTTGCACGTCGGCCACCATGCCGGGCATAAACAGCCCATTTGTATTCACAATATCGGCTTCAACCTGCTCGGAGCGTAAGCGGATGTCTAGGGCTCCGGATTTGCGGGTGACTACCGTACTGAAGGGCGTTGCTCCTAAAGAGGTGACAGTGAAATGTAGGGTGTCGCCAACATGCAGAGCAGCTGCATATTTTTGTGACAGGGAGAATTGCAGACGTAGGTTCTCATTGTCCTGCAGAGTGAGTAACGGTTGGCCTGCCATGGCAGTGGCGGGGCCTACGAGGTTACCTACATCTGCCGTACGTTGGGTGATGATGCCGTCAAATGGGGCGGTGATGGTAAGGTAGGCTGCCATGGATTGTACTTGCAGGTAATCTGCCTCGGTTACTTTAAGTGCTGCGCGGTCAGTCTCCATTTTGGTTTTCAGTTCGTCCAATGCCAATTCCGATACAGCGCCCTGCGTAAGGGATGCGCCGTGAAGGCGTGCGTAGTTGGACTGGGAGAGTTGCACCTGCGCTTGGAGTACCTCTATTTTAGCGCGTAGGGAGCTAAGCTGAGCGGTAATTTCGGGTGCGTCGAGCTCTATGAGCAGATCACCTTTTTTTACACGCGTACCAATGTCCGCGTGTATGATTTTGACGTAGGCCATTACCTTGGCGTGAAGGGATGCTTGCTTATCGGCAATAATCTCTGCCGGCAGTTTAACCAAAGATGCAGCATTTACAGCTTGTAGGGTGTGCAAAGGCGAGTGTGCCATTTCCTGTTTAGGCGCTGAAGCTTGCAATACCGGTGCGGCCTGTTTGTTTGTGTTAAAGCCATAGATTGCAGCTGATGCGGTTACTAGTAGTAGTATTCCGGTATATATTGTTATTCGTTTCATTTGCTTCGTTTTTTTATTGTTGGTAAAATTTGCTATTTGGGTCTTCAGGATCAAGGGATACCGATTGGGTTTTTGCGCTGTTTTGTACCCATGCAAAGATGAGTGGCAAAACTACTAGCACAATGGCTGTGGACATGATGATGCCACCAATTACAGCACGACCCAGAGGAGCTGTTTGCGCGCCACCTTCGCCAAAACCAATGGCCATAGGTAACATACCTACGATGGTGGCAATAGCCGTCATCAGTATGGGACGCAATCGGAGCTTCACGGCTCTTAATGCAGCAGTGGCACTGTCTGCACCCTCCTTGCGTATATTCTCGGCCGCAGTGACAAGCAACAAGGCATTGGAGATGGATACACCCACAGACATGATGATGCCCATGTAGGATTGCATATTCAGCGTAGCATGCGTGGACATTAGCATAAGTATAGCACCGGTGATAACTGCCGGCACACTTGCTACAACAACAGATGCTACACGGAAGGATTGGAAGTTAGCGGCCAAGAGCAGAAAGATGACGATGATGGCAATGATTACCCCATCGCGCAGACTGCGTTGCGTATCCTCCAGCACGGGAGCTAGCCCGGCAACATGTACATTGAGTCCTTTAGGCAGTTCGCCCAATTGGGCAATGGCTTTTCGCACATCGGCAACTGCCGTTCCCAGATCCTTGTTGTGGATGTTGGCAATAACTGTGGTGTAGGACATGGAGCCCATGTTATAGGTTTCACCATAGGTGGTTCCGCGCGTGATAGTGGCAACATCCCTAAGCACCAAGTTGTCCTTAGATTTGGATATGCTTAAACTCTCCAACTCCTCGATAGAGGCCATTTGTTGCTGAGGTACTTGTACCTGCACGTTGTAGGCCATATTCATCATACCCCCAATCCACAGATTCTTATTGGTAAAACGAGAGGAGGAGGTTGCGGGAACGAGCGAGTTTGTAACATCGGCCATGTCCAGTCCCAGCTGTCCGGCTTTTAGGCGGTCTACCTCTATGTTCACTGTTGGGTAGGCGGTGGATTGGGGCATACGCACGTCTCGCATATAGTCCAACTGTTTCAGTTTTTGCATGAGCTGCTTGGCATACATCTCGTTGCGAGGCTTCATCATGCCGGAGAAACGTACCTCTATAGGGGTATTAGCACCTTGGCTAAGCACTTTCTCGGATAGCTCCATGGGTTCGAAAGTAATGGACACATCAGGGATTACACCATTGACACGTTCGCGCAGCTCCTCCTTGAGTGTGTGGATATTGCCTTTCCAGTTTTGGAGCGCTATTTGTATGGTAGCCTCGTGCGGGCCCGCATTGTACAAATAAATGGGACTCACGGCAAACGTAGAGGAGTGTTGTCCTACAAAGGAGGAGGATATACGGATGTGCTCCGGGCCTACCAACTCCTCGACAAGGTTGGTAAATTGACGCACCTTGTTTTCCGTAACTTCAATGCGGGTGCCTTGTGGCGCTACCATACGCACTTGGAATTGGTGGGCGTTGCCTTGTGGCAATACGTCCGTGCCGATGGCACGCATAAGTACGAATACCGCAGCAACCGAAAGGGCTAGATACAGCACGGATATCAGTTTACGATGGGGCAACAGTGCGGCTATTAGGCCATATAAGCGGTTGTCTGTATTAGTGCTACCATCGGCGTTGGCAGGTGCATGCGTCTTGGGCTGTATAAGCCATGAAGAAAGCACCGGTACTAAGGTTTGCGACAACAGGAAGGAGGTGATCATGGCAAAGCAAATGGCAAGCGCAAGGGGCTTGAACATGGCGCCGGGGATACCGTCCATAAGCAAGGCAGGCACAAAAGCAGCCATGATACACAGCAGGATGAGCAGCTTTGGGAAAGCAATCTCTGAACTGGCATCCCATATAGCGCGGGCTTTGCTTTTACCCATTTCCAGGTGTCGGTGAATGTTTTCTATGGTTACTGTACTCTCATCCACGAGTATACCGATGGCTAAAGCAAGGCCTGATAGAGACATTATGTTAAGCGTGTAGCCAAACAGATGTAGGAACAGCACGCTGGACAGTAGCGAAATGGGAATGGTAAGGATTACGATAAAAGCCGAACGTTTGTCGCCCAGAAAGAGCAGTACCATGAGTCCGGTGAGTATGGCTCCGATAAGAGCTTCAAGAAGCAAATTCTTTACGGCACTGATTACGTAAACCGATTGATCGAACTCAAAGGATACCGTAACATCCTCCGGCAGGTTATTTTGAATAATGGGTAACTGCTTCTTTAGGTTGTTTACCACATCCCACGTTGATGCGTTGCCGGACTTGGCCACGTTGATATATACAGAGCGTTTGCCGTTGATAAGCGCGTATCCGGTGGCAATATCCGCCCCGTCCTTTATCTCCGCCACATCCCGTAACAAGAGCGTATTAACCGTTCCCTTGTTAAGAGGGATAGTTTCAAAGTCCGTAACCGAACGAATAATGTTATTTGTTGGAGTGATGTAATTGGTGTTTCCACTAAATAGATTGCCCGACGGTGCGGTGATGTTGTTGCGGCTGATGGCCTCGACAATATCCTCCGGCGAGAGGTTATGAACGCGCATTGCTTGCGGATTTACATTGACCTCGATGGTACGCGGACTTCCTCCAAAAGGCGGTGCCGTGGTAATGCCGGGTACGGATATCAGAAACGGACGCGCAGTGAAATTGGCTATGTCCTGAAGCTGATCGTTGGTCCGAGAGGGACTGCGGAAAACTACCTGTCCAACGGGTTGGGAGGAGGCGTCAAAGCGGATGATAAACGGATCTGGAGTGCCGGGAGGCAGGAATATCTGCGAGCGGTTGGATAGTGCGCTCAACTCCGCGATGGCTTGCCCCATGTCCGTATCGGGATAGAAGGTTACTTTCATCAGGGTAAGACCCTGTGAGTTTTTAGTTTCTATGTCTTTGATGCCGTTGGTAAATAGCATCATATTGGTGTACATTTTGGTGAAGTACCCCTCCATCTGTTCGGGCGTATATCCATTGAAGGAGTGAGCCACATATACTACGGGAAGATTCATTTCCGGGAGAATGTCTATACGGACATCCTGCATTACTTTTATGCCAAAAAAGAGTAGTCCAAATACCAGTACAAGTGTGGATATGGGCTTACGTAAGGCAATTCTTATCATGTTCATGGTTGATTATCTTAACTGAGCAACTAATTCGTCTATATCTCCTTTGCTTGCCACCTGCATGAGGAAGGCTTGCCAAATGTTTACCTGTATCACGGCACGGTCGGACTCTGCGCGCGCCAAGTTGTATTGTGCCTGCACAACATCGTCAATCACTACCAATCCGTTTTTATAGAGGCTGTGGTATTGGTTGTAGGCTTGAAGAGAGGCATCGGTTTGTTTAAGTACCTGAGTATACTGGGCACGTGCCAAGTTTAGCTTCTCAGTAGCCTGCCGGAAAGATTCCGACAGATTGCGTGAAGTTAGATTTCTTTGCTCATCGAGTGATTGGGTGATGTTGTGACGTGCGGAACTTTGTGAACGACTCTTTACAAGGGATGTGATATTCCAGCTTAGGTTAACACCCAAGAGATAGTTGCCTCGTTGAATGCCAACACTGTTGGCATAATTGTGCGAAAGATTGCTATTGTCCTGTGCGTAGTTATACTCAAAGCCCGAAGCGCGACCCGCAGCGGAAGCTACAAAGTTTAGCTTGGGCAGTGCCGCGCTTGTTACTAGTTTATTTTGAACGTTACTGATATCTATGAGCTTGTTTTGTGTAACCAAAGCGGGATGTTGTGGAGAGATGGCACTGTCTGTGAGCCGAAAAAGTGGCATTTGAGAGGCAAGGGAGTCGCCGGGAACAAATTCCCGGTACTCCACGCCAAGTAATAGCGTCACTTCCTTTAATATTTCGGATTTCTTATCCTGTGCTTTTAGGAGTGCTATATTAGCTCCGGCAAGTTCCGCTTGAGCAGTAGACAACTCCACATGTGGACGAACCCCATTCTGGATAAGTGCCTTAACTGAGGACAGAAGCTCCTCCGCACGATAGACATTTTCTTGTTGCACTTTGATTATCTCAACGATAGCCGTGAGATTGAGGTACGCGGAAGCTATTTTAACTTGATGCTCAAATACTTCCTGATCCAGATTGGCCTCGGCAAGTTTCATTTTATATTTTGCCAGTTTTACACTGTTGCGGCGTGTTCCGAAGGCGTACACATTCCAATTGAAGTTAGTGAGATAAAGGGAACTAAAGGCAGCATCCCAGTTCTGATCCATTTGTGGCATTCCGGTTGAGGTGATGCCTTCGCCAAAGCCATATTGCGGGCCGTGGAGAGCATTGGCTGTACCGTAATACTGCTGCGCAGAGATGGTCATATCGGGAAGATAAAGCATTTTACTCTCCTGATACTCATCCGCAGCGGCTTGTTTAAGCGCCTTCTTGGATTTAACGGTCTCGTAGTTGGCAACGCCAATTTGTAATGCTTCCGGAAGGGAAAGTGATTGCTGGGCTTGTGTATGGTTTGTCCATAACATTACGACAGCTAACGATAGTAGCCATTGTAATGAACTAGTATATTTGTTCATAGAATACTTATATTATTGAATTTTACTTAAGGTATGAGCATAGCTCTTTACTCGATTGTCACGAACGTGGCAGTCGATTAGTGTGAGGAGAAAGTAAAATTAAATAATATAGGTACACAAACGGGTAAGAATATCTCTACCGGCGTAAGCGTACGGAAGTTGTGGAGGTGATTTACTATGATACTGCGAAACAGCAACGGAAATTGGCACCTCCGGCTGCGTATATAGGGGATATACAAATGATATGGACGGAATAACCGGAAGCGTATAGCCTGACTGAGTGATAAAATCCTCAGTTTGAACATCTACTACACGGATGTTACGCCCGGGACAGTTGTGCTGTTCGGCACTGTCGGAATGGGTACATACTTGTCTTGGGATATCGACAGCAGCAACATTACATGCGCTACTAATTTGATCTGGATTATGATTAATATAGAACGTAACAAACTTCTCCCCACAGAAGTGCAAAAGCACCTGCGGCTGTACTGTAATAAGCAGTAACACGAGGATGAGAAAAAAGTTTGCTAATCGTTTCATGCGATGATTTTATATTTTATCTAATGGCTTGCGACGTTTGTCTACAAGTTGTTTATAATAGGTTGGGGTCAATCCCGTAACTTTTTTAAATTGGCTACTTAGGTGCGCGGTGCTGGAATAATTGAGCATGTGCGCTATTTCGCTAAGTGATAGGGTATCATAGACTAAAAGTTCCTTAACCCGTTCAATTTTTTGAGCTATGAAATACTTCTCTATAGTCGTTCCCTCTACTTTTGAGAAGAGGGATGTTAGATAGGTATAATCAAGACTTGTTTGGGCAGCTAAATAATCTGATAGATTTTCTTTCAGATTATTTTCATTGCGGTGAACAAGCTCCCGAATAAGATTTTTTATCTGCTCAATTATTTTGGAGTGCTTATCATCAAGTATCTCGAAGCCTACTGCTTGAAGTCTGTCCGAAAGCGCTTCCATTTGTGCTGCCGATCCTTGCCGGGGTATATAAACCTCACCTAAAGCGACGTGATTTATCTCAATATCCAATTGCGTGAAGATATCTTGTACTACCATGATACAACGATCGCATACCATATTCTTGATGTAAATTACATGCATATCTGTTTTCTATATTACTGCATACAAAGTTATTTATATATGCACAACGTTCTTTATATCATTATTGTTTTGATTTATATAATTATGAGAGATGCTATAAAGATTGTCATAAAGTAATGTATAGTCATTATTATTGCATACATGCTGTATTTATTTGATACGTTATTTCGATCTAAAGAGTAAAATATCCTTTCATCATAGTGGGTAACGCTTGTAATATTGTGGGATATACGATATAAAAATTGTTTATTCAATGGTTGAGTTTGGTGGTGAGGGTTACGTCCTTATTTCTAATAAAGGATAGAGGATTGCTGGAAATTTTATAACAAACTATTGTTATAAAATTATATTGTAAATACTATACACGATTAACATAATAATGAGCTTAGAGAGCAAATGAATAATCCATACTAATAAACTAAATCAGGAGAACACACTATACGAATAAATCACACACGGAAGTAAGTACAAACATCGCTATGTTTTGATAATTATACCATCTAGAATAGATTGTTATTTGTACATATTTATTTTTTATATAAATATGTTATATTTGTTGTATACCCTAAGTTTAAGCTCAATGTTAGTTAGCATGAAGTTGGCTAACAATATGAGATTGTAGTGTATTGAAATGAATGGATATGTGAGTTGCCCCCAATAAAAATATTAACATCATGAATTTTGCTATGAAAGACATCATTACAAGATTAAAAGAAAAAGGAAACTATATTAATGTTATAATTGGACTTTGGGTAGGAACGCATTGCATAGGTGATCCTAAGATATTATGTATTGAAAAATGTTATTCTAAAATACTTGTGTAGTGATGAGAAAGATTAACTATATATATTTGTTATTACTCTTAATATTGTCGGGTATTTTATTTTGGGAAATATTTATTAATAAGTCAGGCAATTATACTATGTTTTTATGTGGCATGGGAGTAGGTATATTAAGTCAAAAGCTAAAAAAATGAGAAGACGTTCTTTATGAAAGGAGTTTGTCAACAATACTTCAGTAAACCCAAGATAAAAGCTTAAAAAACTACGAAATGTAGTGGATATAAGGAGTTGCAACGGAAGGACAATGTATTAATAAATATAAATGTGTGAAGTAGAGAAACCTTCTCGAGGCGAGACAGACGGTACTATCCATAAGAAAAGCAAGTTATAAATATCAAGGAGGGTGTATCATAATGATACACCCTCCTTATTTATTGCTTAACAATATGTATTATTTGTTACCTAGTAGTGGCCAGTTAGGATCCTCAACACGAGCGGTTCTCATGATTTCCTTAAGCTCAGCAGCTTTTTCAGGATACATAGCTATTACGTTGTGCTTCTCAGAAGGATCGGCTGCAAGGTTGTAAAGCTCAAAGTATGGATTTTTACGTACAGACATGTGTACCAGTTTCCAGTCTCCTTTACGTACGGCTTGACGTCCGTTCATTTCTTGGAATTCGAAGTAAAGGTAGTCATGCTCCTTTTGTCCTTTTGTATCTGTAAGCGTTGGAAGAATGCTTACACCATCTACTCCTTTTTTAGCTTTGTGACCAAGTAGTTGGTTGAATGTTGGCATTAAGTCCCAGAAAGAACACATAAAGTCTGTTTGTGTTCCCGGTTGTACTTTACCAGGCCATGACACGATGAAAGGAACACGGATACCACCTTCATAAAGATCGCGTTTGTAACCACGGTACATGCCGTTACTGTTAAAGAATACAGGATCTGCTCCTCCTTCTTGGTGAGGTCCGTTGTCGCTTGTAAATACGATTAATGTATTGTCATATAATCCTTGCGCTTTAAGTTGCTCTACAATTTGACCTACATAAACGTCCAAACGGTATACCATAGCCGCAAATGTTGCACGTGGATATTCAACAGAGCAATATTCGCCACGACGGTTACGACTATCATTACCTTTATAAGGCTTGTCGTTGAATTTGCCTTTGTATTTGTTTATGATGCTATCCTCCGGAACAATTAGTTCGGCATGAGGAAGCACTGCAGGATAGTACATCATGAATGGAGTATTTGCATTTTGTTGTGCAAGGAACTCAATGGCTTTGTCATGAATTAGGTCCTGTGCGTACTCACCATTTTGTTTGTCGCGGTTACCTACTAGTTCAATTTTCTTGTCGTTTTCCCAAAGGTGATTAGGGTAGTAATTATGCGCAAGTAGTTGACAGTTGTACCCATAAAACTGATCAATACCTACGTTTTTCGGATCGCCCGATGTACCAATGTATCCAAGTCCCCATTTTCCAAATGCTCCGGTGTTATATCCGGCATCCTTAAACATACGGAAGATGGTTGGGATGTTGCCCGGTATTGGGTATTGTCCCTCCGGACTTACTTCAATATTTCCACGTACAGGGGCATGACCTGTGTGTAGTCCTGTAAGTAAGCTTGAACGAGAAGGAGCACTCACGGTGGTTCCTGAGTAACACTGTGTGAAGCGTTTTCCGTTTAACGCCAAACGGTCAATGTTAGGTGTTTCAAATTTTTCCTGTCCATAGCAGCTAAGGTCTCCGTATCCCAAGTCGTCTGCAAGGATAAAAATTATGTTAGGTAGCTGTTTTTTTGCAGCTTTCCCTTGAGCATATGCCGGTTGGATGGCAGCAGCCCCCAAAAGCATTGCGCTTCCTAAAAATAGATTCTGTTTCATCAATGTAGTATTCTTTGTTTTATATTATTCGCACATGTAATTTCTAAAGAAACCAATAAGATTGTGAAGATAAGAAACCGTGTGTTTATATGCAAGCACGGTTTCCTATTGTGTGTTAAATTTTACAATTATCTTTCACCGTATACCAATGTACGAGTTCCATCCCATGCAACCGCTTCAATACGTGTAGCTCCATCAGGATATAAGACATGCGTTGCCGAACGGTCCTTGTAGTTGGTGAAAGGAAGAGCTAACTTTACAAGTTCCTCTCCGGCATATGTTTCAAATGCCACAACATTTTGCCATTGCGAGGCAGCTACAATACGCGATGCTCCGGTACCCGATACGCCAACACCTGTAGTTCCTTGTACAGCTAATTTGTTTTTATAGGCATCAATGCTGTTTCCTGAGATGTAGTTTACAACGTTGGTTAATGGCTGTTTATACCCCAATGCTTGTATCTCGTTTTTAAATGCTTCCACCTCAGCTTCTGTTATTTCAAGGAGTTTTGCACCGCCGTAATCCGATACTTCATGATTGTATGGTTTCAACATACCACATTTTTCAAGGAATAAGGTCATATCTGTTTGCATTACGTGACATACGTTACGCATGAAATTTAAATGGTGATCTTTATCTGTCAAGTCGGTATCGTTAGTATTTCTTACTAATTCAAAGATTTGAGGATAGAACTCCTTAACACCTAATCCTGCTATCTCATTATAAAGATAAAGTTGCCAGAATGGGATGGCACGGACAAATAGGTCGCCGGCTCCTGTTTCTGGATTAGGTTTATTTTGTCCCATTTGGAATAACCAGTTTTGCCCTTTAATAATTCCGTTGTTGAAGTAACAGTTAAAACGGTTACCTACCATTGAGGCCGCTCCTTCTCCATCGCCAACACTTTCATGTTCTAATCGAAGTTCATTTGGCGTGTGATAGAATTGCCCAGCAGCAGCGAAAATATTATTTGTAACCTCTGTTGTCCCTTGCCATTTCATGCCCGGACGCACTTGGTTTACATGTCCAAATTCGTGTTGAATTTCCCAACTATTATTACGGATATTGTCCGGTTTAACATTTAGAGATGGGAAAGAAACTCCTAGACCATTTGCATTTGGATTCCCTCCATAGCTACGACGCGCAAACATTCGGTTTGTGGTTCTCCAACCGTATTTATCAACACCCATTAAATCCTGTTGGAATTTGATGGCGTTGTCATATTCTTGAATCATTTCGCGGCCATTACTTAGATTGTTCGCTTTTAATGATGCTTTATCAAAGGCCAATTGTACGTATTTTCCACGAATGTCAAGTATTTTACAATCTGCACTCTCTGTATTCTCCAGTAAAGATGTCCAATAAGCGTTTTGGTCACCACGCTCCAAATCAAACACACCATTAACTTTACCTGAGGCAATGTGTACTCTGATATCCGGTTGTGCCGTATAATTATCATGGAAATAAGAGATATATCCCAATCCTTTATGCGCAATAGAAATGACATTTGTACCTGAAAGTAGTGTGTAGAAGGTGCGACGTTCATTTCCTTCCTCTGACCAGTCAACAACACATAGTGATACAGGCTCAGCTATATGCTCAACAAATATTACCGCGCGTTCTCCTTCTGAGAAATAAACTCCTGTAGGATTTTCAAAGATGTTATAGTTAGACGTCTTAAGTCTGTTAGACAATGTACCGACAGGCAGGTAAGGCTGATAGGTAGCTACACGCTCCAACGGATAGTGTCCATCATACAACGCCAACGCAATTTGTTTTAAGAAACTCTCATCCTCTGAAACACCTTGTATTTGTGCACGAGTTACCTCTGGTTTTAATGCAGAGCATGTAAGATCTGTAAATAAATCGGCAGCAGCAGTTTTAGGTGCACGTTGATAAAACTCCATCTCACCACAAGCAACAAAGTCATTTGAACCCGAATAAACAATGAAACGTACCGCAGTTACATTTTCAAGTGTTTCATTAAGCATTATGGTACTTAATGTAGCTTTTTCTTTGAAGTCAAAGTCACCATAGGTTTGGAAACTACCATTCCCTACTTTATACTCCAAGGTAAAACGTCCAAAATGTCCATTGCTACCACTTGAACGCGGATAGTAGTTTATATAGTCAACTTTTGACTGTGCTGCCAAATTGTATGTTAATGTAATAGGAAAGGCATCCTCACGTGCCTCTTTAGAATTGTACTGCGTTGCATAGTTATTATCAAAAGAGTTTGCAATGACAGCCGATCCGAAGTGATAATCGTTATTATCAGGTTCCAAAGGGCTAACAGCTGTTGCGCTTGTAACAGTTTGTTTTACCGGTTCGCCAAGAGAATTAGGATCACCTGGCTCATACTCCGAACTACGAGCCTGTTGGAATAAAGGTATTTCTTGGATAAGCGAGCCATCAACTTGTTTCACTTCAATCTTACCACTACGTACAGCTGTTCCATTTTCACGTATAGCATAACGGTATGTCATGGTATCCACACTACTTTGTTCAAGTGGTAAGATCCATTCTTCACCTTCGGTAATAGTTACCTTAACAGGAACATTGGTAATTACACGAAAACGAATTGTTGCCGAATCGGAAGCTAAAGCAGTAAATGCACTAGGTGCTACTTTCAAGGCCGGTTTGGAACCTAACTGGTAGATTGTAATATTTTTTTCGGTATTTCCTCCCGAGATGCGCAGATTAGAAACACGCTCATCCGGATTATTGTTACCGTAAACATTTACTTTTAAATCGTTTACTCCTTGAATGGCACTGCGCGTTACGCCACACCAATCAATATTTTCGGTAATCTCGGCATTCCACTCGCCCGACACCACTACTCGAAGTAGTGATGTGCGAGAGGTTGTATCGTAGTATAAAGTATCGCCGGACAAAAGGTCCTCGCCCTTGATTTCCATTCCAACAAATTGTGGAACCTCCACCTTATCATCTGAGCATGCTATATGAGAACATGCCAAGAAGAGAGATAAAAAGATTAATATATTCTTCATCATATCTTAGTTTTTAGTAACCACATCATTTCCCACTATTTGAAGCTCAACTCCCGAAGGATTAGTCACAGTTAGGTGTGGATATTTGTCTTTGTTAGTGAACTCCTCAACTATCTGTCTGCGCATTTCTTTATGGTAAGAATCCCTAATCTTAATTTGTTTAAGCTTAGGCAAACGCTTCACAGCTTTAATAAACTCATCCAATACTGGAGGTCCCTGCGGCGTCCCAATATTAGTTGTTGAGTTACCCGTTGGTTCGCCTGTTCCACCAATAAACAATGTTTGGATGGTTGGGAATAACTCAAGCTCGTCAAGCAATAATGGCTTACGACGTACATCAAATTGTAACGAACATTTTTCAACAAATAAAGAGTAAGCATATGCTTTAGATGCAGCATATCCCATACCGGAGTAATCTTGTCCGAATGTCTCACCCAGTTTTGAGTTATTTGCTTCAGGACCATTATTTAAACGGAATACGTAAGTATCTGTCACATTTTTAGTTGTTATGGACTGCGCTTTAGCTGGTGACCATTCGGTATCTCCACTCATTTTAATGCTAACACTTAAAGCTACGCTTCCACCAGGTAGTAAGGATAAATGCCCTGCCTCATCGCTCGCCTTAAAGTAGTAATTTACAGTTGTACCCTCCATTCCCGGGAATGAAATACGTAACGAATCGATATCAACGTCGTTATTTACCCATTTAATCTCCGTTGAGTGTGCATAAACTGTTGTAACAATAGTTTGCCCACGTCCATCAATCTCTCCTGCACGGTCAAATATCTCAATTGTAGGCATCTCTGGAGCTTTTCTATCTGTGGTTAATGCATAGGTTACTGTGTCACCACAAAGTCCTGCGTAGTTCTCAGAGTAATAAAGAAGTGTATAATTCGTATTATATTTTAAATCGGCAAATTCCATATTTACTGACTCTTCTTTTTTACGCTCACCACTAACAACTATTTCATCATTCTCATCAAACAATTGGAATGTTGATTTTGCGTAGGCACGTTCGTTATTTCTATCCCATTTTAGATATACTCCATTTTCAATAACAGAGTAGGTCATATTTTGAAGAGAAGTAACAGGCTCCGTACGCCAATCCGGAACAAATATTGCAACACTATCCGCGTGCTCATGTCCTGAAACTCCGCGTGAAATGAATTTAAAAACATAGTCTTTCATTTCAAGATCCAAATACAAAGAATCCTCGAAACGTGTCAGTTTTCTTGTTTCTTCCTCATTGTCCACATTCATCCAGCTAACATTAATCATTGTCAACTCAGAACTTTGTGGTAATTCCCATTTTAAAAGCGCATATCCATATCCTGACTGTGCTGTTATATTAGTTATGGACGAATTTCCATTCCCTTCATTATATAGCCAATCATTGGAATCCTTCTCCTGGCATGACACAGCCAAAGCGCATGTCACTACTGCAAGGCAGATTTTTGTATACCATTTTGTCATTTTCATATCCTATTTTATATACCAGTTGGCACTATTTTTAAGCATCTCTGAATAGTAAGTAGCATCCGCAGCATCAAATTTCTGCGACACTTGCTCTGCTACAAATGCAGGAGCGGCCATATTGCGTCCCATGCGTATAAGCGTAAACCAGCGTTGTCCTTCAAATGCTAATTCTCTTGCAACCTCATCGGCAATCTTACCATTCACTGTTGTAAGTGAGTCAAGGGATGAGATACAACCATTGAATAATGTTTCCTCATCGATATTCTCTAAAGAAACACGGCTACGAATACCTTTATTACCACTATTAAAAGTTGAGAATAGATCCTGGAAAGGTGCATTGAACGTGTTACTTACGTAGTATTTAGATGAAATTCCACCATTTAATATTGCCATAGCAGCATCATAGTTCTTCAAACCAGTAAGCGCTTCCGCAAGCATTAATTGAATACCTGCTGCACGATATAGATGTAAATATGCATCGCTAGAGTATGCACTAACGGACTCCTTTAAACTGTATTTTATAACTACATTACCATTATTACCTGTGCTGTAGCTTTTGTTTAAACCACGGTACTGATCACCCATCGTATAGTTTTTATCGGCATTCATACGTTCAGATGCATATAAATCCGTTATTCTTTGGGTAGGTGCGAAATAATATACATTAGGTGCAACATCCGAGAAATAATACTTCAATTTGTTTTCTTGTCCTTTGTAAGCATCAAAAGAAACAATAGTAATCATTTCCTTATTGTTAGCACTCACTAAATCAACGAATATGTCATTCCATGAATCATTACCATAAGAAGACAAGTTACGAGCCATTGAGGATGTTGGTGATAATACATTAATAAAGTTATCAACAGCCACTTGGTATTGTCCTGCCCATAATGCTAACTCACCATAAAGCGCTTTTGCCGATAGGTTTAATCCCGGCCAAGCTTGTGACGTGTTACCCAATACTACCGTCCAATCAAGATCGTTAAAAGCATCCATTCCATCTTCACCACCACGCATGTACGACATTAAGAATGTAGGTAGCTCATCAATGGTTAAAGGATACATTGCCGAACTATTATCTGACGATACAACCGTACTATAGAATTTTGCCTCGCCATACAGTTTAGCTACAGCCATTAGTGACCAGCTCTTAAAACAAATAGCCTGAGAGATCATTCCTTTATACACATTGGCAGGAATATCACCTGGAACTTCTTGGTTATACTTAATAACGCGCGTGATAAAGTCATTACAATTAATCACTACATCATAATAAAGTTTTGCATTATTAATTTCTGAGTTAGGATTTGCTTGGTATTTGTATATTCTCCAATAATCCTCTGGAGCGTTATTGGTTGGTTGCAACAAGTCGCCTTTCAATCCGGAAAGAATAACTGTGTTCTCAACAGTTTGGGCAAATGATGCATAAATTCCCATAAACGAACCGTAAATCTCGCCCAATGAAGAGTAGTGATCATCGGCCTCTAATTTCGAGCCCGAATCAACACCCATCATTTTGTCGCATGACATCATGGAACATGCCAAAAGTGTCAGCGCTATATTTTTGAATAATTGCTTTATCTTCATAATCAATTCCCTCCTTTATTAGAATCCTAAACGTAAACCTAATTTCACTGATGTTGCTCCCGGAACTTTTCCATAGTCAACTCCCGACATATTATGATCATAAGAATATGCAAATTCCGGATCATAGCCCAAATATTTAGTCCATGTAAATAAGTTCTCTGCAGTTACATAAGCTTGAAGCGTTTGGAATAACCATACTTTATTTGGATAAGAGTAGTTTAACGTTACGTTTTTAAGCTTTAGGTATGAACCATCCTCTATCCAACGCGATGAGAAACAGCTATTTTCCATTGGGTCATTGTATACTGCTTTTGGCATATTAGTTTCCTGGCCTTCATATCTCCAAGCTGCTAACACACCACTTGTTTGTCCTACAAAGTCCTTCATGCTCTCACCTTGGCGTCTCACAGCATTGTAAATCTCATTACCGTATGAGTAAGTGAAACGTGCAGATAACGATAAATTCTTATAACGGAATGATGTATAGAAACCACCATAGAAATCGGGCGTAGCATCACCAAGCACTACTCGGTCATCTTGATTAATTACCTTGTCGCCATTCTGATCCACAAAACGCATGTCCCCTGCGCCGTAAGCTTTTCCTTTATAATTACGATAGTTATCAACAGCAGCCTTATCAGACGTTGTGTATACTCCATCCGCTTTTAACCCGTAAAATGCATATGGACTATCTCCTTTACGTGTAATAATTTGTGCTCCGTCAGACAGTGTATAGATTAACTCATCTGCACCTCCCAAAGAGGTTATTTCAGCTTTATTGTGTGCGATAGTAGCTCCGGCTAACCACTCAAAGTTACTACGACGCAGTGCAACCACATTCATTGACAACTCAGCACCTTTATTTAAAAGTTTACCACTGTTGCTATAACGGAATTTTGAGCCAAATGCATCGTCCAAATCCTGACGTACTACCAAGTCTTTAGTTTCATCTCTAAACAAATCCAAGGCAACAGAGAATTTACGTCCACGTGTAGCGAAATCTACACCTACATTAAATCCTTCAACATATTCAGGTTTTAATTTATTGTTAGGAATGTTACCTCTAACAATACCACCCATATTTTGGAAACGTACACCTTCATAGTAGTAACGTCCCAGCATTGGAGGTAACATTGAGTTACCGCGGCGTGAAGCTTCTGCACGTAGTGTCAATTCACTTATTGCTGTTTGATTACGTAAGATTGACGACTCTTTGATTTTCCAAGCTACATTTGCTGATGGATAAACATTAAACAAACTCGCATTTTCGCCACTTACAGAAGTAGCATCGGCCGATGCCGCAACACCAACATAAAGTTGTTTCTTAAATCCATAAAGTGCATTAACGTAATAGTTTCCAAATGCCCAAGTATTATCGTAAGCACTCAAATATCTTCCTGCTGCGTCCTTCACACTGCTAAGGCTTTGATTATAGTCAGTAGCAGTATTTGTTCCTTTTGCATATTCATAGCTATAATCATAACGTAGAAATTGTGCTCCGGCAACAACAGTTAAATTATTGTTCTTATTAAAATCCTTCTCATAATTCAATGATGCATTCCCATAGAAAGTCATTGCTCTACCAGCACCATTACGCACCGTATTATCAGCACGTCCACCCTCAAGTGGTAAAATTGCTTCCGAAGAAACCCCAGGAATAAAGAAATTGTCTGTATTATAAGTATAATGTATCCCGGCAATTCCCTTTAAAAGCAGATTCTTATTTATATTGTAATTTAATCCAAGATTAACCAATACATTATATTCATCATTTTTTCCTAACACCTCTTTTGCTAACATTGCAGGGTTACTTACGCGGAATTTATCCACCGGAGCCCATACATTCAAGTCCTCACCATTCTTCGCTTTCTTAAATGGCGATTCTATAGCCGGTTTAAATAATGCTGCCATCAATGGGTTTACCTCTGCATCGATACCTTGCTCATGTGCTTTTACTTGTAAATAACTAAAAGACATGTTTGTAAACATAGAGAATTTACGAGTCATACGCATATCTCCATTAAAACGTAACGAGTAACGAGAAAGTGCCGAACCGTCCATAATTCCACCACTATTCAAATACCCAGCCATTAAGGCATACTTAGCAATAGCATCACCACCTTTTACTTTTAATACATTTTCTGTAGTAAAAGCCGGACTAAATATTTGTTTCTGCCAATCGGTATTGTTGTTGTAAGTATGTCCCTTGTAGTTGGCATCCATAAATGGAAATTTGCTAACAAATTCATCACCCTGGTACGCACTAAGTCCAAGTTGAGTGAAATATTGCTTAAACTGATTTCCATCAAGCATTGATAATGTTTTACCAACAAAATTAACGCCATTAACAGTTTCAATTTCCACTCTCGTATCCATATCAGAGGCATTTTCCGTATTGATCATCAATACCCCATTCGCCGCTGCCGATCCGTATAACGAAGCGTCAAAACCTTTTGCTATAGTTATATCCGATAACTCTTTTATAGATACCGAATTCATGATATTACGAGAATAGCCGGTAAAAGCCATAGACGGATTTTGATTGCTAATTATTGGCATACCATCAATTACAATTAATGGTGTGTTTTGTGCAGTTAATGAACGTGTACCGCGGATAGATACAAAATTACCTTCACCTGGCATACCGCCTTTTTGTAGCGTACGTACTCCGGCAATTGTCCCCGTTAGCAGCTCATCAACAAAAATATGTCCTCTCGCTCCATCCTCAACCTCAACAACAGACGATATCCCTGTTTTATCAACATTCTTCGTTCTACGAAGAGGTAATAGCAACTCCTGTGGATAACCTTTAAGAGTTAAAGGTATCATATACACTTCCACATGCGTACGTTTATTTAATCTGATCTCCTCATCGTGGAATCCAGGATATTTTATCACTAAAGTATGTGGCACAGAGGTTGCCTCTATAACAAATTCTCCTTTTGCGTCTGTCAGTACCGATCCCTTTAAGTTATCAGCCAACACAGACACTCCGGCCATTGGTGTATTGTTTATTGAGCTATACACCTTTCCCCTCACAGATAGCTTAGCAGGCTCTTGCGCATAAACAAGGTTTACGGCACAAAGCAATAACACCAGCATATATTGTTTTAAACTCATAGCGCAAGTCATTAATGGTTATTATTAGTTGGTTTAAAAAAGATTGAGTAAACAGATAATGTTTGAGCTTCACCCGTTCCACCTGTAGTTCTTAGTTTAATTTGCGTAGCGGTTTGCGCATATTTCTTAGCAATTTCAACACGCTTCGTTATTTTAATTTCTTTTCCTACAGCCTCATTCCTATAATCGTTCATGTTCACATGCGTAATGAAATTGTCGTTAATGAAAACGTCAAAGTTATTTTTCATTTCGTCCACTTTCTTAAACACCAACTCCATGCTATATTCTCCTGGGATTTGAGTAATTTGACGGAATTTTCCTGATGTTGTCGTTTTACCCAAAGTCCAGCTTAATTCAATATTATAGGGTACATTAGCACTTGCATCAACCGGGCTGATAGTTACAGTGTATCCGGCAGTTCTATCCGATGTTTCTACTGCATCTGATACTATTTCGTCGTCTGTATTACAATCCACTGGGCGTACCACAATTGACTCCTTGTTCTTAGTGTAGATATCATTCATAATATAAGACACACCACTACCATCCGTAGGGAAGATAATTGATCGTGGAATATATAAATCAGTAACTTGCCACACTAAACCATTCGAGAACTCTTGTAAGTTGCCAACTCTATTGTATTTTGGAAACCAAGGCGTGCCAAAGAAAGAATTTATCTTATCCTTTAACTCCAAGTTCTTATGTAAACCATGGTAAACCACCGTATTTCTCAACCAGTTATTTACCTGTAGCGAGTCACTTTGCTCAGCATTCTCCCCTCTATAATCGCGTAATGCCTTATAATAATCCGATAATTCCTCCTGTAACACCCAGTCCGGCGTTAATAGCAGCGTGAAAACGGTATCCTCGCTATGTAACTTGGTTCTATTATAAAAACGAACCGGATATATAAATACCGAATCATAAATAGGACGTCCCAATGCGTCAACTTCACCTGTTAGGGTACTATTATTTTTATCAAAAACGGTATCAATTGTACTATTAATCAATTCCTGGAGCATTGTATACTCCGGCGCAGTTGTTATATAGTCTTTTACATTATTCTGTAAATTAAGGAAACCACTAATTTCGTGCACTACACCATCAGTACATACCATATCCGTTTTGGCTAAACGGCAATTGTTAACTCTAAAAGCTACGCCATCTTCAGAATATAATCCTAATTTTTTACCCGAAAACGAGGTTACCTTCGTCAAATCGCGCATATCAACAGTGATATATGGCAATATTGAGATATGATTTTTTATTGTCAATTCCTTTACAGAATCTGTCATCTCCTTTAACTCTGGGATATCTTCATTTTTAGGTACCCAAACTGTTAATTGTACACCTTTATTAAATAATTCGCTCGCATTAATCTCATTCAATAATGCTGCAAATTTCGAATAGTCCGGGTTACTATTTATGTAATCCAAAACGCTCTTATTAGTTACAACAGCTTGTCCATTTCCGTAGTGATCATCCCACTGCGTAGAACATGCCATACTAACCATAAGTAACAACCAAATAGTTATCTTATTTTTTATCATGACCTAGCTTAATTAATTGGTTCAAAAAAGAATAAATCCAGTAAAATCTCTCCTTGACGAGAACCAACTGATACTCTTATCGTATGCGATTTAGTTTCTGTGAAAGTCACAGTACCTAACTGAGTAATCCAATAATTATCGGTTCCAGGGGTATATGCAGTAAACTCTCCTCCCACTTGCGTACCATCTATTGAGACTTTGTATTTACCTCCTGTATTCTTTGTGGTTTTGTAAAATGGCCATACACTGTATGTTCCCTTAGGGATTGGAGGCGTTTGAAACTCTACGTAGCCAACAGGACCCGGAGATATAAACAAACAGTCTCCATTTAAGAAACCATTTCCTTTAAAATTATATGAACCCTCTGTAAACACAACATAAGCTACAGCATCCCCTTTTGAAACTGGCGTAGATTCCCAATTGATGAATGGGCTGTACTCCTCTGCTTTCATTAATGTTTGTGTTTTTCCAATTGCAGGTGAGCGGTAGCTAGGTATGCGTTGAAAGTTAATGTAATCCGATAATTCCATTACCGTAATCATTGACGACGGATTAGCAATCTTTAATACACCATCTAACTCGTGTACCACACCATTCTTTACAGGAATATTGTATCCGGATTCACTGATAAACTTCAAGCCTCCTGTTACGTCTTCATTAAAAATTATATCTAACAAACCATCATCCTTAGCTACAATTAGCTTATTAGCAGCCATTGTTTCTAGAGTAATACCTTTAGTATCCACAAACTTATGCGTCATTGACGATGTCCCATCACCACCTTTTGTTACCGATCCATATTCAAGTCTGGTAACAATATCCTTACCATAAAGCTCTCTTGTCAACATGTGGTAACGTACATACTCATCAATATTATCAACGCCAAGTTGAACAAGCAAATCATCTGCCGATTCTATCCCCTCTCTGGCATAAGTCTCATCCGAGGTCAAGAATAACGTACGTCGGCTTTGCATTCCATTTACCGACTCATGACTTAGTTGTGAAAACAACGCTTTTGTTTCCTCATTTGAACGTTCAAAAAGAGTATTCCAAATTCCATATTTCTCTTTATTTACTTCCAAATAATTGGCAAAATTCAATACTACAGGGTCAATAACACAATCCACTTCATGAACAATACCATTAACCATTTCCTTATCAAAGTTTACAATCTTTGAAGTTTGGTTTATGTAAACCGCTCCATTATCGCCCGATGTAAATAAACAAGCTAAATAATCGCCTGTAGCTGTTGAATCTGCAAGTTTTCCATTACGGAAAGAGGACAAAAGCATAGCTGTGTTTGGCAAAGTATGGTACTTTACCAATATTTGTGCTTGTTCCACGCTTAACTGCTCTACCGATTGATAATTGTATTTATCTTTCAAATAAGACTGTAATGCATTGTTATCAACAATAAAACATGTCATTGGTGTTGTACTTAACTTATATGTTTCGGACATTTCAGCACGAACAATTAAGTTATACCATTCAGAGTATTTAGGAGTCTGTGCTACATAATCAAGCACTACCAACTCATCAAAACTCAGAAATTTTTTATCTGAAAAGTCATCTTGACATCCTGCTAATGCAGAAAGAAAAGCAACAAATAGGATTATATATTTCTTCATATTCTTCATAATTTTATTGATAAGCTTCATTCTGTGTCAAGACTCCACCACTCATGTTAATTTCATCAATATAGATTGGGAAATAAAAGCTTCCCTCTTTTGACAATTTCGTTTGGTAAATTGGACGCTCATTAAGCGACACTGATTTTAGCAGAATATTAACCACCATGGTCTTGAATTTCGAGAAACGCTCTATTCTTGCCAAACGTAATAAATCAAACCAACGCTTACCTTCTCCAACAAATTCACGTTTTCTTTCTTCTAGTAAAAGAGATAGGAAGCTTTGTTGTGTATAAGATCCATCCGTCTCAAGAAGCGAGATTCCTGCACGTCCACGAATCTCATTGATTGAGGCAATACCTCTAGCATAGTCCGGAGACTCCATCATACCACATGCTTCAGCATGAATAAGGTATATATCCGCATATCTGTAAAACATCCAGTTTGCTGAGCGGCGTGTAGACGGACGCAGATTATTAGCATCGCTATTCGCTGCACCATTTCCTAAATACTTCCACATTCCGTTTTTAGCCGATACGAATGTACCACCTTCACCACGTAAATCTTCTGCATCAAACTCCTCTACAAGCTGTGAGTTTATGTTGTAATGGTGGTTGGAGTTGTCAAAATTAAACCATGAAAACAAACTGTTTGTTTGTCCGCTGGCATGCTCATAATACAACTCAAAAATTGACTCCGTTGTCATACCTGGATAAAATACATTAAACCAGTTGGACTGTAGCTCAAAATCTTTACTGTTTATTATTGTTTCGCACAACTCCTTAGCTCTTTTATAATCGCCGGTCCACAAACATACTTCTGCTAAAATAGTTACCGCACCATTCTGTGTGATACGTCCCACATTTTGCCATCTTTCTGAATCGCTATATTTTTTAGGAGCTTGAATACCTGCCTCTAAATCCTCAACAATAACTTTCCATATTTCTGCCTCCGGGCTCTTTGGCTTTGTAAATTGAGCATCGTCAGAGTCATATGGCTCCAATACTAAAGGTACTTCGCGAAACGCACGTACTAAATAGTAATAAGCTAACCCACGTATTGCACGCGCCTCAGCCACATGTTTCACCATCTCCTCTTCTGAGTATTGTTGATCACGTTCCAAAACAACAGGTGCATATTTAATAACTGAATTCGCCGAATTTATAACCTTATAAAAATGTTGCCACTTAATCCAGTCGTTCATCGACGTAATATTTTGTCCACCTATTAACTCAATATCTGAGGTTGCATCCAAACTTACTACCGATAAATTCTCAGCTCTTATTTCTCCCCAAATTAGGAAGTAAGGCAAACAAGATCTAAAACGTGTGTATCCGGATAATAATGTAGCTTGTACATCATCCTTAGTTTTCCAATACTGAGTACTTACTCTGTCATCTTCCGGAGTAAGATCCAGCCAACTGTTACAACTTGTTAGTAACACTACAAGAACTATAATATACTTTCTCATTATGCCAAGTTTTTAGAATTCCACATTAATACCAAACATCACTTTGCGAGGACGTGGTGTTTTTGCATGGTCAACTCCCATAATTTGGAATTTTCCATCGCTACCCAATCCTCCGCGTATATCAACCTCAGGATCTTGACCCGAATATTTAGTCCATGTAAATAAGTCATAACCTGTAGCCACAAAGCTTAACTTAGATAAACCTATGCTTTTAAGGGCATTTTTAGACAGTGTGTAACTTAACGAAAGTTGCTTTAGACGTATAAAACTAGCATCCTCAACAAATCTGTCAGAACCTAAGTAATTGTAGTGTACTGCCCCTTTATGTAATGCACGTGGTATATTCGTTTCATCACCTTCAAAACGCCAACGGTTACGTACAGATACACTTTGATTGTCATATCCATCCATATTTTCAGCATTCATTCTTGCCTGGTTTACAACATCATAATCCCAACGGCTATGGAAAAACACACGTAGCATTAATTGCTTGTATCCTACATTACCACCAAATCCGGCAGTTACTTTAGGCATGCTGTTACCTAAGTATATAATATCATGCTTATTGATAATACCATCTCCATTTAAATCGTCATAGATTGCATCACCCGGACGTACGCGACGGTCTTGATGATACATCTTTGCCGCTTGTCCACTAATATCATTTATAATTTGTCCGTTGGCTCCACGCACATACGTAGCATCCTCATCCTTATAAACACCTTTATAACGGAAACCATAAAAAGCTCCCATAGGGTCACCCGGTTGGATTGTTATTGCATATTGTCCATTCTGTATTTGATCTGGATATTGCATATAATCCACATTGCTTGGCAACTCTAAAATAGTATTCTTATTTCCCGAAATATTGAAGTTAACACCTACTTTCCAAATTCTTGACTTCAACATATCGTTAAATGACATACGGAATTCCCATCCCTCATTACGCATCTTTCCAGAGTTCATATAAGGAATTGAAGTATAACCAATATGTGTTGGCATGCTAATGTTACGTTGTAACAAATCATGCGTCGTATTGCGATAGTAATCGGCATTAAAGTTTAAACGATCCTCCAAGAAAGCGATATCAACACCCACATTTGTTTTCTCTACACGCTCCCACTTCAAGTTGTTTAGTTGTATTGAAGTTGGTCCTACGGTACCCATAGATCCATAATTATCCTCTGTTGAATATTTTCCAAAATAAGGATAAGATGTGTCCGGAGCTTTACCATTGTAACCCCAGCTACCATACAGCTTTAATGTTGAGAATAAGTTAGCACGCTTCACAAACTCCTCATTATCCAAACGCCATGCTAAAGAAACACTTGGAAAATTTCCCCAACGACTTGTGTTATTCATTTTAGAAATACCATCTCGTCTGTATGATAACTGCATAATGTAACGGTTATCATAGTCATAGTGTACATTAGCCACAACGCCAAAGCTACGGCTAGCATTGCTCGATGCTCCGAAGCCATTTATCATACCACCGGTTCCGGGAGCATATAATTCATCCGAAGCTCCACCCGCTGTAGTCGTTGTACGGTTACGTGACGCACGATCATTGATATCCATTAAGAACGTACCTACAATGTGATGCTTATTTAAGTTCAAAATATAGTTCAATCTATTTTGCATAAACATAGACGTTGACAGTGCCGAATTATTTACAGACTGATTGTATAATGCTACTGTCTTATCCGCTGTCACACCTGTACTTTGCGGACGGAACTTATGCACATCCTCAGTACTTATGTTGTATCCAAATGTCCCTGTGTATTTTAAATTCCTTGTGATATCCAACACCAACTCAATCTTTGGGTTAATATCTCTACTCACCGAACGGTTCGTAGCCTCTTTAGCCATTGCAATAGGATTATACAAACTTTGTAAATCCGTTTGCATTGGAACAAAGTAAGCTGAAGTACGTGTTACACCATCCTCCTCCATAATATATGGACTCATATTTGGCATTTTTCTATACGCAACATTACGTATACCACCATCCCATGAGCGCTCTCTGTTACCTTGAGCAAAAGCCAAACCGGTAACTACACGGAAACGATTAGAAAACTTGTAAGTCAAGTTCAAACGTGTATTCAATCGGTCAAAAGATGTACCAACTGTAGTACCACGTTCTGTCTGATAACCTGCAGAGAAACGGTATGTTGCACGTTCTCCCCCACCAGACATTGAAAAGTCAGTCTGATTTACTAGTCCGGTTTGTGTAATTTCCTTTAACCAATCCGTATTTTGATTATACTCTCTGTAATATTCATAGGAAGGATTAAAGTTTAAACGGTCATCATTCAACATTGAGTTTACAGCTTGGAACGATGTTTCTAAACCTCTATTCCATAACTCCTCCTGTATCAATGACACATACTCGTATCCGTTCAACATCTCCATACCCTTAGGTTCAAACGCCATTGTGGTTTTATTACCAAGCGTAAACATCATTTTTCCTACTGAACCTTGTTTCGTTGTAATTAAAAGGACACCATTGGAACCTTTAGATCCCCAAATTGCTGTTGCTGCAGCATCCTTTAATACTTCAATATTTGCAATATCCGCTGGAGATATATTTGCCAAAGCACCTAAATCCTCCTCTGTCGCTGTTGCGAAATCAAAATCCTCAGAGATTTCTGTTTCATATGGAATTCCATCAATTACAATCAATGGCTCCGAAGAGGTTGAAAGTGAACTAATACCACGTATTCTTATAGACATTGAGCTTCCGGGTGCTCCAGATGCCGACATAATATCCACATTGGCCAAACGTCCTTGTAAAGCCTCCTCTAACGACCCTGCCGGCGTTTCCGCCACATCCACATTAATACGCTCCACGGTTGTCGCGGAGTTCTTATAACTTACTCCCATAGAGTTACGCTCCACGGTTCCTTGAATGGTTACCTCTTCCAAAAGCTTTGCATCAGAGTCTAACAACACATCAATGCGCTCTTGATTCTTATAAGGCACCTTTTTCGTTTTATAACCAATAAACGAAAAGGCTACCACTAACTCCTCCGACGTTACGGGCATCTTGATGGCATACTCTCCATTAATATCCGTAATAACACCGGTTAACACACGGTCATTTTTATTCATAATAACCACGTTGACACCAATCAGAGACTCTTTGGCATCCTTTACCGTTCCACGCAGAAATGTCTGAGCTTGTGCACCCACGCACAAAAGCATCGCCATTAGCAGGATACTAAAGTATTTTAGTTGATTCATTATCATATTCTTTTACTCTTTACTCACTATAAACAAATCGCTCTTCAGCATTACGAATTACAAAGAAGATACACTCCGATGCCATATGCGGACCATAAGCTACAGCAGTTCTTGTTTCTTTACCCGCCGATGTTACTTCAATAACTAGCTTCATACGTCCAAGCTCCGTTTCAAGCTGCTCAGACAAAACATCTTCAACATCCTCACAAGGAACTACACTAAGTATTTTAATGCTTACATCACTATGAGCCGTTTGGAATGTTTTACCTTCCAAGTTACCTGTTTGGAAATCTATAACTTTCATTTCAGCGTTATCATCAACACGTAACATGTGTTTAGCTAACCAATCGGTCATTTCTTTCTTTACACCTGCACTTGCACTTTGACCTTTATTTTCAGGAACATCGTTTGTTTTTGGAACACCCCAACTGTCATGCGATGCGAAGAATATTCCTTTGTTAACCGCAAAAGGAGTTAAAGGATTAGCTTGATTTCCTGGGAAATAATTCGAAGATTTGATAATCTTTTCCTTCATATTATTTTTATACCAAGTACGGTATGCATAAGTACCATCCTTTTCAACTAAGGATAACCAAGTAGTCATTCCCGGTACAAGCGTTTTATCCACTTCATACGCATTGTTATCCTTGTAACTATTTACAATAGTCGCAACACTTGTTCCGTCTTCCAGAGTAATCTTTCCATCACCTATCATAATATAAGTTCCCGGCTTCTCCGTTTCATACCAAGTAGGAGTTCCATTAACAATATCTTCAGTAAGTCTAAATGGTAAAACATGACTGTATATAAAACCGGTTAACGCAGAGGTTGCTACGTTTGCACTATTTAATCGTATTGTAACGTTTTCAAGCGTTGTCCCCGGATCGTTAATCGAGTATCCTGCATCTGTAAGCGCTCCGTTTGATGGGATAAAAAGTGTAATTTCATCACCGGCATTCGATAAGTTTTGTAATAATCCCGACTTAGATAACATATAAGCGAAAACGTTATAAGAAGGACTCTGAAAAACTTGTTTGGTTAATCCTCTAAAAATTGCAGGCTCTTCAACCTTATTAATACCCATAAAAACACCATTGCTACAAATCTCCTTACGAAGAACGTCAACATCCGGATCAAATGAGTAAGGTTGACCCCACGAGTTTCTTAACACGTGCTTAATCCTATCTGGGAATGCCGGATTACTTGTCAATATATGATTTTCCAATAAATAGTATAAATGTAACTTATCCAACTCCTCTATAGAGTAGTAATGATCAGGTAGCGATGCACTATGATCATTCCAGTATAAGTTAAAGTAGTTTTCTACTGCCTGATTATTTGGCATAAAAGCATTGAAGGCATTCGCAAATTGCGGAGTTTCCCATACACCGTTACTAGTCCATTCGTCCGCTATGGATGCAAATGGATAGTTTTTAGACGATTCTACACCAACAGTGTACAAAGAGTCGCCTACTGCCGCATACTTTTGTGACAGAGACGCACTATATGAATAGGTTAAGAATTTATCAAACAATGAACGCACCACTGAATAGTTGTCATCATCTCTAAAACTCTTATAAACTGTTCTTAACGGCTCGGCTACTTGGTCTATTTTATACATATAGCCATTGTCTGTCTCAATCTCATCTGTTGTTAAAACAGCATTACCTATACCAATACCTTTTCCCGCAGACCATTGGGTGTTAGGATAAAAATACTCATAGTTATAATTGGACGCTACACCTAACGACGTAAACATATTATCTGAGAAAACCGATAAATAGCGTGTTTGATTATACACCTTTACATTCTTTCGGTTCTTAACATCATAAAACGCCTCAATAGGAGGTGTCAATATACTAGGATGTCTGTAATTAACCCCCGGTAAATCCTCCATACCTGTTTGTGGTTGGAAGTTATTTAACTCTTGACGTCTGTACGCAAAACGCAATACATGGTGCCCAATTAAATCAGCTACAGCAAGCGAATCCATATCGTTCACACCTGAAATTCCTTTTTTAGCAAAATAGGTTGCGAAAGCTGCATCGTCAGGAACAAAGATTGTTGACAAACCTTTTCCGTCAAATAAATCACGATACCCAGCCTTATCAACGGCACTAAGGAATACGGTATAATTACCTTCCTTCTCGAGTATCTCATACGGTGTACCACGTTTGAGCCCATCGCCCGATACTTCGTCTTTTTTATTCCATTCATCGCTACAACTGCAAAACATCAGTAACGACAATAAAACAATTAAAATTCTCATACTATCTATTTATTATTATTTACTTACACACACTATTATACACCCACTGCAAATCCAACACCACCTTACGTTTCCTTGAAACTATCATTTAATTTGTTTGCTATCACAACCGCAGTTCCTTCCGCACATTCCACAAACGTTATCATTACGTTCTGTTAATATTTTATACAAAATATGCGATTAAAATTAGCATTCACAATTATTTTACATTATATGTTTCCTATTTTTAAATTATTTAATCAACACATACACTTATAATTGTTTTTTAACTATAACTATTCTCAATTACAACTATTCGAAATATTAATTTAACTATTACTTATCAACTATTTAGTTTTAACATTTCACTTAGCAACAGATAAAATAACTAGTTACATTTCATATAGTCCAATTAACAATTACATGTTAGTTATGACATTTTATCGAAACAAATTTAGAGAGACACAATATATTTGTATACCAATATTGTATAAATTGATACCAATATTGTATAGAACAGTATACAAATGTTATACACAACCATTCCATTAAAGAAATGATTAACAATAGCTTTAACATCCTTTTTATTCAATTTATTCCAATTTACATGAAACAAGCAAGTGCATTGTAATTTTATACCAATACAACAATAATCCTTATCACTTAATTTCCGGATGTTCTATCCCACCATAATACCCGCTCCCTATTTCATTCAGGTTTCATTCAGGTTTGGCATGCCAAACCTGAATGAAACCTGAATGAAACCCCTAGAGGCTGTAGCCATGATCCTACAAAAATGTGTATTTGAATGATTGTGGACAATTGTTATACCATGTAAAATATGTACCGTACAATCCTCCCAGCGGAGTGAGGCGTAATACCATAATTGAGAAGAGAAGTTATGTGCAAAGTGAAATTCTTTACCATAACTATAAAAAGAAAAAACGCAATTAACACGTTGTAATGCGCGTTAATTGCGTGTAGCGTTGCTTGGCTATTTTGTTAATTCTTGATTTGCGATAGTATTAATTAAATCCTTAGGCAAAACCCCAAATTGCTGTTGAAAACATTTGGAGAAGTAGGATGGCGTACTAAAACCTACAAGATAGCAAACTTCGTTGATTTTATATCCGGCATTGGAGGTTAGTAATTCCGCTGCCTTACGTAACCGTATCATGCGTACAAAGTCATTGGGTGTTAGTCCGGTCACCGCTTTTATCTTAGCATACATTGCGGAACGACTTATTCCCATTTCTTTTGCAATCTCGTCCATTGAAAACTCTGAGTTGGATAAATTGTTTTCAACAACAATGTTTAGTTTGGCAATAAGTGGATCCTCATTATCTGTTGGTTGAGCTTTATGTATTTCAACAAGAGACATTTTGGAATACTTTTCTTGCAAGCGTTTTCTTTTTTCCAGTAATCCGGATATTTGCGCTTTAAGATAGGCCATAACAACCGGTTTTTCTACATAAACGTCGGCTCCATTTTCAAGTGCCTTAATTTTGCTTTGAGTGTCGGTACACGCAGTAAGTAAAATTACCGGGATATGATTAATTTTAATGTCATTCTTGATATGATTGCAAAGTGTCCATCCGTCCATTCGCGGCATCATTACATCACTCACTACTACGTCTATACGTTTTGTTTTCAATATCTCTAATGCAATTTCTCCATTGGAAGCTGTTATTATACGGTACTTTTTACTCAATGATTTACTCAGAAAGTTAAGTAGCATTTCATGATCCTCCACTAAAAGAAGGCATTCTTCGTTCTCCTCATCAGTTTCAATCACCGCATCATCCTGATACGTACCCAAATCATTACGCTGTGCAATAACACATGGAAAGGTAAGCTCAAAGCAGGTAAACTCATTAGGTTCACTATCCACTTTAATGGTTCCTTGCATTTTATCCATTAACATTTTTACAACTGCAAGGCCTATACCAAATCCCTTAATTCCACTTTCATTGTGTTTTTGCGAGCGATAAAAGAGTTCGAAAATCTTATCTTTATCCTCCAACCCATCGCCATTGTCCTTTACGGACACTGTAAAGAAACCGGAGGCTTGGTTTACAGTGACATTAATATCAATAGAGGAGCGTGTATACTTCAGGGCATTGCTTATTATGTTGCTGATAATTTTATCAAATGCTTCGGCATTGATTCGCACAACTAAGGATTGACCTACCAGGGTTGCATTGTAAGTAATGTTGCGATGTTTTATTTCGCCTTTAAACCTATCGGCAATAACACGTATATAGTCCCAAATATCGATATCGGACAAGGCATCGGTTATATGTATGCTTTGGTTTTTATTAAAATCAAGGACTTGATCCATTAAACCTACCAAATGACGACTGTTACTACATATGGTTTCTAAGTTTTCCTGCATGTCCGGATTTAAATCCGCATGCTCCAGCATCTCCTCTGCCGGTGCAGATATTAATGTAACAGGCGTACGGATTTCATGTGCAATTTCCTGGAATATTCGGATTTTTGACTCTAGAAGATCCTCTTTGCTTTTACGTTCTCGCTCATTAAAATGGTGTTCTCTACGCATACGCTCCTTGTTGTTAAACCACCAAAAGAGAACAGCAATAATTGCCAAAAATAACGATACATACAGAATTCTCATCCACCAACTTGCCCACCACGGCGGAAGTATAATAATGTCCAACGAAGCGCTTTTACGCGACAAGGAGTCCAAACTGTTAAACGCTTCCACTTGTAACGAGTAGTTGCCCGGAGGTAAATTAGCATATGAAACTGTTGGCGGTGTACCTTGATCTATATCTATCCATTGGTTATCGGTCCCGGACAATCTGTATCGGTAAAAAACCTTAGAAGGCGCACAGAATGTTAGTGCAGAGAAATCGAGCGAGAAAGTATTTTGGTTTGCTCTAAAGTAGAGTTCACGTTGATCATCGATAGACTGTGTTAACAGTCCCTTTTCTGAAATCTCTACAGCCTGATTAAATACACGTAAGCCGGTAAACACAATAGGTGCAGGGTAGTGATTTTGAGATACAAAACCCGGATCGAAATAATTAAAGCCGTTATTTCCGCCTATGTAAATTCTGCCACCAGAGGTTTTTAATCCGGCTCCGATATTAAATACTTTTCCTTGCAAACCATCCTCTTGGTCATAGCAAGCAATGTCGCCATTGTCTAAAGCATAGCGATAAAGTCCTCTGTTTGTTGTTATCCATAAATATTTCCCCGATGCACTTATGAAGTTTATATCCACTTTATCCTCCATAATAGTATGAGAACATGGTATCAATTTATGTGAATATTGCTCTATATAAAAAAGTCCATCACCATCGGTACCCACCCATAGTTTACCATTATGAAAACAAATGGAGCGTATGCGGTCTGTAATAAAACCGGTACTATCCATAATAAACTTTTCAGGGACCAAGGAACCGGGTTTACAATAGTACAAACCCTTATTCAAGGTGGAAAACCATGTATATCCTTGATCGTCGCCGGTAATGGCCGAAACGCGTATGTTTTGTTTATTGTCAAAGCAATCAATAAACATATCGCGCTTTGCATTATAGAGTGCTATATTTGAGGTTGAGCCTAACCAATGGCGCTGCTCCCCATCCTTGTAGAGTGCGGTAATGTTATGTCCCGGACGGTAGTGACGCACCAATGTGCCATTGTATGTTAATTTGCGCAGGCCTGCCGCAAAAGCTCCTACGTAAAGATACGAAGAGTCGGCATAAAGCGCATGTACATTTAGTGTTTTCTTATCTCTATCGAGTACAGGGAATGCTTTTACGGTTTTACGGATGGGATCATATTTAATTACTCCTTCATTATCACTTCCCACCCATATTTGACCATATGGGTCCTCACAAAAGGAGCTGACTATGAAGCGGGATGTATTGCCATTGGCTACATCTTTTTGTAGCTCAAATCCATAGTCTATGGGCGAAAGATAATTCAATCCGCCATAGAAGGAGCCTGCCCATACTCCGCCTTCCCGGTCTTTGAAAAGTGCATGAATAAAATAATCATTAAGACCAAAGTTTATTGGATCGCACTTTATGTTATGAAATGACGACTGGACCATGTTATAGACAATAATTCCATTTATGCCGCCAATCATTAACACTCCCGGTTTCTGCTCTATAATGGAAAGGACACGGTTAGTTACACATTCCTTATTTTGAGGTTCAATGACCCGAAAGTTTTTATTCTCTTTATTTAGACAAAACATCTTGGTGTGTTTACGTACTCCCCAAATGTTTCCAAAGGAATCGTCAGTTAATAACCATCCGTTATTGTATTCCAGTACCGTCTCGTTAGGTAATGCTATATGCTCTGAAACACCGTTTTGAATGTCATAACAATATAAATAGGGACTAGAGACGTAGGAAACCCAAAGTACGCCTTGCGCATCAATAATTATGTCAGTAAGTTCGTCCTCGCGCAATTTTAACTGCGGCTCAATTTGTTTGCTATGCAGCTGCGTGTAGGTATTGTTTTGAGGATTGTAACAAATTATCCCGTTACTGCGCGTTGCAAACCACAGGTTTCCGTGAGAATCCTCAATAATTTTAAAGACGTACGACTTGAGTTGGGTTTCAAGCTCAGGCTCAAAGTGCTCTATTTTTTCTATAAGTGGATTGAAAAAATAAATTTTTGCATCGCCACCAATCCATATATTTCCCTTACTGTCTGTTCCAAGACTAATCATGTCGTCAAAGACAAGAAATGAACTGTCTGCAGTGTAATTAAACGTTTTAAACTTGTTACCAGAGAAACGTGTTAATCCATTTGGCGTAAGCGTCCAAATGTATCCTTTTTTATCTTGTGTTATGTAACGTACTGCATTGTTGGACAGTCCGTCCTCCACGGTATAATATCTAAAGCGATAGTCCGTGGCATAGGTACGCAAAATTGCCAGCAATAATAATATTACTAACGCGATAGTTTTTTTCATATTTGTCCTAAATTACAAGGCTGCTTTGGCGTTTACTCCAAACTGAAAGTAATGCCACCAAGTGTTTGCATAGTCTTTAACCAGCTCCTTACCCAACCCTTTTTTTGAATCCATCTGCTTAAAAAGCCCATTAAAATCCTTGAATTTTTGTGACGTCTGTGCCGAAACAGCAAACTTGTCAGTACCCTGAATATTGTTCAGTTGAGCTATAATAATAGCTTCCTGATAATGTTGGGGTAACGGCTGTGTGGCTGTGGCATAAGGAGAATTGTTGAGAATGGTACAAAACTTACCCAACTCCTTTCGTAGCAATAAAGTTGTAAGAACATAGTCATAAGCACGCTTGTTGGTTATATCCACATCGGCTACACGAGCTAAATCCGATACAAATGGACGACATTCCATAAAGAAATCCTTAGGTAGTGTTACTGGCTGAGGATTGGCTAATTGTTTCTTTAAATTAGCACAGAGGTCGCCATTCAGCGTAGACTGTTCAAGTATGCTTATATATTTATTTGCCACTCTACTCTCGCCAGCTTCAACATTCAAAGCGGCTAACGCACGGAGTGTACGGAAATCCATAGGATATTTGGATAATACGCTCGCCTGAAAATATTGGTGTATAGAGGAGTTTATTAATCCTAATGATCGGTATTGAATACCTTTATATAAGCTTAATTTATATCCTTGTTGTTTTTCGAATGCCATGATAGCTTCGCCAAGAAAGGGATAATTAAAGAAGCTGTTGCCCATATCTCCCTTGCAATTTAGGGCTAATGCAAGTAAGTACTGCTCCTCAATACTCATTTCCTTTTGTGCGGAAAGAGTGTTAACTATTTTATCCCATTCGCTATGTTCGGCATAGCGCTCAATGACAAACATATGCTCATTGTGTAAATTTTCCTCTTTATTGAAATCTTGATATACAACAACTACTGCCCACAGTGCTAGTACCGCCATTGCAATATTGGAACGGGTTTGAAATGTGGTGCTTTTTACGTTATGAAGGATATATGCTAACGCCAAAACGGAAACATATAATATAAAAGCCCAAGGTCCACCACTCCAGTATGCAATGACACTAAAGATGGAGGCTAAGACAAGATATGCAATGCGGTTAGGTATGCGACTTACTCCTAATGCTATTGCAGCCATAGCTGATGCAACAAAAACGATATTAAATGGAACGTCCTTGCTTAGCATTATTGCAAATACCACAATGGCCGATACAGACGCCAATGTATATTCCACTACTGTGCGTTTGGCTCTCACGGCCAATATAATTTGAAATACTGCATAAGGTATTAGGGTTAACAGAAACGCAGCAATCCACGGATAACTAAAAAATTGTAAGATATACATGGACATCAATTCCCCAAAGCCGCCTACGCGAAGCAAATAGGGCATAATAAAATCACTGTTGGTTACAAAGAAGTTAGAATATTCCCAGTAATAAATATGTCCCTGATACAATTGCGACCAAAATAGTATTCCCGCAACGAAATAGATTAGTGTAAGAACTAGTGTTATCATGATTCAGGAATTAATTGGTTTTTACAGCTTTATTTAATACTCTCGTCTCCAATTGCTTAAAAGTAGCTTGCGTTGGAGTGGCGCTAAACTCAGGAATGTTATACGAACGCAATAAATTGATATTGCTTTGCGGATTGCGTTGAGGCAATAGGAACGGTTTAGAAACTGCCCCATCCTCACCAATATGCGCTATGTATAGACGTGTATAAAAACCATCGTCACGACGAGAGCTGAATACAACCCATTGCCCATTGGACGACCAAGAATGGTAACTCTCGCTGTCGGTACTATTCATTGCAGAGCAATCTACATGTTGTCCGGTTGATAGATCTATCATTTCAATATCGGCCTCTTTATGCCATATAGGGAAGGTTCCGCACTCGGCTTGCGTATACATTAAAAAACGACCGTTGGGGGATATGCGGGGAAAACTGATGGACTGATTTACATCAGTTTCACTAATCACACATTCCACAGAGTCTTGAAATACTCCTTTTTGTGTATTGAAAGGTATACGATATAAACCATATTTTAATTCTTTTACTTGGAAAGGCATTTCTTGTTGTAATGCTCGGCAAAAGTAAAGGTAGTTTCCACATGGAGACCAGGTAGGGAATGTTTCCCAAAGAGAGTCTATTTGTAAACGCTTATCTTCTATGACTTTATTCTTCTTTATATCGTACACAATCAAATCTGACGATAAGTCGTACACTTCTATTCGTTTATTGTCAAATGCATGAAATGCCTGATGTGTGCTGTTGGACGAGAAGGCGATAAAGTCCCCCGCCGGATGCCAAAAAGGATATACTCCCGACAGATTTGTTTTTTTGGCACGAATATCAATCTGATCTATGTTATCATTGTTTACCATAACTGTACCGCCATGCTTTCCGCGCACATGAAACATGAAGGAATTACCTTGGTACTGATTGAAGCTATGACAATTAACACAATGATCCTTCATGTTGGTATTGCTGAACAATGTTTTCTCCTCAAATGTTTCTAAATGACGTTGGTGTATACCCATCTCATTCCAGGCTTCGTAACCGGGTTCAATTAAACGATAAGAGATATACGCATCAATGGGCGATGCGCTAACGTGTAGAGTTAAAGGTTTATATTTAACCCATGTTTTCTGATTGTACTCATATACAGACACGTTTAGTGTTTGATTGGCAGCAGACGTTAGCATTTGTTTCCATTTATCTGCGTCAATATCTAAATGCGGGTTACCGTACACCTCATATATTTTCTCTCCAGCCAAATAGAATTCGGCTTTAATTGGTTTCCCTGTGGAGAAATTAAGTGGTGCAATATTAACAGGTATTGTTACATTGCTATAATCGGGATATATTGGAGCAGCTACTTCTATTTCCTCCCATTTTTCCATTTTCACACTACAACTTGCAACTATTAATAGACACAAAATACACACACAACTTTGTAAAGACTTCATTATCATTATCGCAATATCAAATTTTAGCACATATATACAAGTTATTTAATAAATATGCAAATCATTATAACTATTTAAGTTTATAGACTAATCTTGTCAGATACTAATTTATACTATTTTATGCCAATAATAGGACACAATCTAAGCGTTTTAACGTACACAACCAAACAATAACTCATACCATGCACATTATGGATGATTAATTGGAAATTAAAAACTAAAACTCTTAATGGTATTGTTATGAAAAAGATAGTGATTGTTCTAATTATTGGCCTATGTGTAGCTATAGGACACTATGAAACCAGAGCACAAAATAACTCACAAGCAGACACACAGCAAGTGCAACAAGTGGTTAATAAAAGAGTAAGGCAACTTAACTTTGTGCTTGGACTAACTGATACGCAAAAGGATTCATTGAATCAGATACTTACACGTCAATACATTGATATGCAAGCTGCACAAACTGAAACAGGAGAGGCAAAAACAGCGGCTATTCAGGCTGTAGAGAACCAAACACAGAACGCTATGCAGCAGGTATTAACTCCTTCACAATTTAGACGATATTGCGAATTGAGAGCTAGATATGGAGGTCAGCAAAATAACTAATGTGTTAGCAACAAAACTTACAAAGATTAATTAACGTAGTAGCTACTACATCAAGAACTATATCTATGGGTCCGCAATTAACTTTACAGTCTGCAAATTTATCGGGACAAGCACATCTTGACATGGTACATAACCAATCCGGTGGGAAAAATATGTCTCCGCCATTATCATGGACAGGTGCTCCAACTGGTACAAAGAGTTTTGCAGTAACCATGTATGATCCGGATGCCCCAACTGGCAGTGGATTTTGGCATTGGTGCATATTTGATCTTCCGGAGAATACAAATTCCTTACCTGAAGATGCAGGAAACGTTGAACTATTGCTTACACCTGGAGCTATTCAGGCTAAAAACGACACGGGGAGCCCTGGTTATACAGGCTGCAATCCACCTCCTGGGCACGGCTGGCATGCGTATATGATAACTGTTTATGCTTTAGACTGTGAGACGCTAGGACTGACTGCAGATGCTTCGCCAGGACTTGTAGGTTTCTACTTATGGATGCATACCATTGAGAAGGCCTCAATAGTCTTTTATTTTAAAAATAAATAATTGAATTTGATATAGCTATTTCCACGGTAGTATAGGATATTTATTAATACCTGTACTATCGTTTTTTTTATTGCGGAACATTGAAAATTAAACTACATTTACATTATAAATTACTGACTTTTACATTATTATACTAACATATGGGAAAGAAAAAATTATTTCGTAAACTAACTACGGACGAGATTAAACTCCTAGAACAACAAGGTTGCCGCGCACAAGCATGGAATATGATTGATGTAGATGAAAATTTCACGCCTCAACATATACACCACGTTCACTTTTCAGGTACAGTGCAATTGGGAAGTTTTGAAAAATTATTTATACTGCCGGGAGGTGTACCTAAACACGCAGGTATATACCGCGCAACTATTCATAACTGTGTTATTGATGATGATGTACTTATAGAAAACGTTTCGCAGTATATTGCCAATTACAGGATAGGGAAAGATTCGCGAATACAAAACATTGACAGAATTGTTGTAACAAATGCTACAAGTTTCGCTAACGGAACGCCAGTTTCCGTACTGAACGAGGTTGGTGGGCGCGAGGTACCGATGTTCAATAATCTGTCAGCTCATTTGGCATATATTATTGCCTTATATAGACATAATCCACAGCTTATCCGTATTTTAAGCAGCATGATATCCGATTATGCACAGGAGATACAAACAACACAAGGAGTTATTGCGTACGGATGTACCGTAATTGGGTGTGGGACCATTGAGAATGTATATATTGGCGATTTCGCAACTCTTGATGGAGTGTCGCGACTATCTGAAGGATCTATAAATAGTACCAAGGAAGCACCTATATTTGTGGGGCATAATGTAGTTGCCGAACGGTTTATTTTCTCATCTGGAGCTCACATTAGCGATGGAGCAACCGTTGTCAACTCCTTTATTGGCCAGGCTTGTCATATAAGCAAGTTATTTTCAATGCACGACTCGCTGTTCTTTAGTAATTGTCAAGGAGAAAATGGAGAGGCCTGTGCCGTGTTTGCAGGTCCATACACCGTTTCCATGCACAAATCTAGCTTACTGATTGCTGGTATGTTCTCCTTTTTAAATGCTGGAAGTGGCTCCAACCAAAGTAATCATTTATACAAACTAGGTCCCATTCATCAAGGAATTGTTGAGCGAGGTTCTAAAACCACGAGCGACTCCTATATTCTGTGGCCCGCTAAAATTGGCCCATTCTCGCTCATTATGGGTAGACATGTGGAACATCCGGATACATCCAATCTGCCGTTCTCCTATCTCATAGAGCGCAACAATACAACAACACTTGTTCCGGCAGTAAATCTTCGAAGTGTTGGTACCATTCGGGACGTTAAAAAGTGGCCACAACGAGACAAGCGCACGGACAGGGTTCTGTTGGATAAAATAAATTTTAATTTGCTTAGTCCCTTCACTATTCGCAAAATGCTTAATGGCATCGACATATTAAGATCACTTAAAGAGCTGTGTGGAGAAAATACACCTGAGTACAGCTACAACAACGTATCCATTAAGCATAGTTCATTAAATAAAGGCATTGAGCTCTATTCCTTGGCTATTGTAAAATTCCTCGGTAATTCGCTTATTTCGCGTTTAGCCGATAAGGAAATACATAACAACCAACAACTGCGAGCGCTTCTTACAGACACGCATAAGGATGGTCTAGGCGAATGGATTGATTTGTCTGGATTAATTGTTCCAAAAAAGTGTGTTACTCGAATGATTCACGATATAGAGCAAGAAAAATATCCGGGCATCACTTCCATTGAAAATTACTTCACTAAGTTACATACGGACTATTATGACATGGAATGGACGTGGGCATGGCACGAACTTCAATTATGGTACCACGTGAATGGAGATGATATTACAGTGGACGACGTGGTACATATTATTTCCGATTGGAAAGATGCCGTTATAACTTTGGATAATATGCTTTATGAAGATGCGCGAAAAGAGTTCTCTCTTGCCGTTAAAGTGGGCTTTGGAATGGATGGGAAATCCGGACGAAAAGAGAAGGATTTTGAATACGTACGAGGAGACTTCGATAATAACCCGTTTGTTAAAAGCGTCCAAGAACATATCATTGAGAAAACAGAACTGGGCGACTTAATGATTTCTCAACTTCTTAAATATAAATCATAAAACAAATCGGCGGTTACTATAATTAAATAGCAACCGCCGATTTTTATTCTATAAACGGAAATTATCCGCGAACAATTGTCTGATCTCTATCCGGACCTACAGATACAATATGAATAGGTACTTCAAGCTCACGCTCAAGGAATTCAACATACGCATTAAACTCTGCAGGGAACTGCTCTTGAGTTGTCATCTGTGTCATGTCTGTTTGCCATCCTTTAAGCTCTGTATAAACTGGCTCAACACCATCACAGATATCGTAAGGGAATTCGTTAGTTTCAACACCATCCACTTTATAAGCCACACAAGCTTTAATAGTTTCAAATGTATCAAGAACGTCGCTCTTCATCATAATTAATTTAGTAACGCCATTAATCATAATAGCATAACGTAAAGCAACTAAATCAATCCATCCACAACGGCGTTTACGTCCTGTTACTGAACCAAACTCACGTCCGATAGTACACATTTTATCGCCTGTCTCGTCAAATAACTCAGTTGGGAATGGTCCCGAACCTACGCGAGTACAGTACGCTTTAAAAATACCAAATACTTCGCCAATTGTATTAGGAGCAATACCTAATCCTGTGCAAGCTCCGGCACAAACAGTGTTTGATGATGTAACAAATGGATAAGAACCAAAGTCAACATCAAGCAACGTACCTTGTGCACCTTCTGCCAATACAGATTTACCTGCTTTGATATTATTATTAATCAAATATTCACTGTCAATAATATTGAATTGTTTTAAGTATTCAATACCTTCAAACCACTCTTTCTCTAACTCTGTAATGTCATATGAGTAGTTCAAACATTTCAACGTAGCTTCATGGCGTGCTTTCGCTGCATTGTACTTTTGGTCAAAGTTTAATAAAATGTCACCTACACGTACACCATTACGGCTCACTTTATCAGTATAGGTAGGACCAATACCTTTTCCGGTAGTTCCAATCTTAGCATCGCCCTTAGCTGCTTCATAAGCTGCGTCAAGCATACGGTGTGTAGGCAAAATTAAATGCGCCTTTTTTGAAATATAAAGTTGCTTAGTTAAATCGTGCCCGCTTTTCGCCAAAGCTTCAGCTTCTTGCTTAAACAAAATAGGATCTAGCACAACGCCATTACCAATAATGTTTACTTTTCCTCCTTGAAAAATTCCCGATGGGATAGATCGAAGTATGTACTTTTTACCTTCAAACTCCAATGTGTGTCCGGCATTAGGACCTCCCTGAAAACGTGTTATCAAATCGTAATTAGGAGTCAAGACATCTACTACTTTGCCTTTTCCCTCGTCACCCCATTGTAATCCAAGTAATACATCAACTTTCATTTGTATCTAATTTTTATGTTTAATGCAAAATGAGTTGTCCCACAGGGCATACTCATATTTGATAATGAATATTTTATGTCTGCGTCCATTTTCACGAACAAACGTACAAAAGTAATATTTTAATGAGACTTTTTACCATCTTCGGCCGTTTTTTGTTTGCAGGCATCACATTCCCCATAAACATACAGCATACTTTGATGTACATTAAAACCATATTTCTCATGTAACTCATGTACTATCTCATCCATTCGGTCGTCCGAGAACTCAATAATACAGCCACATTTCTTACATATTAAATGATGATGGCGCGAATTATCAAAGCATGCCTCATAGCACACCAAATGTGTACTAAACTGATGCCGAACAAGCAATTTACAATCCATCAATAACTCTATTGTATTGTAAAGTGTTGCCTTGCTAACTCTATAACGCTTGGTCTTCATTACGCGATAGAGCGATTCAACGTCAAAATGCCCTTCATTGGAGTATATCTCATCTAATATTGCAAATCGCTCAGGCGTTTTTCTATGACTGTTTAACTGCAAATATTGCGTAAAGACACTCCGTACCCTATTCTTTACTATCTCCTTACTTGACATGAAATCTCTATATTATTTTAATTCTCAACTCGTTTTACATTGATTATGCCCTTCACATCCTTTAGTTTATGAAGCAAACGTGTCAAGTCATCCGTATTGTGGACATATAAATGGAGTACACCTTCAAACACTCCGTCCTTACTCTCAAAATGTATTAACCTCAAAGTTATATTCGTTTCCTGCGATATCAATGTCGATATTTCACTTACTATACCGCTGGAATCTATTCCGTTCAAATTAATCACCGCTAGGAATGACATCAATTTCTGACTCACCCACTTCACCGGTACTATTTTGTCGCCAAAACTCGCCATTAAGCGTATAGCGTCCGGACAGCTGCGCTTATGCACAATTATTTTGTCGCCCGCAATATTCATTCCTACCACATCATCTCCGGGAATCGGATTGCAACAGGGCGCTATTGTTATGTCCGGATTTTCCTCATTTATTTCATGCTCTGTTGGCTTCTGAACTACATCTTTCTTATCACTCTTTGAAAACTGAAGTTTCCAATATTTCACAAAAAAGTTTTCAGGTTTCTTTTTAAGCACTTTCTCTATTTCCCCATATGAGAGGATATCTTTCGATATATTTAAATACAACTCATCCTTATTTGGCAAATCGTAATTCCGTAGCAGCTTCTCCAGTGGATTAACACCACCATCCAGTGCTAATTTATTTATTATATCCTTATATTTCTCCTTACCTACTCGGATCTGCTCCTTACGCTCTTTTTTCAAAAACACATTAATATGTGCTCGTGCCTTCGCAGTAATTATAAAATTAAGCCATTCACGCTGTGGAAATTGTTTCTCACTAGTTAAAATCTCAACCTGATCACCACTCTGTAACCTATGGCTCATTGGCACTAATCTGTGATTTACTTTAGCACCTATGCATTTATTTCCAATCTCTGAGTGAATATCGTAAGCAAAATCAAGAGCTGTAGCATTCTTTGGCAATGTTCGCATATATCCCTTCGGCGTAAATACGCGAATCTCCTTGGCAAACAAATTCATCTTAAATTCATCCAGGAACTCCAGTGCCAATACATCCGGCTGATCCAATATTTCCTTCACTCCAGAGAGCCACTTATCCAGCTCACTACTCTCTCCGTCATTTTTATACTTCCAGTGTGCAGCTAAACCGCGCTCGGCTATATCGTCCATACGTTTGGAGCGTATCTGCACCTCGAACCACTGTCCTGCAGGCCCCATCACCGTAACATGCAACGCTTCGTACCCATTTGCCTTTGGTACACTCAGCCAGTCACGTATTCGCTCAGGTTTTGGACTATATAAATCCGTTATTAACGAATAAATGTTCCAACACTGCCACTTCTCAGGTTGGCCATCCTTTGCATTAAAAACAATGCGAACTGCCAACAAATCATATATCTCGTCAAAGCTTATATTTCGTTTCTGCATTTTACGCCACACGGAGTAAACACTCTTTGTGCGCGACGAAATTGAGAACACATATCCATTCTCATCTAACTTAGTGCGTATTGGAGCAATAAAACGTTCCAATAGCAAAGTATAGCGCTGATGATAAGCATATATCTTATCTGCAATAATTCTGTACTCTTCCGGATGCTCATACTTTAAACTCAAGTCCTCCAACTCTGTTTTTATTGCATGTAGCCCCATTCTGTGCGCAAGTGGCGCATATATATAAAGTGTCTCGCCGGCAATTTTAACTTGCTTATGTTCGGGCATTGACGATAGCGTACGCATATTATGCAACCTATCAGCAATCTTAATCAATATAACACGTACATCATCGGCAAGTGTTAAAATCATTTTCCGAAAACTCTCGGCTTGCTTACTGCTATTCTGACCCGTAACTTCACTAATCTTCGTTAATCCGTCAACAATTGAAGCTACACGCTCTCCAAACAAATTGCCTATATCCTCTACTGTATAATCCGTGTCCTCCACAACATCATGCAGTAAAGCTGCAATAACAGATGTTGTTCCCAAGCCTATCTCCTTGGCTGTTATTTGTGCCACTGCAATTGGATGTAAAATATAAGGTTCACCCGAACGTCTTTTTATTCCAACATGCGCTGCCTTTGCAAACTCATAGGCATGACGTATCTTCTCCTTATTCTCATCCGTTGTACCCGGCCTAAGGGAGTTTATTAAATTTTCAAACGCACGCTCCACCAATATATCGCTATCCATTATCTTACAGTTTTCGAGGTTTCCGGTCATATTCATGACAGTTTGTACATAATCCCATTTATAATTTTATGCTCTCGGACTTAATTTTCTTCCCCATAAATAAAGAAGCTGTATGGTCAAAGAGCTCTGCATTCTCAGTAGTCTGATACGTTATCGTTCCACCTGTTGATAATTTCGCCTTCATCTCAGGATGACGGTTTAAATAATCGTCCAGGCTGCTCGCCACAATATCTCCCTGCTTCACCATCTTCACGTGGCGCGGCAAATAACGTCCAATAATTTCGCTTAGAAGCGGATAATGTGTACATCCCAACACAACAGTATCTATCTCCTTGTCCATACACATTAACTCATCAACATAGCGCTTTACAAAGTACTCTGCACCCAGAGTGTTTATCTCATTATTTTCCACAATAGGAACCAACATTGGGCAAGCTAATTGTGACACTACAAAACTATCCGTTCCATACAGTTTATCCAACTCAAGTTTATACGAATCGGATTGTACCGTACCGCGCGTTGCCATCACTCCCACATGCTTATTCTCTGAAATTACATCAAGTACTTCCACACTTGGGCGTATCACTCCCAACACACGCTTCTCGCCTTCAATATTAGGCAAATCATTTTGCTGTATACTGCGTAGAGCCTTTGCAGAAGCCGTATTACAAGCAATTATTACCAACTCACAGCCCTGCGAAAACAAATAACGCACGGCCTCAAGCGTATATTTATACACAAGCTCAAAAGAGTGCGACCCGTAAGGCGCGCGCGCGTTATCACCCAAGTACAAATAATCATAACCGGGCAATTGCCCAACAATTCCCTTCAAGATTGTCAATCCGCCATATCCGGAATCAAAAACTCCAATGGGACTTTTGCGCTTCAAACTTTCATTACTCATAGGATCTCCTCCAATCGTTAAGAAATTGTTTACTAAGATATAAAAGTAATTGTTTTTCCTACAAAAAAAAATAGCTATCCTTAATGGATAGCCATTTTTTTATACTATTAAACTATTTATTTAATTCCTAGTTTAGTTTTAACTAAAGGTAAAAGATCGTCTGCATTATCTGCACTGTATAGGATAGATCCTGCGCTCATATCAAATACGTAAGTATAACCATTCTCTTTAGCTACATCTTTAATCGCTTTAAGAGCTTTGTCCATAATAGGCTGAATTAAATCTTGTTGCGATTTTTGTAACTCATTACCTGCCAACTCTTCAAAACGTTGAATACGTTGTTGGTATTCCATAATTTCTTGCTCTTTCGCTTTACGAACTACATCTGTATAAGTAGGTTGTTTCTCCTGATACTCAGTAATCATTTTTTGGTACTGCTCACGCAAGCTGTTGCTTTCTTTGATTACGTCGTCACGTTTTGTTTGTAACGTTTTCTCTGCAGCAATCATTTCAGGCATAATTTTCAATAACTTCTCAGTTTCTATATGACCAAGCTTCTGTGTTTTTGTCTGTGCGGATACGGTTAGAGTTGCAATACTAAATGCAACAATGGCAACGATTTTTAAAATATTCTTCATAATTATAATTGTTTATATTCGTTTGTAATCTATCATATAAAAGCAAATATAGCGATTTTCTTGATATATTCATATAGAATACATCAAAAAAATCGCTATAGTCTTTATTTCAAATCAAATTAAAATTCTTGACCTAACACAAAGTGGAATTGTGATTTTCCAGCGTCAGGACGGCCAGGTACATCATCAAATCCGTAACCCCAGTCAATTCCTAATAATCCAAACATTGGAAGGAACACACGTAAGCCAACTCCGGCCGAACGGTAAAGGTTAAACGGCTCAAAATCCGTTGCATTATACCATGAGTTACCCGCTTCAAGGAACGTCAAAGCATAAATAGTTGCCGACTGTGCCAATGAAATTGGATATCTTAACTCCATTGTAATTTTGCTATACAAGTTAGCATCGGCCGCATTTGGAGCAATAAAGTTCGATCCCGCATTAGTTAACGATCCGTTAGCATAACCTCTCATTCCAATATACTCACGTCCATACATACTGTATCCGGACATTCCGTCACCACCCATTTCAAAACCTTCAAATGGCGAACGTTTATCTTTATTGTAATAACCTAGGAAACCATACTGAATACCTGTATAAAGAACTAATTTTTGTTTGTTATCTAACGGCATGTAGAACTTACCATTAAATTTAAACTTATAGTACTCAATCCATTTGTAACGCTCATCATCCTTCAAGTTACCACTTGCATAGTTTTTATTATCCAACAATGAGTATGGAGGAGTCAATGCCAACGACAAAGAAACATCCGATCCTGTACGTGTATACAATGGGTTATCAATTGAACTACGGCGAATAGTTGTCGAAATTGACAAGTTATTCGAGTTTCCATTCTGTATGATATAGTATTTCCAGTTATTCAAATTATAACGTTGGTAAGATATCTCATTATACATAGTAAAGTAGTCATCAGGCCACTTTATACGTCTTCCCAATCCAACGCTCACACCAAATGTTTGCATCAACTCGTTTGATCCTCTACCCGTTCCACCATAGTTATAGTATGAGTTGTAATAACTAGACGTATAACCTGTTTGACGTGAGTAATAAGTTGAAACACTCAACGAGTTTGGTTTCTTACCACCCAACCAAGGCTCGCGGAACGACAAACTGAACGATGTATAGTACTTACCATTGGTTTGTGCCTTCAAACTAAATGTCTGGCCATCTCCCTGCGGTAACGGACGATACGAGTCCCAATTAAATATATTACGAATAGAGAAATTGGTAAAAGTTAAACCTACAGATCCGATAATCATACCGGCTCCCCAACCTCCCGATAACTCAATCTTATCATTCGCTTTCTCCGATAGGTTAAAACCAATATCAACAGTACCATTCTCTTGATCTGGAATTACGTCAGGCGCTCCTAATTTCTCCGGATCAAAGTGACCTAAGTTACTCAACTCTCTAATACTTCGAATAATATCTTCACGGCTAAACAACTCTCCTGGATAAACAAACAATTCACGTCGAGCCACATGCTCATGAGTGCGGTCATTACCCTTAATAATTACTCTATTAATTGTTGCTTGCGGTCCTTCAACCAATCTAATTTCAACGTTTATAGAATCATCGCCAACAATGGTTTCTACAGGCATAGCACGGAAAAACAAGTAACCGTTATTAGAGTAAATTAAGTTACCCACCGCATCTTCATCGCCTTGTAAACGCTTTTCAAAATAGGTTTTATTGTATGTATCTCCCTTCTTAATTTTCAATATACGCGATAGCGTTTCAGAATCCTGAATAGTATTACCTACCCACGTAATATTGTTATAGAAATACTTTTTACCCTCCTCAACGTCAAGGTAAATTTTCACTCTGTCTGGAGAAACTTGCACTACACTATCCTCAACAATAGTTGCATCACGATAACCAAGTTCGTTATATTTTTCTATTAAATTATATTTATCCTCATCAAAGTTATGCTCAATATACTTAGCCGATTTAAAGAAATTAACCAACGATTTTTCCTTAGTTTTCTTCATGGCAGCCTTCAACTTACCATCTCTAACCTCTGTATTTCCGTTAATTACAATTTCATCAATCTTAATCTTATTTTTATGATCGGCAATAACATCAAGAATAACATAGTTAGGTTTACCGGGAGCATCTCGTTGAACAATACGCACACCAATATTATAATATCCTTTTTCCTTAAAGTAGTTCTCAACAATATGCTTCAAATTCGCAATCATATTATCGGTAACTTGAGTACCGGGAAGCGGATTAATACGCTCCTTTACCTTCGTTTCTTCACTTTTCTTGAAACCAATATATTTAATCTCGTCAAGTTTATGACGCTCAGCAAGCCCCATTGTTAAATAAACTTTATCTCCTACAATTTTATCAACTGTAAAGGAAATATCCGAAAATAATCCGTGTCCATATAGTTTCTTCACAGCTTTAGTAATTGCCTCTCCAGGAATTTCTATTTGCTGCCCAATACTCAATCCGGCCAACTGAATCAGTGTCTCTGTATCGTAATGATCGCCAATACCGGTAACAGTCACTCCACCCAACGTATAGGTCTTAGGTGTCGAGTAATATACTTCCGGATTGGAAACACTATCAGCTACCTGAGCCACTAGTGAAAACTGACAAAGTAAAGCTATGAAAAAAGTTAACGTTAGTTTATGTATCATTGAATCATTTTTTTAATTGCGAACCGGTCATTCCAAAACGTCTTTCACGCGTCTGAAAACTACGAATTGCCAAATATAAATCTTCTTTTTTAAAATCGGGCCAAAATTTATCAATAAAATAAAACTCTGTGTAAGCACATTGCCACAACAGGAAGTTACTTAATCGGCATTCCCCACTGGTTCTTATCAACAAGTCCGGATCGGGCATAAACGATGTATTTAAATGAGCTGAGAAATCCGAAGCACTTAAATTGTCCAATTCGGTCTCCGTTATCTCACCCGTTTTATACCCTTGAGCTATACTTTTGGCTGCCTCAACTATCTCCCAACGCGACCCATAGCTTAACGCTAAAACTACACACAAACCGGTATTTACAGATGTATCCTCAATTAAATGATTAATCTTTGCCTGAACATGTGTTGGCATTGAAGCTATATTTCCTATGGTACGTACCTGAACGTTTTGACGCATAAGTTCGGGTTTTTCACTTTGAACTGCATCTACCAATAGCTCCATTAACGCATCTACCTCTGCCTTTGGTCTATTCCAATTCTCTATAGAAAAAGCGTAAAGCGTTAAGTAACTAACACCTACCTCAGCAGCAGCTTCTATTGCACGGCGCACAGATTCCACTCCCTCTTTATGCCCCATCACGCGCTCCAACCCTTGGCTTTCGGCCCAACGCCCGTTACCATCCATAATTATGGCAACATGAGCAGGCACTCCCGCTTTTTTTATCTCTTCAATCTCCATATATTAAATTATAGTGAGTAGATTATTTTTACACCCTGTGTATTGTATTCACACCTTTTTTCCTACAAATTAGGATTATAGGCATCAAATGTAATAATCAATTTAGAAAAAATAAAATCAAAACACACATTTTATTATCTAATTATCATCTATTTCGCCTATCCTCTCCCCACATCATCTTATTTCGGAGGGTACGGTAATAGTTATGATTGCGCAATTTAAGTGTATTCACTTGAAAATCGCCACACTCTATACGCACGCGTTTATCTTGAGGAAGACGGCAAAAACGAGAATCTAAACCTAAAATAAAATCACCCGATCGGCTCTCAACAAGTAAATCAATTGATACTTTATTCGACACTACCAATGAGCGTAAATTTAGATTGTGCGGACAAATTGGCGTCAGCACAAAATTAGGACACTCAGGCGCTACAATAGGTCCCCCACCACTAAGTGAGTAGGCTGTAGAACCAGTTGGAGTAGCTACAACAAGCCCATCCGCCCAGTAGGATGTCAAATAATCTCCATCAATTGAAGCATGAACTGTTAACAAAGAAGCCATATCACTCTTAGAGATACTTACCTCATTTAGCGCATAACTAAAATCAAACGCAGGTTCGCCATCCACGGTAACTGCTAACACATCCCGTTTCTCTACCTCATACTCCCCGTTTAGCAAGGAAGTTACAGCTTCTTCTTTCTCATCCACAGCTATATTAGCCAAAAAACCCAATCGCCCCAAGTTTATGCCAACAATGGGTACACCACTATCTCTGACATAAGCAATGGAATCCAAGAAAGTACCATCACCACCTACACTTATTAATACGTCAGGGCGCATGGAATGAAAAGAGGATTTATCAAACAAATCGTCAAAAAGCAAACAGCTATCAAACTCTTCACACAGATAGCGGGAAAAATTACTTTCACACATCACTTTGCAACCATTTTGGCGCAATAACTGAAAAAGTTGCGCCACCTCATCCCGATATTCGGGACTAAACCCTTTGCCAAATAATGCTACTCTCTTCATAACTTTATATATTTAATATATCCTTATGTGGCTTTGCATTCCGCAAAAAGCCACTTTAGCAATTTCCCTGCATAAACAGTATGGAAACATCCGAAAAATAATAACAAACAAGCAATTGCATATTAGGCATTAACGGACCAAAAGCGAAGGTAAATTATATTTCAAATAAATCAAACCCCAGCCAACTCAAAATATTACTCTCTCCTCATCCCCTCCGCATCTCATTCAGGTTTCATTCAGGTTTCATTCAGGTTTCATTCAGGTTTCATTCAGGTTTGGGGGTCGATACCTGAATGAAACCACTATGAAACCACTATGAAAGATGAATGAAACAGCACGCATGTACCAACAGGTGCAAACCGGTATGTAAAATTAAGCTATTCAATTATGAGGTTTATACATTATTACACGTCCAAGTATATCTATGCCTATGTGGCTGTTGTGTGTGCACAGTGGTACGTTTACAGCATTCTACATACAAAACTCACATTACTAACAAGGCAAGAAATGTATCCATATTAGTGTTAATTGCGTAAAAAAACAGTTTAAATTACCAGTTATAAAACATTTTGTCCGGTAAATATGTACAACAGAATATGTGCAAAACCTTAGTTATAAATTATTATTTAACACAATGAAAAATCTATGTATTAAAATACAAATTATCAGCTAATTTACTTTCAGATATTTATTATTAATATAAATTTGCATTCTTACCCGTGTATGTTACCGTATAAACAACTGTAACAACAGGATTTATAAACATATTAATTAAAAACAATTTAACTTTTAAAAATTATCATGTTACCTAAGTTTCTTATTGCCGACAATTCACAAGTGGCAACTGATTTGATTTATGTAGTTCACACTGACGCACCACGTTGCATTATTCAATGCGATTTAGATGGTTTTTATAGCAATCAACGCATTCATTGGATTGATAACGAACCACTTTCACAAGATGATATCGACACCCTGTTGGAGGAAGCAGAGGAGTTCTACGAGCGCGAACTGGAAAACCAGGAAAGCTTATACGACGAGGACGAAGAGTAATTATCACTTAATTTTAATACTATGTATTCCAAAGAGGATTTGAAGTACTTTAAAGATCGCGACATAAAACCCGCGCAGATTGACCAACAGTTAGAGAACTTCAAAACCGGGTTTCAAGCGGTAACCCTAAACGAAGCGGCAACTATTGGTAAAGGCATTCGACGTATTGAACCCAAATACGAGGAAGCACTTTTAGCCATGTATGAGAATGCCAAAACAGAGCTTGAAATGATTAAAATGGTCCCTGCATCAGGGTCGGCAACCCGCATGTTTAAGGATTTGTATAATTTTATTGAGAATTATACCGGTTCGCAAGAAGATTTTCTTGATTTTCTGCAAAGCAAAGGGAGCGGAACTATGTATGACTTTTTTGATCGTATCTCGGAATTCGCGTTTTATACCCATTTACTGGAAGTAATACAGGAAAAGGGCGATGATTTGCATAAAATGATCGAGAAACATAAATATGCTGAGATTCTTGGCTTTATTCTCAACAAAAAGGGATTGAACTATGGAAACACTCCAAAAGGATTGATTGATTTCCATATATATAGGGATTTTGCACGTACGGCATTTGATGAACACCTTGTTGAAGGTGCCTTATATGCCAACAACGGCGACACTGCAAAGATTCACTTTACCGTATCGGAGGAATACCTTCCGGCGTTTCAAAAACGCCTAAAGAAAGTGACCAAAGTATTCGAGAAAATGTTTAATATTAAATACGAGGTTACTTTCTCTGTTCAAAAACCTTCCACCGATACAGTTAGTATTGACGAAGAAGGTAATTTGGTACGAAACGACAAAGGCGAAATCCTTTTCCGTCCGGCAGGACATGGAGCATTGCTTCATAACTTAAACGATTTGGATGTGGATGTAGTCTTTATAAAAAACATAGACAACGTAACTCCGGACAGATTTAAAGCAGATACTGTTAAATACAAAAAACTGCTTGCAGCCGTATTGCTGGATACACAGGAAACTATTTTTGAATTCCTACACTTGCTGGACAAAGGCAAGTTGAAAGAGGAACAATTCAAAGACATTGAATTGTTTATCAAAAATGAATTGAATGTTGATTTAAGTAATGCTGAAATCCCTAAGGATAGCAAGAAACGCTGTGCTTTTTACCACTCCATTTTAAACCGCCCTATACGTGTTTGCGGAATGGTAAAAAATGAGGGTGAGCCCGGAGGTGGTCCTTTCTTTGTGAAGGCACAGGACGGAACATCGCGATTAATGATTATTGAATCGGCACAGGTGGATATGTCTAACAAAGAGCAGAAAAAGATTTTCAATTCATCTACTCACTTTAATCCTGTTGACTTAATTTGCGGCATCCGCAATTACAAAGGCAAGAAGTTTAACCTAGAACAATTTGTTGACCGCGCGCAGGGATTTATTACAGACAAATCCTACCGAGGTGAAGAAATTAAAGTTCAGGAACTTCCGGGTCTTTGGAACGGATCCATGGCCAATTGGAACACTATTTTTATAGAAGTACCAACCTCAACATTTACGCCGGTAAAAACGGTCTTTGACCTTTTGCGCTTGGAACATCGTAATGTATTGAAGTAGGAAGGAATTTATTTATTCAACGTAAAAAGTATTTTTATGGACAATGAGAACAAAACATCGGGTATGCGCAATTATTTGCTACTTGTGTTAAAAGGATGCGCCATGGGAGCTGCCGATGTTGTACCCGGAGTATCCGGCGGAACTATAGCTTTTATTACAGGCATTTACGAGGAGTTAATTAACTCTATTAAATCATGCGATTTTCAAGCCTTTAAACTTTTAGCATCAGGCCGCTTTCGGGATTTCTGGGATAAAATTAACGGTAGCTTTTTAGTATCTGTTGTGGCAGGTATATTAATATCTATTTTTTCATTAGCCAAGTTAATGACTTTTTTGTTGAACACCTATCCTATCTATGTATGGTCGTTCTTCTTTGGACTTATAATAGCATCAACTGTTCTTGTGGCACGTACTATTAAGAAGTGGAATTTTATAACATTTTTCGGTATGGCATTGGGTATTGTCACGGCATATACAATTACGGTGCTTACACCTGCCAATACACCCGAAACATGGTGGTATATTGTTCTCTCTGGAGCTATTGCTATTTGTGCCATGATATTACCCGGAATTTCGGGGGCATTTATATTGCTACTTCTAGGTAAGTACGCGTTTATAATGCAGGCCGTTCATGAACTACAAATTGAAGTTATACTTCTATTTGCACTAGGGGCATTGCTAGGTATTGTTTCCTTTGCACATTTATTGTCATGGCTATTGAAAAACTATCATACGGCAACAATAGCACTGCTTACCGGATTTATGATGGGTTCTTTGAACAAGATTTGGCCTTGGAAACAAGTTACGCAAACTTATTTAAATGCGAACGGCATTGAAAAAGTACTAACGGAAACAAATGTATCGCCAACAATGTACCAGGCTATTAACAACGTTAATCCACAAGTATGGGGAGCAATCCTTATGTGTGTAATTGGTTTCCTTACCATTTGGGGCGTTGAACGCATTGGAAACCGTTATAGAGAAAGCGCAGAATGAAAACATATGGACTAATTGGCGTGCGATTGGATTACTCCTTCTCACGCGCCTATTTTACCGAAAAGTTTACCAAGGAACATATCAAAGCTCAATATGTTAATTTTGAGCTTAAAACGATAGCTGAACTTGACGTTATTATCCGCAAAGAGCCTACTCTTTGCGGATTTAATGTAACTATTCCGTATAAAGAACAAATTATACCAATGCTAAAATCTTTGACACCAGCTGCACGCGCTATTGGCGCCGTAAACTGTGTTAAAGTGACACGTACTCAAAATGGCATAGAGCTGGAAGGAGACAATACGGATTGTATCGGTTTTAAAATATCATTATTGGAGTTATTGGCAGGCAAAGTTCCCATCAAAGCCTACATATTAGGAACAGGTGGAGCAGCCAAAGCGGTAGCCTACGTTTTAGAACAAATGAACATACCTTATCAGTACGTGAGCCGCAAAGCAAAAGGAAATAACATTGATTATACCATGTTACGAATGCAAATGCACCCCGGCATACTTATAGTCAATACAACTCCTTTAGGCACATGGCCAAACGTGGAGAGCTGCCCAGACATCAATTACGAGGCATTGACCAACCAGGATTTTCTGTATGATTTGACATACAACCCAAGCACAACCCGTTTTATGAGCAACGGTGCTATGCATGGAGCGCGTGTAATGAATGGGCAACAAATGTTGGAACAACAAGCAGAGGCCGCATGGAAATTTTGGAACAACAACTTATAATGGATAAAAAAGAGTAAGGAAAACACAACAACATTGTGCTATTCCCTGTATATCTTTTAGTTAATAACACTATTAAAACAAATTAGATTATGAAGCATATCTTAATTCTTGTATTAACTCTTTGTAGTTACGTTGCAAATGCTCAGATTGTAACCGGAAAATGGGTTACATTTGACGATGAAACAAAGAAGGAAAAATCGGAGGTAGAGATTTACGAGAAAGATGGTAAATTCTACGGCAAAGTGGTAAAGCTTTATAACTTACCAACAGGCGTTAAAGAAAATGACGTAAAATGTACTAAATGCAAAGACGCCAAAAAAAACGCACCCGTTATTGGTATGAACATTATTGAAAACATGGAGTATAAGGATGGCGAATATAAGGGCGGAACAATTACCGACCCGAAAAACGGAAAATCCTACACTTGTACTTTTATGTTAGATCCCAAAGACCATAAAATTCTTATAGTAAAAGGACACTTAGGCCCTTTTAGCCGCGCACAATATTGGAAAAGACCATAATACAAAAAGAGGATACTTTATATAAAGTATCCTCTTTTTGTATTATGTAAATCCTTGATTAGATTTCTCCTCTATCTAGTTTCTCACGGATTTTAAGTAGCATATCCGTAGTCATTGATGACAAATCATATTTTGGTGTCCATCCCCACTCATTACGAGCACAAGAGTCGTCCATACTGTTTGGCCAACTATCGGCAATTGCTTGTTTAATTGGATCAACATCATAACTCATTTTGAACTCAGGAATGTGTTTGCGGATTTCTGCAGCAATTCCTTCCGGATCAAAACTCATAGCAGCTATATTGAAGCTATTACGGTGGATTAATTTAGCAGGATCTGCTTCCATTAATTCGACAACGCCATTTAAAGCATCCGGCATGTACATCATGTCCATATAAGTTCCGGCAGCAATATTACAAGTAAACTCACCTTTACGTACTGCATCGTAATAAATTTCTACAGCATAATCAGTAGTTCCACCACCAGGAAGAGTTACATATGAAATAAGTCCAGGGAAACGTACACTACGAGTATCTACACCGAAACGGTTAAAATAATAGTCACTTAAAAGCTCACCAGTTACTTTACAAACACCATACATTGTAGATGTTGAACGTTGAAGCGTATCCTGTGGTGTATTGTTTTTAGGAGTGTCTTTTCCAAACGCACCAATTGAACTTGGAGTAAAAACGGCACAATTATTATCCTTAGCAATGTTAAGTGAGTTAGTTAAAGCACCAATGTTAACATCCCAAGCAAGTTGTGGATTTTTTTCGCCGGTAGCCGAAAGCAATGCAACCATGTTGAAGATTGTATCAACTTTGTACTTACGTACAATCTCGGCATATTTTTGTCCATCTAAAGCATTTAACTCCTCGAATGGTCCAGCCTCTGCTAAAACTTTACATTTATCAGCACTAATATCCGCCGCTACAACATTGTCCGCACCGTAAATAGCACGTAAATGAGGTACTAACTCCGAACCAATTTGCCCTCCGGCTCCAACGATAAGTATCTTTTTCATACAACTATTTTGTTTGTTATATACCGATAGTCCAATAATACTCGGTATGATTTACAATAATTAATCTGTTTATCTCTTTGTGTTAAACACAATTTATTCTTTGAAAAATTAAACTCTTTTAGCACGTACAAATGTATAAATTTATACAAATGTTGACGTATATTTCGCAAATATTTTTCTTTCTTTAATTAAACAGCCCTAAATTATCCTTATCACCCTCCTCGTATCCTGTATCTATTGATAAATTGGCGCTTTTTGACGCTGCTACAGCAAGCTGATCACAACGTTCATTTTCAGGTATAGAAGCATGTCCTTTTACCCAAATAAATTTCACCCTATGTTTGCGATATACTACCAAAAATCTCCTCCAAAGGTCAGGGTTCTTTTTCCCCTTAAATCCGGTTTTCTCCCATCCAAAAACCCATTGCTTCTCAACAGCGTCTACCACATATTTTGAATCGGAATAAATGGTTACGTCGTTACCTTCTTGTTTCAGTTGTTCAAGACCTTTAATAACCGCAAGGAGCTCCATGCGGTTATTCGTAGTTAAACGAAAACCGGCAGAGAGCTCCTTTCTATGTGTTCCGGATAATAGCACTGTGCCGTAGCCTCCCGGGCCGGGATTGCCACTCGCTGCTCCATCCGTGTAAATGGTAATTATTGCCATTACAATTATAATTTTGCGCCATAAGCCAGGTCACCAGCATCGCCAATTCCCGGATCTATGTATTTTTTGTTGGTTAATTTCTCATCCAATGTACCAACCCAAATGGTAATGTTATGATCCTTTAACTCCTCTTTTAAGTAAGCTAAACCATCATTACTTGCAATAACTGCAGCAATGAATGTTTTCTCAGGCATTCCACCTTGCTTTATTAACTCTTTATAAGCAACTGCAAGAGATGCTCCTGTTGCTAACATAGGGTCAACAAGAATTAGGTATTTTCCTTCTAAGCTTGGTGTATAAATGGAGTCATAACGAATTTCAAAAGACGAGTGATCCTCATTATATTCTCTGCGAGCGGAGATGAAAGCATTTCCCGCTTTATCAAAATAATTTAGAAATCCCTGGTGAAAAGGTAGTCCTGCACGCATTACAGATGCTATTACAACTTCGCGTTCAGGAACCATTACCGTAGCCGGGTTAATGGGGGTTTGTACAGTAATTGCTTTATACGAGAATTGCTTACTTATTTCGTACGACATTACTTCAGCTACACGTTCCAAATTACGTCTGAAACGCATACTATCTTGGTGAACTTCTTGATCTCGTAACTCTGCTATAAATGAATTTAATAGCGAGTTATTGTCATCTACCACATGAACCATCATATTATTTTTTAAATTTGCGATCGCAAAGTAAGTAAATTGAATACTAACAATGAAATTTAATTCCATTTTTTTCTTATTTTGCAGTAGCATATAACATTTTGAAACTTTTCTTTTATGCGCACCAAAATAGCTATTACATTATTTATTATATGTGCCATATCGGCATTTACTATTTATGTACTTTTTGAGAGTACATTAAAAATTCCTATCAACACTGATAAAAACCGCAAACTGGTTCTTATCAGCGAAACACTTTCTATGTTGTATGAAAATGAAATTACAGGACGTAGTGAAAACTTACTAACCTACAAAGGATTACAAAATCATATTCAACACATTGACTCACTTAGCCAAAAAATTAATGAAATAGCCCTTTTTTCAACTGATAGTGTACAGCATAGGCAGATAACCGAATTAAAAGAACTTTTTAAACAAAAAAAAGAGTATGCACGCGTGTTGCACACACTTAACAAAGAGATTAACGATAGTAAAAGGCTCAATGAACTTTTTAGAGATTTTGAGCAAATAAAGGACTCCATCTATACTCATATCAGAATTGATACCACAATTATTGAAACTGTGGACTCATCCATTGTGGTTGAAAACAAAAAAGGCGGTTTTCTTAACATGTTTAATAGACCCGAAAGGCAGCTCATTATTAACAACCATGTTGAAGTAAAAACCGATACCGTAATTTCAACTAATAGAGACTCCTTGCCCATAATGCTAGCGCGTACGTTCTCAGGTTACATAAAGCAAGATTCCATCTCTTTAGCGGGACTAAGAAAAGCTCAAGAACGAATTATTATTAACGATAAAAAAATTGGAACAGAAATTGGAACTCTCCTCGCTGAGATTGAAAAGGAAGAGTTTGCTACAACTATGCGCCAACTGGAGGAACATAAAATTAGTATTAACAAAACAGTAAACCTTATAACCATTATTGCAGCCATAAGCATAATGATTGTTATTTTATTTGTTTACTCAACCTTTAAAGAAATATCGGCAGCAAATAGATATAGGCGGCAAATTGAGGACGCCAAATTAAATTTAGAAAACTTATTACACTACAGAGAAAAGCTTATATATACGCTTACGCACGACATTAAAACACCACTATCCGCCATATTGGGATATATTACCTTATCGCGCGATTTGCATCCGCAACGACGCATTGAAAACTATTTAAGCAATATGGAACTATCGGCAAACACCATTGCCGAATTGGTAACAAACCTGCTTGATTACTCTCGTCTGGAAAACAATACATTGTCCATTCAACAAATTGTGTTTGATCCTTGCGCGCTATTCCGAGATTTAAAAGCGTTATTCCTACCCCTTGCCGGACAAAAGAAAATTACACTAACATTTATTATTGACAATAGAATTAACGACTCCTTTATGAAAGGAGATCCTTTCAGAATTAAACAAGTAGCATCCAACTTAATATCCAATGCCATTAAGTTTACCCAACAAGGCGGCGTTACTGTGTCTGTACAACTATGCGATAATAATTTTGTTGTTTCCGTGGCTGATACCGGAAAAGGAATTGCACCCGGCGAATTGGAGAATATTTTTAAATCCTTTTACCAACTTGCCGACGGGAAAGCACAACAGGCAGGTACAGGATTAGGCTTAAATATATGTAAAGGTGTTGCTAAACTTCTAAATGGCGATATCAAAGTAAGCAGTACACTAGGGAAGGGATCTGTTTTCACTTTAACCATCCCTTACACGCCCGCACCCCGCGTTGCACCAACATTGAAAGCCGGTAGCTCATTACGCGTTTTGGTGGTTGACGATGACATAATACAAGGAGGTATGCTACACGAGTTTCTAAGCTCGCGGAAAATTTATACCGATTATGAAAGCGATTCTACAAAAGTATTGGAGCGCTTAAAGAAAGGAAATTACTCCCATTTGTTTACCGATATACAAATGCCGGACATTGACGGCTTTGCACTATATGATGCTATCAGGAAAGCCGGTTACACGCTTCCGGTAGTGGCCATGAGTGGTAACCCACAAATTGTTGAACAAGCACAAAAAAGAGGATTCCTATGCGCTATTCCAAAACCATTTGGTCCGCAACAAATTTTATCCATCCTACAACTTGAAGCCATAAGTGACGATACAGTACCACTTCCTCCATTACAAATTATTCCCTTTGGCATTGCATCCCTAGCGGCATATTGTGACACAGAGGATGCACTAAAGGAAATTATTGATGCCTTTATTAAACAATCAGACCAGGACATCGCTTTATTACTCCAAGCAGATAGTACCATTGTGAAACAAACAGCACATAGAATGCTTAACATGTTTAGACAATTAAACATTGAACCTATGTTGGACTTATTGGCACAAGCCGAGAAGGAAGGGATTATCGATGCTAAGATGATGGATATTTGGTGCGAAGTAAGAACCACGATAATGGCATGGCTCGATGAAAAAAGGTGAGAAGATTAAATCTCCTCACCTGTAATACCATAATAGGCTAATTTATTATATAGCGTTTTCCTATCTATTTGAAGCAACTGCGCAGCCTTACTTTTATTGTTACGCGTTTCGCGTAGTGCTGCTATAATGCGTTCTTGTTCATTATCAACAAAATGGTTAACCTCTTGTGGTTGCTCAATAATTTGTAAAAATTCATCGCTCAATGCGTTCCTATCTATATACTCTCCTTGTGTTAACAGACAGGCACGTTTAACCATATTCTTCATCTCACGCAAATTCCCAGACCATCTATACTGCGTTAGCAGCTTTTCAACATCCGGACTAAAACCAACAACATCCTTTCCTAATTCACTATTAGCCTGATCCAGGAATAGATTAAGGAACATCGGAATATCGGCCTTACGCTCTCTTAATGGAGGTACAATTAACGTAAATTCATTTAATCTGTGATACAAGTCCTCTCTAAATTCTCCTTTAGCCACAGCCTCCTCTAAATTCTCATTTGTAGCCGATATAACTCGAATATCTACCGTTTTCTCAATAGTCCCACCAACAGGTTTTATACGTTTTTCTTGAAGCGCACGCAAAAGCAACACCTGAATATCGTAATTTAAATTACCAACTTCATCTAAGAATATAGTACCACCATCGGCTTCTTCAAGGAGTCCTACCTTATCCGTAACCGCTCCCGTAAAAGATCCCTTAATATGTCCAAAAAACTCACTCGCTGCCAAATCCTTTGGTATAGAACCACAGTCCACTGGGACAAACTTGGCATCCTTACGCTTACTAAGCAAGTGTATACGTTTAGCTACGTACTCCTTTCCCGTTCCACTTTCTCCCCTTATAAGCACAGACATATCCGTAGGTGCCACCAATGACAGATGGTGATATAGCTTACGCGATTTTTCATCCACACCCTCAATGTATGTTGGCGCACTCTCCGTTACAACCTTAGGTGTATCTTTTTTGAGTACTTGCTCTATCTTGGATAATAACTCCTCCGGCGGAATTGGTTTAGTTAAATAATCAAATGCACCATACTGCATAGCTGTTACCGCAGTATGTATATCAGCATATCCCGTTAGCATTATTACGGGAATGGCAGGATTAAAACTTTTCATTTGTTTTAAAAGTTCTATACCCATACCATCGGGTAAACGCAAGTCAACTATGCACAACTGGTACTCATGGTCGCAGAACTGTTTATATCCATCGGCCATTGTAGATGCCAATGTCACTTCATATCCTTTTTTATGAAGCCAATTCTTTAACATTAAAGCGAATACCGAGTCATCGTCAACAAAAAGTATTTTATTCATCGTGCACATTTTTAGCTGCTACGAAGATAATCAAATCTCAGTATTCAACAAATGGAATTACTCTTGTTATCATTACAGCATGGAAAAAACAACCTCACAGGGGTTAGCAGCCCTCCCATGCACCAAGTGCAAAAAGAGGTATGTATTAGTAATTACGGCACATAAAATATATTCCACAACCACGCCATGGCAATGGCGTATCCCTCCTGTGGGTTTCGACTAGGTTACGGCAAGGTTTCGACTAGGTTTCTACTAGTATTGCACCCCAATAGTAGTCGAAACCTTGTCGTAACCTAGTCGAAACCTAGTAGAAACCCTTAACCGGGGTAAAGGAATTTGGCATCAAATTTCAAGTACTAATTTCCTAAACATTACCACGCAAATATACATGTAGAATATTTCCACACTTTCCACACTTTAAATCTACACATCCACAATATTATTATTTATGTACACAAATTCAATATTTTTACTTTGTGTTGATTTTCAATCAATTACAACTTATTTAAATATTTATTCTGTTTTTGGCACACTATTCTCATAGTAATAGGTGAAATCAAATGATAAGAGTCATGAAACAGTTGATATTACTTTTAACTTTAGCTACACTACCACTGGTTTTTACCGGGGTAAATAAAAGTGAGCTTAAAGCGTCTCCACGCTGGGAACGTAATATCGCGTTACTTCCTGAAGCAATTAAGGAGACTCTCGCGGTGGCTTTCCCTACATACATCATTGTTGAGTATGCAAAAATGCCTCGTGGAAATTATAAAATTCTGCTTAGAGGAGCTGAGGATGCAATGTATATTTTGCTAACACCTAAAGGCGACCTTGTTGACGAAGCAGGAGCTATAAAGCTAACATTTGATCATAAACAACGACATATTATTTTATTCTAAATGGTGATTGGGGTAGAGCTTCTTTCCGTACCCAACTGGCTCTACCCTTTCTTTTGAATTAAGATACTGATTCATTCAGGTAAATAGATAGATCTCATCAATGTAAGAATACCGGTTCATCTCGTGCAGGGAGATAACCGGTATTTTTCTTTTCACTTGTTTTATAGGATAAATCCTTACTCGTCCTTCGCACTTATTCCCGCATTGGCATAAATCATTAAACAACCGGCAATCATAGAAGTTGCGAATGCTAAATGTATAAAACTGCTTGGTCCGGCAAAATGAGGAATAATTTCAAAAGCCATAACAATTAGCAATAGTAATACGGTTAAAAGTGTACTTACTTTTACAATAATATTGAAAAGGAAACTTATTGCCGTACAACACCAAAGTGCTCCAACAAGATACATCCAAAATTTCCCCGATCCTAACCAGGCAGGTATAGCATCGGCCATCTCGGCACCATATCTAAAATGAATCCATCCGGCAATTAAGAAACAGATTCCTATCAACATTCGTCCAAATGCAAACAAATTTTTCATAATCATATCATTTTAATTATTCATACCACTGATACGACTACGTGAATTGAATTGTTATTCAATAGGATAGACTCATTTAGATTATAATTACTCATTGCCACTATCCAGAAGTATCAACAGGACGAGAATAAACCAATATTCAACTTGGTATAAATGGGAAAAACGTTTTATTTTGCAGCATCTTATATAAAAGTATACTATGAATCAACTCATCATTGTAATTCCAATACTAACATTAATGATGTTTCTTATTGGGTTAGAGCTTAAGACTGCCGACATTAAAATTGCATTTAAATCGCCTGCTGCACTTATTATTGGCCTATTGGGACAACTTGTTTTATTACCCATTATAGCCCTATTAATTGCTATGTTATTTAATATGCCAACAACATTTTTTATTGGGTTTATGCTTATTGCTTGCTGTCCGGGAGGCAGCTCATCCAATGTGTTAACCTATTTGGCAAAAGGAGATGTTGCCCTCTCTGTTGTACTTACCACAATGAGCAGTGTGATAACACTAATAACTCTTCCGCTTTATATGTCCTACATTCTATATAAAACTGAATTTGTATCCGATAATACTGTTGATTTTCCTATAAAAATGATGGTGATACAAAACATTGTGTTAATACTACTACCCATATGCATAGGGATGTTGATACAATATTATAAAAAGAACTGGGCACATAAATGCGCCCAGTTTATACAGAAAGGCATTACACCTGCCCTATTATTGATGATATTCCTTTTTTGTGTTGAACACCATATTACTATAGCCCGCTATTTTAAACAACTAGGAATGTCGTCCTTGCTTTTATTATCGTCAACACTTTTTGTAGGCTTGCTATTGGCCCGCTGGTATAATCTGCATATTGCACAACGTAAAACAATAACAATAGAGATTGGTATTCAGAATGCTGCACAGGCCATTGCACTAGCATGCAGTCCTCTTGTATTTAACAACACCGAGATGGCTATACCTGCCATTGTTTATGCCATAATAATGAATGGAATAATTCTGGGTTATGTATTTATACCGAACTTGCTACAAAGAAAAGCGAGAGTATAACTATTTAGCAGGTTTATATTTTTCCATTTGTGGCATTAACTGTTGTAATTGCTCTATTCTATGAACATCCGACGGGTGAGTTGACATAAATTCAGCAGGTTTTGCTCCCCCCGATTGCGCCATTCTGCTCCAAAACGTTATAGCCTCTTGTGGATTGTATCCGGCCATAGTCATAAATATTAAGCCCAATTCATCGGCCTCATACTCATGCTTACGCGAGAAAGGTAAAACAACGCCATAGTTAGCTCCTAAACCCACTGCTGCCGATATTGCCTGTTGTGTTAGTGTAGGCTTGTTTTGTAATGCCACTGCAGCAAGGGCATTACCTGCCTCTAGCAACATCTGCTGGCTCATACGCTCGTTACTGTGTCTGGCAACAGCGTGAGCTATTTCATGCCCCATTACAACAGCTATTCCATCGTCTGTTTGACAATAGGGAAGAATTCCCTCATAAAAAACTACTTTCCCTCCAGGCATACACCATGCATTCACATCGTTACTTTGCACCAATTTAAAATCCCAATCAAAATTAGCCAATCTGTCCTCTAGCCCCTGTTGTTTCATATATACCTCAACAGCCTTAGCTATACGCGTTCCAATTTCTGTGATACGAGCATTATTCTGCGCATTGGTTGAGAGCTTATTCTCTTTCAAAAAACTTCCGTATTGAGCTGCACTTGCCTGTACTATTTCCGAATCTGGATAAAAAATTAATTGTTTACGTCCAGTTAATGGCACAGTTTGGCAAGACAGAAGTAATAAAGCCAATAACGTACAGTTTAAAATTAAATATCTTCTCATAATTTATTCTATTATTTAAGTTAGTAAAATCCATGCATACCGTGTATATACACAATACTTTACAAAAGTAGGCAATATTTTATCAATCACATTCAAGCTCATATACATTTTAAACATTCAATTTAATTTCTATATTTGTCAATCAGCTATTTAAAATCAAATAATTTATACAGCCTATGTCAATTTTTTCTAAATTTCCGCGCACCTTTTGGGTCGCTAATGCTATTGAGCTGTTCGAGCGTTGGGCTTGGTACGGCTTTTTTATGTTATTCGCAAACTATCTTACGGGATCGTCAGATCTTGGTTACTTAGAGTTTACGCAAGCCCAAAAAGGGATTATCATGGGGGTTGGAACAGGTATTCTTTACTTTCTTCCAGTACTTACCGGAGCAATCGCGGATAAATACGGATACAAACGCGTACTTGCACTAGCATTTGTTATCTACTCATCGGCATTTATATTCCTGCCAATGTTCCAATCATTCACGGGAGTATTCTGTATGTATCTTTATTTGGCATTAGGAGCTGCTTTATTTAAACCAATTATTTCTGCAACTATCGCTAAAACAACCACATCGGAAACATCATCTATCGGATTTGGTATTTTCTACATGATGGTAAATATTGGTGCATTCTTTGGACCTATGGTAACATTACTATTCAAAGGATCATCGCACCTTATATTCTACATTTCGGCTGCTATCGTATCGTTAAACTTCCTTCTACTATTCTTTTATCAAGAACCTAAAGAGGAAAACGCAGCACCTAAAAAAGCTGGATCGCTGTTATCAACTTTCAAGGAGGTTTTCTATAATATGGGCGAGATTTTCCGCGACTGGAAATTTATCCTATTCCTACTTATTGTTGCCGGTTTCTGGACAATGTACAACCAGTTATTCTTTACACTGCCTGTATTTATCTCGCAATGGGTAGACACTGCGCCAATGTACAACTTCTTCCATCGTTACATTCCATTTATCAGTAATAATTACAGCCCTGCACCGGGTGTAATGGACTCTGAGTTTGTAACAAACCTTGATGCACTTTACATTATTGCGTTCCAAATTGTTGTATCTACAATTGTTATGCGCTTAAAACCGCTTAAATCAATGATGTCCGGATTCCTTGTATGTTCCATTGGTATGTCATTGACACTATTCTCTCAAAATGTAGTGTTTACAATGGTAGCTATCCTTATCTTCGCACTAGGGGAGATGGCGGGATCACCAAAAATCACTGAATACATTGGGCGTATAGCACCAGGAGATAAGAAAGCACTTTACATGGGTTACTCATTTATTCCTGTATTCCTTGGAAACATCTTCGCAGGTTTTATCTCTGGAGTTGTGTATCAAAACATCTCCGACAAAGTAACATATACCAAACAATTTGCTTTGGAAAAAGGACTTAATATTCCTGAGGGATTATCAAACAGCGCATACTTTGAGCGTGTTGCCGAACAAGTAAACCAAACACCACAAGAGTTAACAAACACCCTATGGAACATGTACAACCCATCACGCATATGGATTGTAATGCTTTCAATTGGTTTAGCTGCAACATTCCTATTATTCCTTTATGACAGATTCTTAATGAAGGACGAAACACCTGCTGCTGCAAAAGAAACAGAAAAAACTATTGCATAATAGCAGTTCAGAATATAAAAAAAAGCAGTCGGAAGTAAATTTCCGACTGCTTTTTTTATTGTAACAATACTACCATCAATAACTAGACTCACACTTAACCTACACAACATATAACAGTACACAAATAAATGTACCATATCTCCATTGTAAAACAACGTATTCAATGTATGATACCAGAACTACATTGTTACAAAAAAAAGATTTCACATACCGCTATTTGGCCTCATACAACATCACCATCCACCCGCTCCTTTAAATAACTAACCTCTCCCCAAAAAAGCGGTACACTCAACACCGCTACAGCCCATCCATACGCCATGAACAAATAAACACATGGCTATATAAACGCACATCGTGGACAGTTCTGCGCCATTCTTCAGTAATCTATAAATACATTCATTTGCTATAAAGTACTACATTCTGAATTCTTCTAGCAGCACCTACCTTGCGCCAAGGGTACTGTCGCAAGGTGATTATACTTCACAACACCATATAACGAAAAGAAGGTTGAAACTTGCGTTCAGTAATTCGGCGTCGTCCTACATCGTATCTCCTTGGCACCTTGCGCCACGTGCTACGCACACAAACCATCGGCGTCGTGATTATAGCGCCGATGGTACTGCCGCAAGGTGATGCGCAGACACAACAAAAAAGCCAGCGAATTTCTTCACTGGCTTTGCTAATTCGGCGTCGACCTACTCTCCCACCTTGCGCCAATGCTACGCACACAAACCATCGGCGTCGTGATTATAGCGCCGATGATATTGCCGCAAGGTGATTATACGTCACTATACCATATAACGAAAAGAAGGTTGAAACTTGCGTTTCAACCTTCTCAGTAATTCGGCGTCGACCTACTCTCCCACCTTGCGGCAGTACCATCGGCGCTATGGAGCTTAACTTCTCTGTTCGGAATGGGAAGAGGTGGATCCTCCATGCTATAGACACCTTTTAATATCTTTAGTTCATGTTTTGATA
>JBOGCH010000018.1:0-31009 GCA_051656645.1 Marinifilaceae bacterium
CGAATTGATTCTTAGTTATTTGTGCAACCTTAATTTATGAATTTAATTCGAAACAATAAAGGCTTTCTGTCTGAAAATCAGACTGAAAGCCTATTTTTTTGCATATAAAAAAAGCTGCCTAAACTTGTTAGACAGCTTCTTTTTATATTGTATACTTAACTTATCGTTTCTCTTTAAAAGCCTCTTTTAAAGTATCTACATAGTCAAGTTTCTCCCATGTAAACAACTCTACTTCTACTTCTACAGTATCCCAGTAGTTCGATTTGAATGTACGTTTCACCATTTCAGGCTGGCGTCCCATGTGTCCGTAACTAGCCGTAAACTGATAGATAGGGTTACGTAGTTTTAAGCGCTGCTCAATTGCCGCAGGACGTAGATCAAAGATCTCTTCAATTTTGCTTGCAATTTCTAAATCGGTAAGATTTACTTTAGCTGTTCCGAAAGTATTTACAAAAATACCCACCGGTTTAGCAACTCCAATAGCGTATGAAACCTGGATTAATACCTCATCAGCAACTCCAGCCGCTACCATATTTTTAGCAATGTGACGTGCTGCATAAGCTGCCGAACGGTCTACCTTTGAAGGGTCTTTTCCGGAGAATGCTCCACCTCCGTGTGCACCTTTACCACCGTAAGTATCTACAATGATTTTACGTCCCGTTAAACCAGTATCTCCATGAGGACCACCAATAACAAATTTACCGGTTGGGTTAACATGCAGAATCATATCTTTATCAAATAAAGCTTGTACACGTTTTGGTAATTTTGCTTTCACACGCGGTAAAAGAATATCAACAATGTCTTTACGTATCCACTCCACCATAGCAACATCCGCTTCTGCTTCTGCCTCGTTACTATCATTTAACGGTTTAATAAAATCGTCATGTTGTGTAGATATTACTAATGTATGAATGCGTTTTACCTTATTATCGTCTCCATACTCCACAGTTACTTGCGATTTTGAGTCAGGACGCAAATAACGCATTAACTGACCTTCTTTACGGATATCAGCAAGTTCACGAAGTAATAAATGCGACAGCTCTAACGATAATGGCATGTAGTTATCCGTTTCATTACAAGCATAACCAAACATCATACCTTGGTCACCGGCGCCCTGTTCCATTGGGTCAGCACGCTCAACACCACGGTTAATATCCGGGCTTTGCTCATGGATAGCACATAACACTCCACAGCTATTAGCATCAAACATATACTCGCTTTTGTTATAACCAATTTCATTGATTACTTCACGAGCTATGGTTTGTACATCCACATAAGTTGTTGTTTTAATCTCTCCGGCAACAATTGTTTGTCCTGTTGTTACCAAGGTCTCGCACGCCACTTTCGCATTAGGATCAAATGCAAGAATTTTATCCAATACCGCGTCAGAAATCTGATCCGCTACTTTGTCAGGGTGTCCCTCAGACACAGACTCAGATGTAAATAAATATCCCATATTTATGATTTAAATTTCTACACCCCACTAAAAGGGTAATTAATTAAATAATATAAAGGAAAAAATTGGGAAGGTTGAATTCAGAATTATGCGTTTTAGCAATTTTTTTCTGTGGTTGCAATCAGCCAAATCTTTCCACATTGATGTAATTCGGAGGACAAAGATATAACGAAAAACGAGATTATGAAAAAGGAACAAGCAAAAAACAAGATTAAATCCTTTTATTTATACCTTTGCCTCACTATTGAACATATATTTAGAGAAGATGCAAGCATTATACAACATAGGCATACATGCATACAATGGCGCTATTCAAACCGTATCGTTATTTAACGATAAAGCTCGCCTTATGCATGAAGGACGTAAGGATTGTTGGCAAAAACTAGAGGCTTTTAAGCGTGGTAATGGAAAACGTATATGGTTTCATGCCGCCTCACTAGGCGAATTTGAGCAGGGACGGCCATTAATTGAAATGATTAAGGAACGTGAACCCGATACGCAAATTTTACTAAGTTTCTTTTCTCCCTCTGGCTACGAAATTCGTAAAAACTATGCGTTAGCAGATTGCATTGTATACTTGCCAGGCGATTCTCCTCGCAATGCAAAGCGCTTTGTTGAACTTGCACAACCCGATGTTGCTATTTTCATTAAATATGAGTACTGGTACAACTATCTAAATCAGCTAAACAAACGCAACATCCCAACTTATATTATCTCATCACTATTCCGCGATAGTCAGCCTTTCTTTAAATGGTGGGGAGGATTACATAGAGAAATGTTGAGTATGTTTAACCACCTGTTTGTTCAAGACCAAGAGTCTGTTCAGCGTTTAGCATCCATCAACATTACCAACGTAACTCGCACTGGCGACACGCGTTTTGACCGCGTTAAACAAATTGCCGACACAGCAAAAAGCATAGAACGCGTTGAAACTTTTTTAGACAATCAGCCGGCCGTTGTTTGTGGAAGCACGTGGGCACCCGATGAAGAAATTTTATTTAACTACATTAATAACAATAACTCAAACTATAAATGGATTATTGCACCGCATGAAATTCACAATGCGCACATACAGTCCATTCTTGCACTGAGTAAGCAACCCATTGCCCTGTATAGTGATCCAAAAGCGAACTTGAAGGAGGCAAAGGTACTTATCATTGACTGTATTGGTTTATTATCATCCATTTATCGTTATGGACAAATAGCCTATATAGGCGGCGGATTTGGTGTAGGCATACACAATACACTGGAGGCTGCCGTGTACGGTATCCCGGTAATATTTGGGCCCAAATATCGAAAATTCAATGAAGCAGTTCAACTCATTGAACAAGGTGCAGCATTTAGTATTGGCTATCCCGATGAGTTTTACCAGCTTATGGACTCTTTAATAGCCTCTCCCACTGCTACACAAACGGCAGGAAAAAGCGCAAGGAACTACGTTGAGAGTCAACTAGGCGCAACAAATATTATATACAACATGATACAATTATAATAAATAAACAGAGCGATGCCATTAAGCATCGCTCTGTTTATTTATTATAATTGTAATGTTAGAAAGCAAATTGCAAACGTCCCTGAATCATATTCACATCATCCGGTCCTACTTTCATCTCATTGCCCACTTTGGTATTTGAGTAAGTATAGTTTAAACGGAAAGCAACAAATTTATTAATGTAATAGGAAGCACCCACTGTCACATTCTGTAAAATACCTCCTTTTATTCCTGCGTCCTTGTCATTTAAATCCAAGTATGAATAGCGCGCTAACAACTCAACCGAACCCGGTGCCGGATTAGCAACAAAACCCATAGAAGGATTGTAGTTTTGTTGTTGACCAATTAGTAAGTATCCTAATTCGCCGGTAGCACCTTGCCCTCTATAGTTATCAGCACCAAAGCGGTTAACATGTGCCATTGTATAGTTTCCTTTTACAAACCATTTTTCATAAATACCCACCAATTCGCACTCCATTTTCCATGTATTAATAACTTGCGTAACAGTTGCATCAACAAACCTGTTATTTGCTCCTGTTATAATACTTGTTGGCAATCCGGCCGAGAAACGCTCTACCTTATTCTCTCCCGCCGGCGTACTAAACACAGGAGTTACAGCCAATTGTAACACATTCCCCTCATTGTAAATTGGTCTACCAATAATACGCGATGAAAAGGCATATCCTTGTTCCTGTCCGGGAGAATCGCTTATACTATAATTACTAAATGCGCCCACCGTAGCATTGAAATATGCCGAGGAGTACTGGTACGTTCCTCCCAATTTACGCCCGGGCGTAAATGCCTTAATTGCTGGCGACTCTGCCATTAATTTAAAATTGGTGGTACCAATACGTGACTCTCCAAAAGGTTCAAAATAATGTCCCACTTGGAAGGTATTATTATCCAATTTATAATTAACAAACACATCCTTTACAGAAACTTTGTTGTTGGTATACCCAATTTCCATTGTTGATCCCCAATGTTTCAAAAACTTTATTTGGGCCCCTAAACGTAAATCAGCAAGCGCTAAACCATTTTTTAATTCACTCGTCCCGGTAAATCCACCACCATCAACTAAAAAACGTCCGCGCAACCTCCATTCAAAATCGTCCTTTAACGATTCGACAAATGCTTGCGCTTGACTATTAAGTGTAAAAACACTAAAAAGCGCCGTAATCAATAGTAATTTTTTGTTTCGCATAATCATATCATTTCTTTTAATCTCTCGTTATCTTGAAGTTACAAAACTTCTTATTTATTATTTTACGGGCGATAAAAGTATTAAATTGTAAATAATAATACCACTATATTTTTCAATCATTTATACGTATTTTTAAGCTAAGCAGTTATACTTATTTAACGAGATAAAAGAATACGCTCAACAATGCACAACACCAACATCATAACCATACCTTCTCCTCACTATCTATACCCCATCTATATCCCATAGATATCCCACCTATATCCATTTATAGATATAGAAGAGGGCATATTGATGTATGTTAAAACAATATTTACCTGCATGAGGGCGTAAACGTGGCTATGCCGGTTTAAGGGAAAAAACTTATTATCTAGCTACACAGACTCCATTCTCTATTACCTATGCTAAGGCATAGTTTAGCGCTATAACCGTTATTGTGCCGGACGGAAATATAGGAATCACAAAAAGGAGCCTATTGAATATATTTTGATTGTAAACCTAAATATACTCAATAGACTCCTTGTATGTGACGTGTTGATTATCCCCGAAAATGCCCACGTTAGCATTTTCTAGTTACAGCTATTAAAGGCGTTGTCCGTAAACTAATGTACGTTTTCCATTCCAGCTTACAGCCTCAATTCTTGTTGATCCTTTTGGATATCTAACTTGTGTAGATGTGTTATTTCGGTCGCCAGTACCTACCATTGCTACATCCACTAGCTCATCACCTTTATATGTTTCAAACACTACAACATTTTGCCATACATTATGCGCAATTGTGCAAAGTGACTTGTCTGTATTCCATGTAATACCTTCAGAAATTGTACCGCTAACCTCTACTTGATTTTTAAATGCTTCCATTGCATTTATTGAGATATAGCTAATAACAGGAGATGAAGGGTCAGGGTAACTTGCTCCTAATGTACGAATATCAATACTATCTTGAGCCGTAATAGTAACCCTTCCTACAGAATAATCATCTATATCTCTATCTACAACACGTAAAAGTCCCATTTGATGGAAGAATGTTGATAAGTTTAGTTGAGATGCATCAATACAACGCTTCATAAAGTTTACGTAACGTTCGCCATTACTAAGATTAGTTCGTTTATCCTGGATTGATGCCCAATTGACATCTGCCCAAAAATCAGGTCTATGCCAATCATTACCCTCACCGGCAATCATAAAATAGATTGTTAACTGCCATAATGGAACACACTTAACAAAGTGATCACCACGTAAGCCTGTTCCATTCATAGAACCTTTCTTATAGTCCGGCCCTTCCTGAGTTAAATATGGCTCTCTTACAACATGTGCTTCATTTAAATAAGCATTAAAACGTCCACCTGCAGCACTTGGAGAATCTCCTTGTTTACGCGCACACGTTTCATGGTCAAGACGTAAATTTGTTTTATCCGACAATAGGTACTGCGCGTATTGAGTGTAGTTATTGTTTGTAGTTTCACCCCATCCTGTCATGTGCATGTGCGGACGAATTTGATTTCCATGTCCCAACTCATGTCCATATAACCAAACAGAATTACGAATACCTTGTGGTGTTAGCATATCGGCCTCAGAGTTAGGGAAGTTTGCTGATTGTCCACCCCAGTTTGGCGGGCCACCCCATGTACGTAAGCATAATGTTCTGTTTGATGGAACAGCGTTGTTTTTCATTAATCCCATCATGCGATACTCAATTGCGATAACGCTATCCATTATTTCTAAAGTTTCCTCTACATTTCTACAATGAGTACGGAAAGCGCTTACAGTATTGATGAGTTGAGCTTTATCCCCAAGTACTTCCATCATACCATTAGTAACACCATTGTCACGAATACATTTCTCTGCGTTTGTAAGTATTCTTGACCAGTCGTTTTGAGTATGGCCTGCACGTTTATCCCAGAAACCTATTTCATGTCCATAAGCAAAATGAATATTTATTGGTTGTTGAGGGGTATCATCCTCAGTCCAATATTGTATATATCCATTCCCTGTAACTCGCGATTTAAATATATTTAATCCTGGTTTTAATGTAATAGTTTCTTCGCCACCACCTTCTCTGCAATCACGTATAAGCATTGATAAGGAAGCGCGATTCATTTCTCCTACAAAAACAATTTGTTGCTCTCCAGCCACAAATAATATACCTGTAGGATTATCATATTTACTTCTGTTGCTTATTGCTAACTGGCTAGATGCTCTCCAAGGTTCCATATCGCTGTTATAAGCTCTGGCACGGAACTCTTTATTGTACTTATTTTCCAGAAGAGCTTTTGCAATACGATAGGTCATTGCATTAGTCAATTTGCTCAAATCATTCTTTGTAGTTGACGATTTAAGGACAGAGAATACATCGTCTTCAAAGTATTGCGCATCAATACTTAAATCACCTCTGTCTGCAAGTTCAATTAGCTCTACTTCGGCTAAGGCAATAGCCCCACCTCCTGTATTTTTAATACAAACTCTTATTTCATTTGCATCTACAATAGCTACTTTTTGCTCAATCTTAGTACCTCGTGCTTCATTGAAGATTCCGGCTAACTGCCAGTCCGTATCTGCCGACGTTTTGTACCAAATTGAACCTACGCCAAATATAGAGTTATTATCGCCATTAGCACGCTGTGACAAACGTACTATATCTATTTTCTTAGCCGTACTAGCAATGGTATAATCAATAATAACAGAGTCATTTAACAAGGTCCTACTTGAACTGTAATGTGTATTGTAATCACCATCGAATGTTCTGTCTACATTTTCAGATCCATAGGTATTTCCATAGGTTAGTTTAGCCGAAGCTATGGAAATAAGTTTATCGTCCGGGAATGCTTCTTCTTGGCTTATTGCTGTTTGCTGAACAGTAAAGAACCCTTGTATAGGATATTGGTCATCCGTACTTTTTACAAACACAGTATCAATACGCATGTCCATAAACTGATTAGCAGTTGCAGTAATTTGGTAGTTTTCCTTTACAATTGCTTTTGTTGCCGGAGCATCCTCAATACTTAACCAATTGGCTGAAGTTGATACATTGTATTGCACATTTGTAGTTACCTCAAAATTGAATTTCTCACCGGCTTTATTAACCTCTTTATCCTTTATACTAATAAGAATAACAGGATCACTTCCTAATTGGGCAATATCTATACGTATTGGAGAAACTCCTTCTCCTACAACGGAGTAAGCTGCTTTACGCACTTCTACACCGTTATTAAAGGTTACTTTAAAACGGATATTAGATTGAGTTCCGTCTTTTTTTGTTTCGACAGTACACCAATCGTATACTTCTTCACCAACTGCTACAACATCCCAGTTTTCCAAGTTTGTTGAAACATTTACTGTTTTGGTTGAAGCCAATTGCTTCATATTAATCACCTCTCCCTCTGCAAGACCCACAGATAAATGTGGAGGAGGTGCCATCTCTGCGGTATCCTCCTTACATGCTACAAAAAAAATTGTTAGTAGCATGAGTGGTAAATAAACGAATTTACACTTCATAAGGCTTTTGTTTTAAATTAATAATATGGTCCGGTATAAACCGGACCATATGAATTAGAATATATTTAATATGTGATAACTCCTATACTAAAGTTATTTGAAGCACCTACCTTACACATTGTGCACTTGTTTATTACAATTGGTAGATATGTCATGGTATTAGTCGGCTAAACCTCCATATACTGTAATCTCACCCAAAGCAGCAATTGTTGTAGCTCCATCGCCACGTCCTTTTGTTACTTCAACTTTTAGGTAACGTCCCACAGGGATATCATTAATTTGTACCATATTCTGTAGTACTCCTGTATTAGCATTTGTATCCTCACCAATTTTAAACCATTCATCAGAGTCCACATCTGAGCTTGTTGTACTGATGTATAAGTTTGTATGACGAGCATCGTTTGGACGATTTTGTCTTTTGTGTACTAATACTTTATCGAATGATACTCGTTTACCAAAATCAATAACTACGATATATGGAGGAGCATCTTCGCCACCTTGCCATTTTGTATGCCAAACGGTATTGATATCACCATCGAATAACATGCTTCCTGGGTTAGTGTCTTCTGCAGAGTTACAAGATACTAGTGTCCAGTCTGCTTTATTTATTTCAGCACTTTTCATAATGGATACGGCACATTCTTGACGACCTCCGTCCACTTTTGCATTTGTTGTAAGCCCTAAACCTTTTACTGTTGTAATTTTAAGCTTCAGATTCTTAGTTTGTGCCTCCGACATATTTTTTGCAGAGATCTCAGCAAAGAACAATGAGTCGCCTTCTTGAACGCGGATATCGCTAAACAATAAGATAAAGTCCTTATTCGCTTCAGCAGTACCACTTATAGCTTCAACTCTTACAAACAGAGGTTCTTCACGAACTCCCTCAACAGTTAAAGGAATACGTAAGTTACTACCACTCCACATAACTCTATCGTTATCACCAAATCCTACCGTCGTATCATCATTTTCAATAACAAGTTCTCCCGACGAACGCACTTCGGATAACTCAATTCCTTCAACATCATATAACTCAACAATAGTTTTGCGATTATAGTTACCTAGGTTGTCATTAATAATTTGCACTTCTACCTCAGCTGTTGTCTCACCCGCTTCAATTAAAATTTCTTTTTCTGCAAAAATGAAGTGTGTACCTTCAATAGCAGTAGAAGACTCGTTGAAACGTATTTTTGCTGTTACATTCTGACTTACCGGAGCTGTTAGATTAAAGTTGTATTTAATTTTCCCAGCGTACTCTGGTACTGAAACAAGACTATCCGTTACTTGAAGCTTTCTTTGTACATCCACAATATTTACCTTACATGTAGCTTTATCCATGTCAAGATATACAAGTGTGTCTATTCCTTCAGGGCCGGTAATTCCTTTTAATGTTATTGTAAAATCACGACTTTCAGAAGTTTCGTTATCATCAAAAATTTGGAATGGGATATAGTTCCATGTATCTCCTTTAGTTACCATTACTGACTCCGCATTCATTTCAAAATGCGTTCCCCATTGTGCAGTTCCGTTAGAACACTCAACATGTACAGTAATGTTATCGGCAAGCACTCCTTTTACTACAAATGGATGTTCATAGTAACCTTTGTCTTCACCTACATTATAAGTTCTTTTCTCAAAACCAATGAATACTTTACCAACATTATCTTTTCCAAGAATTGTTAATTCACATTCTGATTTGCTTTGATCTATAGTAGCACTATTTGAAACTTTTCCAAAAGAGAAAGTTACAACTTCGTCAGGTAATGGAAATTTGCTCTTTTTTAAATAAATTGGATATCTTCCTCGAATAGCTCCTTTTCCTAAAACAATATATTCAGGAAAAGAGAATCGTGTTGGCTCCTCATCAGAGCATTTTAACCATATGGCACAATTTTCAAGTAATGGTGCTGTTAGCTCTAATTGTAAGTAGACCGTTTCATCATCATCTGAAACTTCTAGTTTGGCTTCTTTAAAGGAAAGAATTGCTCCTGATGGTCCATCTACCTTCTCATCTCCACAACTACAGAAAATCAGTCCTAAGCAAAGTGCCCAAACTAATGATAGTGTTATTTTAATATGTTTCATACACACTTTATTCAATTGTTTATCATTGATATTTTTTTGTTATGGGGCTAAATAGTAGCCCCATAACAATACTATTGCTCTTCTACGATATTTTTATGGTCTACAATACCACCAAACAATTTAACTTCGGAGAAGTTTGCATCATTTTTACCATGCTCAACAGGAACAACAACACGTAGGTAACGTCCGCTTGCATTTGTCATAACATCTCTTGTTAACTCAAGTTTTGCGTTGGTTCTGTTATCAAAATCGCAGATTTGTACCCAAGGTCCTTCTGCATTTTCTGAAATATAGTAACGCACATACTTACAATCAGCAAGATGGCCTGCACTACGAGCACGTAAATAGCCTTGTTTTGGTTGTATGGTTTGTCCCATATCATAGATAATTTCATGAGGAAGATCTGGCTTTGGACTAACCATCCATTTAGAATGCCAGAAAGTACCTTCATTACCATCTATCGCGTGAATACAACGTCCATTTGCTCCACCAGACTCACCAGTATCTTCTTCCGTTGAGAATGAGTGAACACTCCAATCTGTACGTGAAATTTCACCTAAGTCCTTAACTACTGTCAATTCGAATGAGGACTTGATTGGATTAATTGAATTTTCTAGAACTACATCATTACCACCTGCAGATGTATATACCTCTTCAATATTAAAGATGAATGATCCTGAATTAGCATCTATACCTGTAACATTGTAATCTATAGTCATAGATGGATTTTCTTGCGATAATGGGAAGTACTCGAATGCATCAACAAATACATTTAGTTTATCATGTAATCCACCTAAATAAGAAATCTTACATTTTACTTTTACTGCTTCTGTTATATTACGAGCCTCAACTTTGAATGATCCAGAACCTGAAGTCCATAACATATCACTTGTTTGATCAACTTCAATTGTCATATCTTGGTTGAGAATGGTAACAGTACATTCACTTCCTTCAGCTACGCTAGCGGTTGTTTCAAGAGATTCAATTCCCATTTTAAAATATGTATCATATTTTGAAGGGTGACGATTGATCTTAACTTTAATTAGACCGCGCTCTACTCCAACAGGAAGTTTAACTGTAGGTGTACGGATTTCATATTGTTTACCACTAGCATCATCAAGCGTGATATCCTCAAGGATATTTACTCTAACTTCTGTTTCCACTAATGTTTTTCCACCTTCTACAATAATTGGGATCTCCAATTCGCGACCGGCAGCTCCAAAGTTTTCAAGGACATCAACCTCTGTTTCTCCAAAGGATAATACACGTTCATTATCCATTACTTTCAAATACATACGTCTTTGCTCCGGACGAGGCGTAACTTCTTTTAATCCTCTAAAATTGAAGTATGCACCCCATTCATAGAAGTCTGTGTTATCAGTTATATTTACTGTAAAGATTAATGTTGTATCTCCACAAGTTTTGAATTTAGTATCGCCAACAATAGAGATAGCATCTGCAGTAGTATTAACCAATGAGTCAATAATTAATTCTCCCTCAATTATTGGTTGATCGTATTTGATTCCTTTAATATCCACAACGATTTGAGCTGTTCCTGCATTCTCTAGGATAGAGTCGTTTACAGTTCTGAATTCAATGTAGCGAACTTCATCGTCATTAAGAATTGAGATTCGGCATTGTTGGTCACTACCTAGAACAACACCTTCCGCTTCGGACATAAATAGATCAAATTGTCTGATATCATTCTCCTCATCGTCATTGATGATTTCAAGAATAACCTCCCCTTTCGTATCACCTTTCTTAAGATGTACTTCTTTTGTTTTTATACGGAAGTGAATATTTTCCTTTGCAGTTCCAAGTTTATCTGCAGAGAATTTAACAATAGCATCTCCCTCTAACTCCCCTAAAACAGAGAATGGAACTACGCATTCTTGAGCATCTTCTCGCGTGGTTAGCTGTTTTTGATTAAATGAAACTGCTGTACGAGCTAAAAAGTCATTATTCTCTATAATGATAGCACAACGTTGATTTTTTAAACCTGGGACCCCTCCACCTTTTGCATCTGCAATTTCAAGATAGAATACACGATCCGCATTTATTAAAGTATCGTCATAGATCTCAAAAGGAAAATCAACAGACGTTCCTCCAATAGCAATCTTTGCTTCTAAATCCTCAATATAGAAGTGAGTATCACGTACTGCCGTTCCATCTTCGCATGTTAATGTTACATGCACAGCATTATTAACATATTTAGGAACAACTATTGGTACTACCACAGCACCAGAGTCTTCTCTAAAACGGAAGGTATCTTGTAAGAATCCAACGGCTTTATTCGGATCTATTACGCGTCCTAGTTCTTTATTATTATCTTCACAACCTATTATTGCTCCTAGGAAAAGAGCAATAATAAGTAAATAATTAAATATCGATTTATACATAGTCATCATTTTTACTCGTAAACATTAGTGGAAGACATTACTTCGAAGCTTGACACTGTGAGCGTACTTCCTGGTGATCCTACCCTTTCTTTTGTCTTAGCACTGGAAGTACAAATTATTCCCATATGGTAGCGTTTGGTTGGCAACCAGTTACGAACTGTAAAAGAAATAGCAAATGGCATAAATTCTTGGCATTTACCAGATGTAAATCTACCATGAGCTACTATCTTTGGATCCTTTGCAAAGTCTGTTATACTATCTAATACTGATGTTGCAAGTGGAGCTTCATATAAGAATGCTTCAATTAAACAACTATCTGTTTGTGTACGGATTGAATCTGGTACAATTGAATCCTGTACAAATAGTTTCTCTCCAGGTAAATATTTAAAGTACCCTCTTAATGTAACAGGTTTTCCTTTAAATCCAACACCATGTAATTCACCTTTCTTAGGAGTTTCAAGTGAGTCCATTTCAAATGATCCCCTAAATAAACGCCCGGCCACAACTTGGATTGTTGAATCTTCAACTGAACCTATTACGTCTGAAACTAATCGTGCACCGGTATCGCCTACATTATATCCCAACACACGCTTTACATACATACTAGGACTTGTTAAAACACCTGTTTTAAGCAACGAATGCAAATAAGCATTATTTGATGTCCAACCATCTATAGGATTACTGTAATCACCTACATTTTCCCATTTAAATAACGGTAAGGTTGTACCTTTAGAACGAGCATATCTTACATAGTACATTCTATAGTTTATTGAATCATTTGCCCACACTTTAAGAGGGATCCATTCATTCTTTGAGTTGAAACGGTAAACACTATCCGTTGTAATTACCGATGGTGTTTCCTCATCAGTAGACTGGTTAAGTTTCCAACTCATAATTGTATCAGCCTCAACCCACGCACCCGGCGATAATTCGAATTTTGGTAATACTGTAAAATAAGTACTATCCGTTGTTCTTAGTGTATCGGCAACGTAGAACGTAATCATATTCCCACTTATATCGGGCGTTCCCGTAATGAATGGTTCTTCAGAAACTCCCATTTTAGTTACATTACATAATGAGCTAGGAAGTTTTTTCATATATCTTCCATGTGGCATTTCAAGCTGCATTGCCAATGATTGTAACCCCTGCATATTCAAGGAAAACGTTAAGTTACCATCAACAATCTTACCTTCAATTTTCATTTTTAGCATCCCCAGCGTTCCATTATCAAGAGTCTGTTCTCCTTGAAAAGCTACAGCTGTGACTGCACTACCTTTTGAAGCTAATTCTTGAAATTGAAGTTTGCTGAAAATCAAATTACCATAATGCGTACTTTGAATTCTCAAGTTACTAACAATCAATCTAATATTATCATAATCGTCACTTGTAATTAATGCTTGTTGGATTATCGTATCCATTACTATTCCATCCACACTAGCATACACAAAACCACGATAACCGCCCTCAAGGTGCTCCCATTTTCGCGCCGAGCCATTCCATCCGGCTCCATTATCTATTTCTTCATCCGTACAGGCGATAAAGCCGAAAAGTAGAAAAAGAAATAGTATTTTAACTTTATTCATACCTGATTATTTAATTAATCCTACACTAAATTCAGTAAATGTACAGTCTTGCCCAGTTGCTCCAAATTCAAAGTCACCTTTAGAATGTGGGGTAAGCATTACAAACTTTATTCCGCGAGTAGTAACGTTGTTATCTAAATAAAAGCGTTGACGTCCAGCACGGTTAGCAACAAAATAGTATTTTCCACCATCAATATCTTCCCAATCACCATTCTCATTCAGTTTTTGGAATTGACATGTTTTAGGAGTAATATTAGTACGTCTGTCTGTTGGCAATAAGTAGATATCAACATAATTAAACTCCAACTCGTGCTCTGGAACTTCATTTTTATCAAATGTAAAACTTACCCAGTGAGGATAGATTTTATGTTCTGCTGCCGACCATCTATTATGCCAGTTTGAGTTTACATTACCATCTAACAAATCATGAACATCTTTCCAGTCTGCTGTAGAACTTGCCAAACCACTCCACTCAGTTCTTTTATAAATGGTATCTGTTAACGGAATTTCATCAAATGCTACTTTTTGTGCAACATTACCCATATCCTCAACAGGAATATTTGTTTGGAACGTTTCCCAGAAATTACTAGAAACTTGAGGAAATTGTCCCATCATAGTGTTCGCATATGCAGTTAATGGAAATCTCCAGCTTTGAAAGAATGAAGTTAGATTCTCACCAGCATATTCAGCAGCCAATACTGCAAACATATCATTCTTTGATTGTTCTGGTAAGGTATCTGCCATCACCTCATTTGAACGTACATTAATGTGGGTAAACATGCCCCATCCATATTGTTGCGCCAATTGAAGCAACATTCTAAGTCTTAATTCCTTACTTAAATCTGGAAAGCGTAATATATTATTTCCTGTCATCAAGTCTGGTTTCTGCGTTAGACTAGGACAATCATTTGGCCATACACCCTCTCTATTCTTGATATAGTACATATTAAGCTCAGAAACAAGCCCTGCTAAATTTTCACACTGCAACCACTCTGACATGAATGATGTACCAATCATATTAACAATATGCTTAACATCGTTAGATCTCAACGATGTTGCGTTTAAAAGCTCATCTACAACTTTTATGGTATGACCAGTATTTAATGCCATTGGATAGCCCGAATGCGTTGCAAATGGTTTTTTATCCGTTGTTGGATCTAAATACAATTGAACATCACTATAAATTCTGAAATTAGGGATTCCCGCAACTTTTGGATAGTCAATCCCACTCCATTTTTGGAATACCTCAACTAGATTATCATAGAACTCCAAGATTGTTGCTGGATGTTCAACATCCTTTAATTTATCTACGGGTAACGTTAATACAACATTCTCGCCTCTTAACTCACCCCAAATCATTGGATTGATGGTATCTGTAACTTCTTGGCGCCAAGACGCAATATTATTCTCTTTAAGTATAAAATCAGGTGAAGTTACCGCTCCACTAACCACAACAGTTGTAGAAGCATTACTAGTTGTTGCAACATCTTCTGCTATTTGCTTTGGCGCAAAATAGAAATAAAGATGACCACCAAAATTATTGAAAATGACATTCTTCCCACTAACTAGTTTACCTGACTTAGTTACATCATAATAACGTTGGTATGTTACACCCTCCTCAGGAATAATAACATCTGCAATTCCTATTTGATAACATAAGTTCTCTACACCTGCAGGCACTTCAACCACAATAGCTTCAGCAGGCGGGACATAAAGTCCCGTGCTTTGCCAATATTTAGGTTGTCCTGCCGTATTTGTCTTAGCTATATCAATAGCGCTACCAATAATTTGTACGCTTTGATTTTGAACACGCTCATGCATTAAACTCACCTCACCTGGGAATTTACCAACCCAACCCCATTGTTCATTGGGAGGTAATACTGTTCCACCATTATCCGGCATTTCCGGTAATAGGCCATCCTCCATTTTTAAAGTATCATCTTTACATCCTGTAAATAAAGGAAGAAGTAATAACGCACTTACATATATTAAACTTTTCTTCATACTAAATCATATTTTGAATTACTCCACTACCGATTTCCCTTGAAATGACGACACATTTTCAGGAGAATGGTCCCATTTAATGAACCAGTTCTTAGGCTCCATCAACCATGTTCTATAATGCTCACGTAAACCAGAATCGAATTTCTTTGAAATTACATTCGCAACTTTCTCAGGCATTTTTGAATTTCTGGCCATACGCATCAATGTAAACCAACGCTTACCCTCAAATGCTAATTCTCTAGCAGTTTCAGCACCAATTAAACTATCCATTACAAATTTACGACGTGCTTCAATTTCTGCTTCGCTGTTCATTAATGAATCAGCTACGTAATAGCGTGTATAGTTTCCTTTATGTCCTGCTCGTCCCAAGACACCTGGACATACGTTCATACTTTGATCATAAATTGGAGCATCAAAAGGAACAAGGAAGTGATCTGAACTCCATGATTTCTTTAACCCAACACTTAATAATGAATCTGCTGCTTCCGTATTTCCAATACCATTTAATGCTTCAGCTACCATTAAGTGAATTTCGGATGCTCTATATACATAAATTGTTGCATCATGACGGTAACTCTCACGTCCTAAGCTATATTTTGTTACAACTATTTCTCCATTTTCAGTACCATAACTAGTACCTGCTCCACGGAATTTGTCTAATATGCTTATAACCGCTCCTGTTTTCTCACTAACTCCATCAGCTACCGAGAACATACTCATAATATTATTTACTGGCTTAAAACGGTAAATATTAGGCGCATAATTTGAGAAATAGTATTGCAGTTTGTTTGTTTGACGTTTATTGTAGGCATACTGCATTGCTGTAACTGCCTCATTTACAAGACCTCCAGAAAAATCAGCATTAAATATAACTTTCCAATTCTCTCTGCTATAATCCACCATCTTGAACAACTTTGCTTCCCCTGTGACTAATCCTTTGCCAGCAATAGCATTGATACCTGTTTTAGCAGCATTTGTATAGTCCCCATCCCATAAGTATAACTCACAAAGTAATACGTCAGGGTTGATTGCTATTCTGTACCAAGTTTTATCAAATTCCGATGGTTTTTGATCTGGATTTACAATTAAACGCCAATCCAAGAAGTTAAAAGCATTAACACCATCTACACCGATACGCATACTGTAAATTAACTGGTCAATTAGGTCGTCAAATTGAAGTAACGTTCCTGTTAATGGCTGATTTAAGTCTAGGACAGACAAATCATGGTAATAGGCTTCACCATAAAGTTTACCTATATTCATATATGCCCAAGTTCTGTATCCAATTGCAGCTGCTACCATACCTTTGTATACGCTGGTAGAAATTGAGCCTGGATATTGAACATTATAATTTACAATATGTCTTAAAAAGTCATTACAGTTCAAAACTAATTGATACAATGGTGCTGGAGATGCCGCTTTGTTCGACATATCACTTTTATATCTATAGATATCCCAATATTCATCGGGTGCAGTCACTGTTGGTTCCAATAAGTCCCCACGTAATTCACTTAAGATTATATAATCATCAATAATAGTACGTAAGTTAGCGTATAAACCTAACATACCGCTGTATATCTGATCACGTGTTTGATAGCTTTCCTCCTCTGGCAAAAAATCCTCTGTCTGAATATCAAAGAACTTCTCACATGACGTTAATCCACTCATTGTGAATAATATCATTATCGATGCTATAAAATGTCTCATATCTTATCCTATTAAAAGTTCAACTTAATTCCCACTTTCACACTCTTAGGAGAAGCTACTTTTCCATAATCCACACCTTGAAGTACTCTATCGTATGAATAACTTACTTCAGGATCTAAACCTAAGTAATCTGTCCATGTAAATAAGTTCTCTCCAGTTACATAGAACATCATTCCATGGAAACCAAGTGTACGTTTATTTATCTCGTAACTTAAAGTAATATCCTTCATGCGGATAAAACTTCCATCTTCTATCCAACGAGAAGAAAAACGGCTATTCCCAACTTTGTCACCATATGATGCACGCGGAATATCAGTTTTTTGCCCTTCTACCATCCAACGACGTTGTACCGTATGCGATTGATTGGCAAAATCAGACATCGCCTCTGTAGTTTGACGAACTCCATTATAAATCTCATTTCCATAAGCATAACTAAAACTTGCACTAAGTCCTAGACCTTTCCAGCGCAAATTTGTATAGAAACCTCCATAGAAATCTGGTGTTGGATCTCCAATAGCCACACGGTCTTGATCATTAATTACTTGATCATTGTTAGCATCGTAGAATTTAATATCGCCGGCAACAAATCGACGTCCATTCTGAGCATAATAATTTGCGCTATTCGCTTCGTTCGTTGAAGTAAATACTTTTTCTGCTTTATGACCATAGAATTGATATGGAGATTCGCCAACTTTAGTAATCATTTGAAGTCCATTATCATACTTACTAACATATTCACTATCGCCTCCTAGTTTCATTACTTCCGATTTGTAGTGTGCTATATTACCACCAACTGTCCATTTAAAATTCCCTTTTTGGAATAAATTAACCATTACATCTGCCTCAACTCCTCGTGTTCTAATCTCACCCACATTGTCAAACACATTAAGTACACCTAAAGTTGGCGATGCCGTTCTAGAAACAATTAGATCCTTTGTTTTCTCTTCAAAAACATTAACAGAAATATCTAGTACACGTCCGATGGTTGAAAAATCAACTCCCAAAGTAACATTCTGAACACGCTCAGGTTTTAAGAATGAATTTGGCACCATATTGCGGAAAACACCTACTACATCTCTTACTGGTTCTGCTACATAGTAGTAACGTCCATATTTAGAAGAGAAACGGCTATTTCCTTGCTCACTATAAGCAGCACGCAATGTCAGGTCATTTAACGCATCCCAATTTTTGAATAAACTATTCTTCATTCTCCATCCAGTTTTGATTGCTGGGAACAGATATAATTTATTTCCATTACTACCATATGAAGAAGCGGCATCAGCTGTTATTGCAGCACCAATATACAACTGATTGTTTAGCATGTAGTCAAAATTAATAAAACCATTCATCCAACTCCATTTATCCATAACACCGGTAATGATGCGAGAGTGCGCCGTTGATACATTTCCTAACGTTGTATAAAAGTCTGTTGGCGTATTTATTCCACTTGCATTATCAAGTTCTTTTTGAGAAGACATCAATTGATAACCAACAACAAAGTTTAAATCATGTAATCCTCTAAAGTTTTTTGCATAAGATGTTTGCACACGCCCATAGTAGTTTAATCCCGATGCAACTCCCGAACGAACTGTATTTTCAGCCAAAGTATCTTGTAAAGGAGCAATAGCTTTTGATGTTTTACCAGGAATGAAGATATCCTCTTTAGTATGCGTGTAATACAAACCAAACGAGCCTTGTAGTAACCAATTCTTTGATATTTCGAAGTCAAATCCCATATTCACCAATACGTCATATGAACTGTTTTTCGCTTTAATATCCTCTGCTACTGCAGCTGGGTTACTAAACAAAAGCTCATGATCAACGGGAGTAAAACGCGGTAATTCTATGATACCTCCATTTTGATAAATCTGCTGGCGTACACTTAAACAAGGAGCCTGATAAAATGAAGTCAAAACTGGGTTTGTATAGCGCGCAATACCTTGTTCGTGCAACTTCAAATCAGTAAAATTCAACGCTCCGGTTGCATTCATCTTCAATCGTTTAGAGAAATTGATGTTTGCATTTAAACGAGTATAATACTTAGATAAATTAGACTGTTTAATTACACCTTGATTTTGCTGAGTTCCCAATGTTAATACATATTTTGCAACAGCATCTCCCCCTTTTACTTTTAGTTGATTATCCGATTGTATTGCCATTCTATATATCTCATCCTGCCACTTAGTATCGTTGCGATAAATTAATCCTCTCTTATCCTCTGGATCATCTAAAAGGAAAGGTAAGCGATCAACTAAATCATCTAAATTCGGATACTTATTTACACCTATATCACCAATGTATGACTTGTATTGTGTAGCATTTAATAACGGTAAGCGTTTATCCATAAAAGCAATACCTTCAGTAGTATGGAATTCCACTTTGGTTTCCATATCCATCGCTTTATCTGTTTCAATTACCAAAACACCATTACTACCAATAGAGCCATAAATTAATGCATCAGCACCCTTTAATAAGGTCATTCTTTTTATCTCTTTATGAGCAACTGATGAGAATAAGCTCCTAGAAAAACCTGTAATTGCACTTGATCCATCAAGACCAGGCAAAAAAGGAACACCATCAATAACAATTAACGGAGTATTTTCTCCCACAATGCTTCGAGTTCCACGCACATTCAAATATGCTCCTTCGCCAGGCATTCCACCTTTTGATGTTACTTGAAGACCAGCTAATTTTCCGGAGAAAGCATTATCTGCTTGAGAATATCCAATTCCTAAATCCTGTTCCTCAAGCACCTGCTCAGCACTTACAAATTTATCAAAATCCTTCCATCCGGTTACACCATCATATCCTTTAGCACTTGATAAAGAACCAGATGGCTGTAAATAAACATTTATATTATTACGTCGTAAAACCGAAACTCTACCGTTATTATGTTTATAAGCTGTAACTGATAATATGGCTCTATCATTTAGCAACTCAATCGTAAAACGTCCCAATGAGTCCGTCAATGCACCACGCTCAGCATCCATAGAGGATATCTGTGCATTGGGAATTGGTTGTCTAGTTTCATTAGAGTAAACTGTACCGTTTACAATGAAACGTTGTTTCTTTTGTGTAACATCCTTTTCTTTGTCTTGCGCATAAACTGCTATAGACAAGAACATTACAGAAAGAAGTATATATAATCCCTTTAATTTCATTGTCATATTTTTTAATAGTTATCGTCCCCTACAGCGCTAAAACGTAAACGCTTAACAGCAAAATCCGACGAAGATGTTGATTCAATCCTAATTGATGGTGAATGATAACCCATATGTACTGGGATTACTAATGTATCAATCATTTTAGGATAAGTTGTATACTCAAAATCACTTAGTGATCCGGTTGGGAAAACCTCACTTTTGTTTTTATGATATCGTTGAACCTCACCGTTAATCTGGATTTTAGTACTTGAAGTGTTATATCCATACCATTGTCCATATACTTCATAAGTTCCAGGAAGTAATTTAATTTTTACCGGATTAGCATATTTATCTCTGGCAATAGGGTTAAACTCTATATAAGTACCCGTATTTCCACCAACACGTAGGAATGGCGATCCCTTATCACTAAACTCAACAAATTTTGTTGCATTTGTAATCAAGAAAGTATCCAATGCCTCTTTCTCCATCTGAGCAAAATAAAGTGGCCATGTTTCAATATTAGTCATGAACAACGAACGAGGGAAATATAGACTCTCAAAATCATATACAATTCCATTACTACATTCCTTGTATTCTGTTTGAACAATCTGCTTCGTTGGACGTATTTCAGCACCAAATAAAGAGTAGAATTTCTTAACAGATGTATAATCTACACGTTTTCCACTTAAAACAGATGCCTTCATCATCCACTGCATACAAACAACTGTATCCTCTGTAGTAATTGGACGCTTTATACCTTCCATGTATTCTTGCATAACTTTCAAAGCTTCCTCGATCACAGTATTAGAAGGTAAGCAAAGCGTATATACAGCAGCTTCATCGTTCAAATCCAGCCCTTTAAGGAGAGTATTCTTAATATCAAAAACTGAGTCATAGATGGTTTGTCCAACATTGTCTACACCAATCGGAAAACTTAGATCCGGACGAAATATGGTATCATTACGTCTATACAATGTATCACGAAATATTGAATACTCTTCACCACTTTCATCAAGATACTCTGCTAAATTTTTAAGAGGTTTCAAGATATTCGTCATTTCATGTATAACACCATTTTTACAAGCAATGTCATAACTCTTTACCTGAATATCATTTAAATAATAATTATTATTTCTGTATCTCAATGAAAGTACCTTTCCTGCTAATGTTGTTACAGCAGATCGTCCCGATAATTTTGTTTTAAATAGCGGTAAACTATTCATATGGTTTTTAACAAAGCGCTTCAAGTCTGGACCTTCAAGATTAAAGTTCTCATCAGAGATTAAATCATTAGAAGGAGCCCAAACGGTAAGCATTCTATCGCTTCCAAGTGCCAAATCATAGCCTGAGCGCTCAACCATATCAACAAATTTGGAATAACGTTTAGGCATTGCCTTTAGGGTTTCCATAATATTCATTGAAGCAGCGGCACAACGCTCATCTTCTTCATAACCAAAGTGGTTATCCCAACTCTTCTCACAACCAATGAGAAGAGTTAGTAGTAAACCAGATAATATTAGTAATCTTTTCTTCATAATTCAATCATTATTTCTTTTCAACTGGAGTAAAGATCAATCGGTCAAATCCTAAACCACCTGCAGCAACTTGTCTAAAACGGAAAATGTGCTCTGACAATTCTTTAAAATCAAATTCTCCTAAGTTTATTGTTCCTCCTGTTCCTACTTTATGGTTAATTACAGGTCCAAATTTCTGATCGTCTATATACAACTGGCAACTTCCAGCCTCATTACCTGCAATAACATTCCATTGCCACTTCACAATCTCAATCTTATATTTTCCAGGTATAATCATTGGAATATCAAACTCTATGTAGCCTATATCTCCTAAATAACAATGAATATAATCATCATGAGAAAAACGATCCCAGTCAATATCTTCATTTCTATAAGTTACAACAGCTACTTCCTGTGGAATACTTTTCCATCTTATATTTGGCAATTGTTCTGTAAAAGTGTAAAACTCCATCGGATCCTGATTTTTCACTTTGGGTGTTCTATAAAACGGTATTGCTTCGAACTCCTTCCCTGTAGTAAACTCATGCTCAAAAGCAAACGCTATTGGAGCAGCAACGTCCATTAATTTATCCACACGATGATAATATCCATTATTTGCCAAATAATCACGCTTATCTTCGACCATTGAAACTGAATCTAAATGCGGATTAATATAGGTTTCCAATCCTACATCGTACATTGTTAGGAACTGACCTATCGCACAAGTCTGGAAGTTCTTTCCTTTTTGTCCTACATCAAATGAAACCATCGACATATAGTCATAACTTCCCGGCACAATATGATAAGCAACAAACATATGAAACTCCGAACGCTTATTGGTTGGATCTCCAGGATACTTATTTTTTAGATCATCCAAACTATAAATACCGTACTGAGCAAATGTTTCATCACTAACTGCAAATACAGTCTTGTAATCACGAACCTGAATTTTATTGATAATAGTATCTCTCCGCGATAAATAGTGCTCATATCCACACTCTTTAAATGCTGCAACTAAAATTGTATAATCTCCGGCATCTTCCAAAAGCTCTTTTACTGTATATAAAGGAGGCTCAAGTACATCTACCAACTCATGAATAACACCGTTAATTACCTCGATATCACGGTTTGCTATCTCATTTCCGTTTATCGTTTTATTCTCACCGCTCAACTCAGCAATTAAATAATCTCCAGAACATGTTTTATCCGTAAGCTGTCCACCAAGTGCTCCATATGAATAGGGTACACCAGGAACTATATGGTAGCGAACAATATTTGCCGCCTCAGTTTCAGTTATGTCATCAATACTACTCCATTGAGTATTCTTTTTCAAATAACGTTCAACTCCAGCATTCCTAACAGCAAAGCAGGTAAACTGTGTATTAACATTCAATGCATTATAATGGTCTGCCTTTTTCAATAATTCTACCCATAAAGAGTAGTCTCGCTGATTCTCAAGATAAATACCAATTGGTTGCTCCGAATATGCAGCAAATTCCTCTTTCGAATGCGGATCCTCACACCCAACACCCAAAAATAATGCTAGTAATATTATTAGTGAATTTTGTAATATTTTCATAGTTATACCATTATTTTATATCATCACTATATTTCTTATAGAAAGGATTTTGTGTTAGAATGCCTTTACCCGCTCTTATCTCATTCTCATGAATTGGCAAATAGTGACTATAAGGATTGTCCAACTCAAAATTCTTAATTGGGCGTTTCTTAGCTGGAACGTATGGCAATACTTTTTCCTTCATAAAACGTAGATACTTATAATTATCGCGTTTCGCTAGTCGTAAAATTGTATACCAAGTTCTACCTTCACCAATAAATTCTTTTAAACGTTCATCTGCAATCATATTAATAGCGTCAAGCTCGTTAGTTGGCACAGAAAGTTTTGTCTTAATACCAGCTCTCTTTCTTATAGTGTTATCCAATAACTCACATGCAGCAACATAGTTACCTTCTCCCTGCATGATCATTGCTTCAGCACGAATAAAAAGAATATCAGCATAGCGATAGAATACGAAATTTGGCGATCTCTCATTATCTCCGCGTGTAGCACCTTTATTGGTTCCTCCTTCATAATTTTTTGTTCCACCCCATTTCCACAATTTTCTCACATCATCAGTATAACCTTGATTAAGTCCTCGTACATCAATCTCTCCTTGTCCTAAGCTAGCAAACATATCACGAGTATAGTCACTTACAACATAACGTCCATTACCACCCCAAAACCAAGAATACAAATTGTTTCTCTGATTTGCAATCTTATGGTCATATTGAAGTTCAAAGATACTTTCGACTGAATTTCCAGGGTAATAAATAGAAATCCATTCTTTATTTTCAACAAGCTCAAACGCGCCTGTATCAATCATATCACAACATGCAATGGCTTTTTCATAATCCTCTAACCACAGATTAATATCTGCCATCAAAGCCCAAAATGCCCAACTAGTTGCACGGCCCTTACTCATCCAAGGTGTTTCATATCCTGGCTTACACTTATAAACATAAGTTTCTAAATCCTTTAAAATTTCACGCAATATTACATCTCCATCTGTTTTCTCTATAGCAAATTCCATCGAGTCGTCAGAGTATGGATCTCGCACAAATGGTACATCTTTAAACGTACGCACCAAATAAAAATAAAATAGAGAACGTACAAATACAGCCTCCGCAATATAGGAGTTCAACAAAGGTTCATTCAGAGTTACATCATATTTCAAAGCAGTTGGACCAAACTTAATTACAGCATTTGCATAACCAATTCCCTTATAAAGGTTTGAATAGTTGCACAACTGATTATCCGGCATTAAATTAAGCTCTTTTAGCATTCGCTCTGCCTCTTCCTGACTTCCTTGATTTCCCAAGTGGTCGTTACCAAACACCATTCCATTCCCAAGTAGTTCTCCCCACAAAAGCATGTAATGCATTGAACTTCTCAACTGTAAATAGGAAGCTGTCAATACACCTTCTACCTCCTCCTTTGTTTGCCAGAAAGTTTTACTAGTCTGTACTCCCGTAGGGTCAATATCAAGCCAATCATTACAGCCTGTCGGTACTCCAAGTACTACTGCACCTAGAAGTAAACCTGCAATCTTAGATTTTATATTTTTTATACTCATCACTTATCCTACTAAAAATTAACTGATATCGAAAATGCAAAGCGTCTTGAACGAGGTGACATACTGTTATCCTCGGCCAAATTGTGGAATCCACCCGGTATACCTACCTCCGGATCCTGACCTTTGTATGAGGTAAATGTAAATGGATCATAACAAGTTAAGACTGTACGTATTCCGTTTAAACCTAAGGATTGAACAAAACGTTTTGGGAAACGATAAGTCAATGTTATATCTTTAATTTTTGCAAAAGATGCATTCTCAACAAATCTATTCGATCCTAACGAGTTATAATTGGTTCCCCATAGCGCTCTTGGAATATCTGTATCATCACCTTCATATCTCCAACGTCTTAATACAGCTCCTGACTGATTGCTTGCATTACTCATACCTTCCGTGTTATGACGAGTACGGTTAATTACGCTCTGACCAATACGGAAATGGAAGGATGTCCTTAACGATAACGCTTTATAAGATACTTGAGCAAATCCCCCACCATTAAGGATAGGCATTGAATTCCCTAAATAAATGATGTCATATTTATCAATAACACCGTCATAATTTAGGTCTCTATATTTCGCATCTCCTGGACGCTGTCTATGAGTTCCGTTAATGTGCGTAATTACATTATTTCCCTCAACATCTTTTATTACGTTTCCATTGCGGTCTCTAGCAACTGTCTCATCAATGTTTTGATAAACACCCTGATAATCAAATCCATAAAATGCTCCTAATGGTCTTCCTTCTACAATCTTGTTTGCATAAGCTCCATTGGCAATTGTTGGTTTTTGATATTCTAAACTTGCCGGTAAATCCAACACTACGTTTCTGTTTCGTGAAACATTGACACGGAAAGTACAATTCCACGGAGAATTACTAATCAAGTTATTTAATTGGATAGAAGACTCCCATCCTCTATTCTCAATTTGACCATCATTAAACCAAGCAATTGTTGAGAACCCAGAAGACGATGGAACGCTCATATTCTGTTGCAATAAATCCTTAGTTGTTTTGATATAGTAGTTCAAATCAACTGTTAATTTATGATTAAAGAACGCACCAAAGTATGAAACATTAAATGTGTAAACCTTTTCCCAATCCACATTATCTAATTGCACTGAAGTTGGTACCATGGCTCCCATATCCATATATTCCTGATCCAAAGCTTGGAAAATTCCTGCATAGGTTGTACTTCCTGAAGGTCCTCTAAGAGTATATCCGTAATTAGATCTTAATGTAAATTCGTTTATCCAAGAAATATTCTTCATAAAAGGCTCTTTCTCCACACGATAATTCACCCCTATAGCCGGTGAAACACCCCAACGAGCATTACGCCCTGAGCTCGAGTTTCCATCACTTCTTGCATTAATATCAAAGTTATATTTTCCATCATAACTATACTGGAATGCACCCGCTACCGACAGAGCTCTGTATTCAGAAGACGAACCACCCATTCCACGAATGATTCCTCCGACAGATGGATCACTTAATGCTAATCCTGCATTTCCGGAACTTGTTGTATTAATAGCTCCATTATTATTATTCTGCATATCTCCTCTAACCGAGAAGTTAAACGAACTCTTCTTAATATTCAAGGAATATCTTGCATTTGCTGCAACATAAAGATTCATTCCATAATTACGACTTTCAGTACTCTTGTTGTAGTCCCCACTTGTCCATATAGGTCTAATTACCGAAGCTGGAAGAAAACCTTTCGAGTGATTACTGTCAAAGTTCATTGAAACAACACCATCAATATGGAATCGCTTAAACGGATTATAGAACAAGTTAAAGTTAATTTTCGCATTACGATTATTAAACTTACTATATGAATCCTTTGCCATTGCAATTGGATGCTCTCCTCGTCCCTGGATACAATCATCAGGTTGAAGGAAATATTCACTTGTCATTACCCCATTCTCATCCAAAATAAATGGACTTAAGTTAGGCATCTTTGAAAGCGCTAATCCACGTGCATTACCAACATTCGAATGACGTAAACCATCAGCATAAGAGAATGTTGTTGACACTTTAAATTTAGTCGAAAAGTTGTAATTTAAATTTAAGTTTGCAGTAATACGTTTAAACTCCTCACCAACAGTGGTACCTATTTCATTCAAGTAACTTGCAGAGAAACGATAAGTTGTTTTTTCTCCACCGCCACCCATAGAAAAGTTTGTCTCTGAGGTGATAGGGGTACGTCTAATATAATCTAACCAGTCAACATCTTGATTAAACTCACGGAAATAAACATATGTTGGATCATATAAAATATCCGGATATTTCTTCAATAAGTTGATACTACTTGTGCTAAACTCATCATCACGAACTCTATTCCAAATTGCATCTTGCATTAATGTCACGTATTCCTTTCCATTCAACATTGGGATACGCTTTGGCTCTATATTGGTATTGAAGCGTTGTGACACTTCAAAAGTAGGTTTACCAACCTCTCCTTTTTTAGTAGTCACTAACAGTACACCATTACTAGCTCGTGCACCCCATGCTGAAGTTGCCGCAGCATCTTTTAATACAGTAATAAACTGGATATCGTTAGGCGAAATATTCAATAAGGATCCAAAATCATCTTCATTTGCTGTCGCAAAGTCAAAACTTTCATCTGCTTTTATATCTTGAGGGATACCATCAATAACAATCAATGGTTCGTTATTCCCTGTTAAAGAAGCTGTACCACGAATACGTATTGACATTTTACTACCCGGTGCTCCTGAAGAAGCAACCATATCCACGTTAGCTAACTTTCCTTGTAACATATCCTCAACTGAAGTTACTGCCATATCTTGGAAATCATCCAGATTTACACGTTCTTGCGAACCGGACAACAACTTAGTATCCATACCCATCCCGTTACGCTCGATAGCCTTCTCTGTAACAGTAACTTCATCCATTTGGAAAGAATCGTCTACAAGAACAGCATTGATAACCTTTTGGCCTTTGTATTTTATTGTTTGCGTTTTATAACCAATAAATGAAAATACGATCTCAACATCTGTAATATCATCCGATAAAGGCAACACATACTCTCCGTTAACATTAGCTGCAACACCGTAAATTGTTCGTTTATCTTTCGATGACTGTATCGCTACATTGGCACCTGGCAATGGACCCTGCTTATCCGATACTAATCCCGAAACCACCCTTGCCTGACCCAGCACCACATTCGGAATAAATAGGATAAACAATAATAATTTTATAAATAGTTTCATGGTCATTCTTTATTATATTTTCCTGGCATAATCATTTTATCTATACCCATTATCACACCGTCAGTTGCGAAGAATGGTATGTCACCATCTGTAAATGCCGATTGATTGTCTGAATTTGTTATACGCAAACGTTTATCGTCTACGAAATTGATTTTCAACTTCGCAAAGTCTACTACACTAAACGATAATCTTGTTTGTAACTCTTGCTCATAACCATAATTTGGCAGGATATAATCATCTATCTTATTTGCATCTAACGATACAAAATGGAAACGTAAATAGTTGTCTAGCTCTAAAGAGTCAACTGGCAATAGAGACTCATCAAGTGCACTATTTACAGGAGCGAAAACCATATAACGGTCACCATTCAACCATTCCATATTAAATTTCGTTCCTTCAACTATTGACTCATTCGATCCTAAATTGGTTAACTTAATTAACTCAGCCCTTAGGAGTGCTTGATAGAATTTTCTATATTTAGGATCCTCATAGATTGCACGGCCAATATTTTCCTTGTTCGCATTAAACTTATTCTCAACCTCATATACATATCCACTACCACTTCCGTTAGGATACTCGTAAACATATTTGTTTTTAAGATCTAATGCTGCTTTATCTTCTCCGTAAATACGTCCTGCATCAGAATAGATATAATAGAAAGGTTGTTTTGTCGCATAGAATGCACGTGAGTTGCTTTCTTCAACCAATCCCTCAACCGTTTGCATACGCACCAAAGTTCCTTGCTCTCCATCGTTCATATCTACAATCTCATACTCATCCTTCTCCCAGTTTCTATAACGCTTAATTTTAACGCGTCCTCCTAAAACATCTTCATTTCCAGGATTTCCGTTATAGTCAACGCTATATCCATAAGTTTCTCTTGCATCAGTATTATTTAATAAGAACAATGTGTAATCACGCTCTGCATCAACTAGAGGCATTAAGTTATTTGTTCTATGGTACAAATTCGCCATTGTAGAAAAACGTTTGTATTTAAATAATGGCTCTGTTACCATCGAGAAAATAGCCGGTTCTAGAACAGTATTAATTCCATAAATTAAACCATTACTACAAAACTTACGTTCTTTAACATCAGTGCTTTTAATAGGCCATGTTTCACCAAAATTCCCTTCAATACCTTTGTCTATATCGCATGGAAGAATTATCTCTTTTCTATCAGCAATATGAGACGATAATAAATAAAACAATGACAACAACGGTACTTCTTTTTGGTCTGTTACCTCATCAAAATAGCTTGTTATATAGTTTTGCATAGCTTCATTATTTGGAATAAAGCTATTAAACGTAAAACGCATACGACGCTCAAATTCATTATCTTTTCTATCCAAAGTCCACTCATCCGCAATATCGGGCAAGTCTCTTTTAGTTGTAGGTTTTAAATAATGATGTAGTAAAAACAAACTATCTCCCGGTTGAGCATAAAGTTTAGTTAAGTCTTGATCAAACTCAAAGTTGCTAAAACGGTTATACATAGTAAGGAACAATGAATAATCATTTTGAAACTCTGGAGAACTTAACTCATCATATACTGTCTTCAACGGATCCATTACTTTATCAATAACGTACATATAACCGTTATCAATAGGAATACCACTCTCTAGAACAGAAGCACCCGCAACATAAAACTGATTATTATCTCCTCTCCAATTTACATTAGGAAAGAAAAACTTATACTCAGCCTCAAAATTAGGACTTCTCTTTTTCTTTAAAAGCGTTGTTGAAATTACAGGTAAGAACTTTTCCTGCTGAAATACCTGAATTGTTTTTTCACTATTCGGCTCAAGTATCGTTTTAACCCCTTCGCGCGCTAACGTTTTAAATCTATGTGCGTAACCTGTTCCTTCTTCTGGTGTCTCAGATGTAGCAGTTTGAGTAAACGCCAAAAAATCATCTCGCTTATACGCAAATTCTACAATGTGAAAACCAACCAACAACTCTAACTCCTCCACTGTAAAATCCGACACTGAAGTTTTTCCCTGCTGCACCATATACGCACGAAAAGCTTCATCACTTGGAGCAAAAACGGAATAGATACCACGTCCATCCAATGCGTCTTTAAAACTTGAACGCTCCACGGCATCGAGAAACAACGTAAAGTTGCCACGTTTCTGTAAAAATTCATAAGCATTACCTAACAAATAATCCGGCCGCTTGTAATGATCATCAATGTCTTTGCGACAACCACCACAGACCAAGATTATAATTAAGAAATACATAATCTTGTTGTTTTGCATAGTACTTAATTTGTGTTTATAAAAAAGCATTATTTATATATTGTATATATTTCATCACCAACTCACCTATAGTATGCACATAATAGATTTTATCTCTAGAGAAAATAAAAAAAACAATAGTTCGCACAACTACTAACTTTCAAACAAAACAAATTTTGTTATTATATTTCATCTAATTTTAACACGAATATATGTTAATAAAATCTTCTGCAATTTATATATTTTAAACTTAATTACAATTAAATACTTGTATAAAGTTTAATTTAAATAAATATGAATTAATAATCAAATCAAAATCATATTATATAGTATTTTATTTT
>JBOGCH010000019.1:0-17891 GCA_051656645.1 Marinifilaceae bacterium
CTGAATGAAATACGGAGATAGTGTTACCTAATCTCCATTGTGAGGTTTAAGAAATATTACATAGTAATCATGACATATAAGCAAATAAGTTCCGCCCTACTCATAGCAACCAATACAACTTGAATAATTTAGTGCTAATAAATAAGAAAGTGATTGATTTTTAATGCTTGGGCTTTGGAAAAACGCATTTTTTATGTATCTTTGCATTGTTGATTTACGTAAATGAGTCGACAAATTGTAAGAGGGGACAGAAGTCCCCTCTTACTTATTTTGCAACTTTAAAGTTTTAAGAATGACTAAGGAGGATTTTTTGACAGTGGCGCAACCAATAGTCGAGGCACACAACTTGTTTATGGTTGATTTAAAAGTTTCTAAGCTCAATGACATTGAATTAATTGTAGACGCAATGGACGGAGTAAACATTTCCACTTGCATTGAACTAAGCAGAGAAATTGAGAGTCATTTTGACCGCGATATTGAGGATTTTTCACTAACCGTAGCTAGCGCAGGTATTGGTTACCCATTTAAGGTACCGGGACAATTTGTTAAAAACATAAACAAGCCGGTTGAAATTAAATTTAAGGACAGCACTAAACTTTCCGGCACACTAACAGCCTATGACGGCGAAAGCGTAACAGTTGTGTTTGAGAAAAAAGTTTTACCCGAAGGTAAAAAGCGCAAAGAGATAATGTCCTTTACCGAGACATTCCCAATGGAAAACATTAAAGAAATTAAAGACGAGATTGTTTTTTAACTCTCGTTGAAAGGATTGAATATATAAACAAATAACGATATAATGTAATATGGAAAGTATTAATCTTATAGACTCGTTTGCCGAATTTAAGGAGTTTAAGAGCATTGACAGAACTACGTTAATGAAAGTGTTGGAAGACGTATTCCGTAATATGCTTATTAAGCGATACGGTACGGATGATAATTTTGATGTCATCATTAACATCGACAAAGGAGACTTGGAGATTTGGCGTAACCGTACAATTGTTGCGGACGATGCTATGCATTTTAATCCAAACACCGAGATTCGTTTCAGTGATGCTAAATTACTTGATCCGGCTTGCGAAGAGGGAGAAGAGATTACGGACGAGGTTAAGTTCCACGATTTTGGTCGCCGTTCAGTATTGGCATTACGCCAAAACTTGTCAGCACGTATTTTAGAGTTAGAAAAAGACAATATCTACTCAAAATATAAAGAGCGTGTAGGACAAATTATTATTGGTGAGGTATACCAAATTTGGAAAAAAGAGATGCTTATTCTTGATGAAGAAGGAAATGAGCTTATCTTACCTAAAACGGAACAAATCCCTACCGATTTTTACAAAAAAGGAGATGCTATTAAAGCGGTGGTTATCCGCGTAGAAATGAAAAATGCATCGCCACATGTTATCCTATCTCGTACGCAACCTGTGTTCCTTGAAAGATTATTTGAGGTTGAGGTTCCGGAAATATTTGATGGTTTAATTACTATTAAGAAAATTGTACGTATTCCGGGAGAGCGTGCTAAAGTAGCTGTGGAAAGTTACGATGATCGTATTGATCCTGTTGGAGCATGCGTTGGTATGAAAGGTAGCCGTATTCACGGTATTGTTCGTGAATTACGCAATGAGAATATTGATGTTATTAACTACACTAACAATCAGCAGTTATACATTACTCGCGCATTGAACCCAGCCAAAATCAAGAATATTGAGATTGACGAGGACCGCAAAAAAGCAAATGTATATCTTAACCCTGAAGAGGTGTCACTGGCTATTGGTAAGGGTGGTTTGAACATAAAACTTGCAAGTTCGCTTACTGGATATGATATCGATGTGTATCGTGAAGTTGAAGGTGTGCAAACTGACGAGGAGGACGTTAATTTGGATGAGTTCAAGGATGAAATTGAACCTTGGATCATTGACGAATTTAAAAGAATTGGTTGTGACACAGCAAAAAGCGTTTTGGAACTATCGGAGGAGGAGCTTGAAAACCGCACAGACCTTGAAGTGGAAACCATTCGTGATGTTGTTAACATTTTGAAAGCAGAGTTTGAATAATATTGGATCAAACTACAGCTTACTTAACCAGGAAATATTTAAAACACAATATGGCAGTAAAATTAAGTAAAGTAGCACGAGAATTTAACATTGGGATTTCTACAATATCCGAATTCCTGAAAGGGAAAGGGGTAGAGGTGGATTCAAATCCCAACGCTCGACTTACAGACGAGGATTATGCATTAGTAGCAAAAGAATTCTCATCTGACAGTGAAGCTAAGAAAGCTTCTGACAAATTAGATCTTAAACAAGCGCGTCAGAAAAAAGCAACCGTAACTATTGACGGCGTAGTTGAAGAACAACCTGCTGAAACGGATAACTTCATCTCTGCGAAGAGTGAAGCAAAAGTTGAAAACAGGATTAAAATTGTCGGGAACATTGATCTCAATGCTAAATCCAAGAACGATGAGCCTCAAGCAGCTCCCGCCGATAAGATGGAGCCGGCTCAGGAAATAAAACCGGTTGAACCTCAAGCCCCTGTTGTAGAAACAGTGAATGAGGAAGAGAAGAAGTCAGAAATGGAGAACGAAAACGTGGAAGTGAGAAAAGAGATAAAGAAAACAACTGTACAAGAGGAAAACACGGTAGCAGAACCGGTGGCAATAGAGCAAGACGATCAGCCGTTTAAAGTTTCACAGCCTGCTATTAAGGAAGTGAAAGTGGTAGGTACTATTGACCTAGATGCAATTAATCAGCGTACGCGTCCTATCAAGAAAAAAATTGCTGAGAAGAACGATAAAGAGAAAAAGGATTTCAAAAAACCTTTCAAGCCACGTGACGGACAGACATCGGATGCTCCTAAAACTCTTGAAAAAAGAGATCCTAACGCTGATAGTAATTCAGACTACGATAAAAAGAAAAGAAAGCGTATTTCTACTCGCGAGGAGAAGGTACAAATTGACAATCCGTCTCCTGCAGCAGCTGCTGCTCCTAGCAAAAATGCTCCGATGGACGACAGCAAACGCAAGTTGAAGAAGCTTAAGAAAAAGAAAAATGAGAAAGCTGAGATTAGCGAAGTAGATATTGAAAAGCAAATCAAAGATACTTTTGCACGTTTAGGTGGTAAAGGTAAATCGCAAGCTTCAAAACACCGTCGCGACAAGCGTGACGCCGTACAGCAAAAATTACAAGCTGAGATGGAGCAAGAGGAAAGAGAAAAAACTATCCTTAAGCTTACTGAGTTTGTATCTGTTGCCGAGTTGGCAGCAATGATGGATATTTCGGTAACGGATATCATCTCTGCATGTATGTCATTAGGTTTATTTGTATCCATCAACCAACGTTTGGATGCTGAGACTATTAATATTGTAGCGGACGAGTTTGGATATACTGCTGAGTTTGTTAGCGTAGAGATTCAGGAAGCTATTGAGGATGAAGTTGACACTGAGGAAAGCTTAATACAACGTCCACCAATTGTAACTGTAATGGGACACGTTGACCACGGTAAGACATCGTTACTTGACTACATCCGTAAAACGAACGTTATTGCCGGTGAGGCAGGAGGTATTACACAGCACATTGGAGCATACAACGTGAAGTTGAGCGACGGACGTGCGGTAACATTCCTAGATACTCCGGGTCACGAAGCCTTTACTGCGATGCGTGCACGTGGTGCTCAGGTAACGGATATTGCAATTATTATTATTGCTGCCGATGATAACGTGATGCCACAAACTGTTGAGGCTATTAACCACGCAAGTGCAGCAGGTGTACCTATTGTATTTGCTATTAACAAAATAGACAAGCCGGGAGCTAATCCTGACAAGATACGTGAGGAACTTGCGGCAATGAATTACCTTGTTGAGGACTGGGGTGGTAAATACCAATGTCAGGAAATTGCTGCTAAAAGCGGGGTAAATGTTGAAGAGTTACTTGAGAAAGTACTTCTTGAAGCAGAATTACTTGAGCTTAAAGCAAACCCTGAGCGTAAAGCAATTGGTTCAATCATTGAGTCATCACTTGATAAAGGACGCGGTTATGTTGCCACTATGCTTGTACAAACAGGTACATTAAGCGTTGGCGATGTTATACTTGCGGGACAATACTTTGGACACGTAAAAGCTATGTTTAATGAGCGTGGACAACGCATGGAGAAGGCAGGACCATCATGTCCGGCACTGATTCTAGGATTAAACGGTGCACCACAGGCTGGTGATAAGTTTAATGTAATGGAGAGCGAGAAGGAAGCACGTCAAATTGCAAACAAGCGTGAGCAATTACAACGTGAACAAGGTTTACGTACTCAAAAACACATCACTCTTGATGAGATTGGACGTCGTATTGCCATTGGAAACTTCCAAGAGCTTAACGTTATTGTTAAGGGTGACTTTGACGGATCGGTTGAGGCTCTTTCTGACTCATTAATTAAATTGTCTACAGACGAAATTCAAGTTAATGTTATTCACAAAGCAGTGGGACAAATCTCTGAAGGAGACGTTATGCTTGCTGCAGCATCTAATGCTATCATTATCGGTTTCCAAGTGCGTCCATCAATTGGTGCACGTAAAGTTGCTGAGCGTGAAGAAATTGACATCCGTTTGTACTCTATTATCTATACTGCTATTGAGGAGCTTAAATCGGCAATGGAGGGTATGTTATCACCTGAGATTAAAGAGGAAATCACATCGACAGTGGAAGTATTGGAAACATTCAAAATTACGAAAGTGGGAACTATCGCAGGATGTATTGTCCGTGACGGTAAAATCACACGTAATAGTAAAGTACGTATCATCCGCGATGGTATCGTAGTTTACACTGGTAACCTTGGATCACTTAAACGTTTCAAAGACGATATCAAAGAGGTATCTAAAGGATACGAGTGTGGTTTAAATATTGACAACTATAATGATATTAGAGTTGGGGATATGGTGGAGTCATACCAAGAGGTAGAAGTTAAAAAGAAACTGTAAGTTCACAATATCTTAATTAAAAGAAAACCACCCACTTGGGTGGTTTTCTTGTTTATAACTACATGCACAATTAAATTATAAAATATTTGATTATTCATAGAAAATTAGTACCTTTAGTTTAGGAATTAATTTTTGTATTTGTATGAGTATTTTGTATATCGAAGAGCACAAATCATGTCTGAATTATGTCACCATGGAAACTGCTTCTTGGATCACGTATTGTGCTGAAACTGATGAAGAATTTGAATCTCTCGACAATCAGTATCACTATTTATTATTTATTCTTGAAGGAAACGTTAAGATTACATTCTTAGATATTCCTCACCGAGAGTACAATCAAGGAGAAATGGTGCTAATACCTAAAATGAGTAGCATTAAGGGTATTGCAACAAGCACTTCACGCCTTTTAATACACCGTTTTGGAAAGGTGGATCATTTCTGCGATAGAGTACCACTTGAAGCGCTTACTGAACTAAAGAAGAAATATACATGGCAGGGAGACTCCCTCCCCATAAAAGACACTATAAGTAAATTTTTATTATTACTTGAAACCTATTTGAGTGCCGGATTAGGCTGTAAGCATTTACACGAGCTTAAACAACGCGAACTTTTCATGTTGTTACGCGGTTTCTACACGAAAGAACAGTTAGCACTCTTTTTACACCCTATTATAGGGCAATCTATGGATTTTAAGGAGCAAATATATAGTACGTATCTTAGTATTAAGTCTGTATCCGATTGGGCTAATATGTGTGGATTCTCCGAGCGAGAGTTTCACGATAAATTTGTGGAGAACTTTCACGACACTCCATCGCATTGGCGTAGTTATAGGATAGCGCAACATATACGCTTTCTGCTTAATGACGCTAATATGCCTATTAATGAGATTGCATACAAGTATAATTTCTCATCCCAAGCACACTTAACTAAGTTTTGTAAACAACACCTTGGGGATACGCCTAAAGCTATACGCGCATCCTTAATAAATGGACTAAAGATTGATAATTAAATATATATGCGCCTATACGTCATAAATATTTAATCAAAAATAAACAAACAGGCCTCTAAAATTTAACATATACAATTTTACTGCAGAATTGTATAAAATATAATCCTCTACTCTTATCTATCTTTGTAATGTCGATAAGAGAAGAGGATTTTCTTTTAAAATACGCTTCACAACTATGGTGTATTTCATTACGTAAGTCCTAATACAAAATACATTACAAATTAATCCCTAAAATGAAAAAACTATTCTACTCTATGTTAGTAGCCGTATTGGCTATAGGATGCTCGCGCAGTAACGATTCTACTATTGGTGAAGAAATTATTACTTTTGATAAGAGCGTAACATTAAGTTTATCAAGCGAAACACGCGCTATGGTTACTAGCAGCAATGGTCCTATTGCAGGTCCTGAAGGCAATACAGCAGTACAAGCACCTAGTGCAGAACTTACAGGAACTCAACTAGTGGCAATTAGCGATATTACTGTTCTTTTCGCTAACCAAAGTGGAGAGATTTTAAATGTGTACAAATCAGGTGTTGATTTTCATATTGATTCAATAACAAGAGAAGAAGGTGTTAAGTTCAAACGTCTACCAAGCTCAGTTACAACAACATATGTTGTTGCAAACACAAAAACATCATTAGATAGTGTAACAACTGCAACTGAACTTAAGGCTATTGCTCATGAAATCAGTACCCAAGCTGCAGTTGCTGAAGCTACAATGTTTGGCCTAAACACAATTACAAAAAGTAGTAATACACACATTGCAAATGTAACGTTAACTCCTTTAATCTCTCGTTTACAGGTTAAAGTTAAGCGTAACTCTGAAGTTGCAGAGGCTAAAATTATAGGTGTGTATGTTGATAAATTCTTTACTACTTCAACTTTAGATAAGAAAACTTCTGATTTTAAAAATAATACTGAATTTGCTGCAGATTATTACAACAACATGTATAGCTACAATGCTCAAGGATTTAACATGACAGCAAACGAAACAGGATATGTTGAAACGAATAAAGTATTTGGATACTCATTCTTCCCTACGTCAGCGCCTGAACTTGTTGTAAAATACCTTTACAATTTAAATGGAAAAGAAGTAACTCGTTACACTAGAGCAAGTTTCCCTAGCAAAACTGATTGGAGCGTTGCAAATCTATACAACGTTGAACTTGCACTTGATCGCGGTACAGTTGATCCTAACGAAACATCTATTACAGTTACAGTAAAAGTTACAGTTCAAGACTGGAGCACAGTAACTCTAAAACCTGAGTATAACTAATAGTTTCTCAAAACAAAATAAACCGCTCCCTTCCACTAAAATTGGGAGCGGTTCCTATTTAAAACCTTCGCATTTTAGACACTATGAAAAATTGTGTTATTATCAAACATCTGCTTTACATGCTTTTATGCGTATTCTGCCTTTCAGGATGCGTAGATAAAACATTAAGCTTTGAAGATGGCGATAATTTTGCTCAGGTAAACATTAATATAAACATCTCGGGAAACCAGACTGTATCCCGCACTTCACAACAAGAGGATATTACCGATTTAAATATCCTTGCATTCAATGCCCAAGGGGAACTTATGCCCCAAAGTAACTACGTAGATACATACACCAACGGTAATTTAACACTTACTGTTAAAAGTTCAACTAAACGTATTGCCTTTATTGCTAATGCCGGTAGGTCGTTGCTCAACAACATTTCAACCTACAATGATTTAATGGCATATTCGTTTCCTGCAGTAAACGGTTCTCCATACTCCATATTACTGGGAAATGCCACAAAAAACGGCAGCGATAATCTTGATATTACCAATAACGACCAACTTTCCGTTTCGCTTATTAGGCTATTTGCCAAAGTCTCTGTTTACATTGACATTAAAGAGTTAAATGCGGGCATTAATATCCAACCATACAAAGCGATATTACGCAATGTGCCGGCATCATGCCACTTAGGTCCAAATAATAAAATTACGCAATCTGCTCAATCGATAGCCGAAGGTGATTATTGGAGTTCCATGCCAATTGATCTATCGCGCGATTATGCAAACCCTATTGCGCAATTACTTCAATATGAAAACAGACAAGAAAACGGTTATTTCGACACTCACAATGGTCTTAAAGTTCCCAATGGTTACACGGTTAATAACATGGCCGAGAACAAAACATGCAGCTATTTGGAAATCTATGCAAAATACAACGGCAAAGACATTATATACAGATACTATATAGGCAAAGATATTAACAATGTTAATAACTCGTTCGATATTGAACGAAACTATGATTATCGTACTACACTTACTCTTAAAGGAGACGCCAGTACTCCAAGTTGGAAGACTGAGCCACAATGGGAAGATGAGTTAGATATTAATATATATAACTCATGGGTAAGCTATGAAAAGAATGAGCAAGCAAATATAGCTTTGTGCCTTGGAGATGGTAATATGGTAACAACGGAGCCCATTTACTGGCATTTTCAGTCTGGAAATAGTGGCGAGTATATTGAACTATTGAAACACAATATAACAACCGATAGCCCCAATGTAAACATTCCTGTACGGACACTTAGCCGCAATGGTGATGTAACAAAAGGACGTAATTTTACTATAAAAGTAACTGCTACATATCAAGGAGTAAACTACTCAAAAGATATTCCAATATATCAAGAACGCCGCATATGTTATCCTATTGGCATAATGTGGAGTAATAATACTACAAAGACACAGACTGTTGACTTAAAGTACTTTGACAAAGGAAATACTATAAACACATTAACAGATATGAAATGGAAAGGTAATTGGGAAGCTACAATTACTGAGGGTGATAATTGGTTAGTTTTTTCAAATAATAAAACAACCACATCAGGTATTTCCAGTGGGACACAAGGTATTACCTTCGACATCCGTCCCACAACAACCGGTCCACAAATGGAGAATCGGTTTGGGGAAATAACTATATCATATATGGATGGAAACTGTACACACAAAATATATGTACAACAAGGCAATGCAGACCAAAGAATTGACCATAGTAGCGCAATATGGACTCAAAAATATGCCGTTGGCTTAAATCAATATAATAATATATTAACAACAAAAAATGCCCTTGAAACCGGCTGGCAATTTAAATATGCCAGTAACATTGGAGTACACCCCTCAAATCCCGGATTTAATCTATATCCCTCAGGGAATCATAAATTAAGTACATCACACGGCGATACTCATCCTCATTGGGATAAAATTACATATGAAGGTAACAACTGGTACGAATCAGGGATTATGCCTTATGGCTATTTTCTTCCGGACAATACGGCATGGAACAATTTGAAATATCTTCCTCGTATTTCGACAATCTCCGGATTTGTTCTGCACGATAATACAAGCTCCGATGGCTATGACGATATTCTTAATGCGGGACAAGCAGTAATGGGCACTATGTTTTATAGATGGGACCAATGGGACACGTATTACAATGGAACTTTCCTGTTTTTTACCTATGGACAGGGTGGCCATGGTATACGTATTGCAAATGAAAATGGTACATTAGGATATAATGGCACTAATGGATACGGGGCAGCCTACTGGAATAATAGCGGTAAAAGTTATGTATTGCTGGATTTCTATAACGAATCCATCGACATTATGTATAATGACAATAATAGCTTTCAATCCATGCAAAACGGTCACTTTATCCGTTATGTCCGATAACATAAAAACCCTGCCAAAATTAAATGGCAGGGTTTTCTTTATATCGCATTAGCAATATATATTATTTGTTTGCGTCAACAACCTCTTCTGAGTTGTAAGCTCCCGATTTTAATTTCTCAGAAACTTCTTTAAACACTTTCACAGTATACTCAACATCCTCTTGCGTGTGCATAGCTGTTGGGATAAGACGTAGTAAAAGTTGTCCTTTAGGGATTACCGGATAAACTACAATTGAACAGAATAGTCCGTAGTTTTCACGTAAATCATAAGCCACTTGTGTACCTTCAGCAACACTTCCCGATAGATATACAGGTGTTACCGGCGATTCAGTTACACCAATATCCAAACCAGCATCTTTCAATCCGGCTTGAAGAGAGTTTGTAATTGTCCAAAGTTTTTCGCGCAATTCAGGTTTTGTACGTAAAAACTCTAAACGTTTAATAGCACCTTCGGTCATTGGCATACATAGCGATTTAGCAAAAGTTTGCGAACGCATAGTGTAACGTAGGTACATACAAATTTCTTTTGTTGTAGCAATGAAACCACCAAATCCGGCCATCGATTTTGCAAAAGTAGCAAAGTACATGTCAATACCGTCTTGTACACCAAAGTGTTCTCCGGCACCTGCACCAGTTGCTCCCATTGTTCCAAATCCGTGAGCATCGTCAACCAATAAGCGGAATTTGAAGTCTTTTTTCATAGCAACAATATCGTCCAATTTACCAAGGTCTCCGGCCATACCAAATACACCCTCAGTAATTACAAGGATACCACCTCCGGTACCTTCCACCCACTTAGTAGCGCGCTCCAATTGTTTACGGCAGCTAGCCATGTCGTTGTGAGCATATACGTAACGTTTAGCGTTAGATAGGCGAAGTCCGTCCATAATACATGCATGCGCCTCAGCATCATACACAATACAGTCATAACGGCTAGTCATAGAGTCAATAATTGACACCATACCTTGGTAACCAAAGTTTAAAAGGAATGCATCCTCTTTACCAACAAACTCGGCCAACTGGCTTTCAAGTAACTCATGGCGTGTAGTTTGTCCACTCATCATACGCGCACCCATAGGGTAAGCCATACCGTAAGTAGCAGCAGCTTCAGCGTCAGCTTTACGTATTTCCGGATCGTTAGCCAATCCGATATAGTTATTTAAACTCCAGTTTAAAACTTCCTTACCACGGAATGTCATACGAGGTGCAATTTCACCTTCTAATTTAGGGAATGCAAAGTACCCGTGTGCTTTGTCGGCATACTGACCGATGTTTCCCTTAGCGCTTAATACTCTTTCAAAAATGTCCACGATAATATTCTTTTGAAATTTATATAACTCGGATTCATCTCCCGTCTCCACCACATGATGAGCACGCGGAGTGATTTCCACAGTCCATTACAATTTTAATTTATATATATGCAAAGGTAACTAATTAATAGATATGCGAAAAAGTTGCGCCATAAAATACCGTTCTAAGCACTAAAAATACTATTTTATACTTAGTTAGCACTCGGTTTTTAATTAAAATAGAATAACAACTGTTATCAGTATCAGCCACTTCACACGTCCCCCTCCTTATGTGCGCTTAACATCTCATTCGGGTTTCATTGTAGTTTCATTCGGGTTTCATTCAGGTATGGGGGGGCAAACCTGAATGAAACCTGAATGAAAGCTGAATGAAACCTGAATGAAACCCCAAGAGGATGTAGAGAAGCATGTAATGTTGCTAAAAGCAATCCATGGCAATGATAATTACCTCCGTACCACAGAATTGTGACACAAAAAGTTGGATATTGTTATTTTACCGCTATCTTTGCATAATGCAAAAAATCCACTTAACGTTATGAGGAAATTTTTACAAATTGTGTTGATCTCATTGATAGTGAGTTCATGTAGCGAATATAGCAAGCTACTAAAGAGTAACGACTATCAATTAATGTATAAGAAAGCTGTTGAATACTACAATGCTGGCGATTACCGTCGATCATTGAATTTATTTGAGGGCATACGTAATGTATTTGCCGGTACAAGCAAAGCTCAGAATATTGCTTATTATCGCGCGTTTTGTAGCTACAACGAAAAGGACTATACCTATGCTGCGGAGCTGTTTAAACAGTTTGTGGCAATTTATCCGGATTCGCCTCTTGCCGAGGAGTGTCAGTATATGATAGGTTTTTGTAACTATAAAGCATCACCGCGTCCGCTACTTGACCAGCAAGCATCCGAGAATGCGATTAGAGAATTTAGCTTTTTCCTACATCGCTATCCCAACTCATCACGTAAAGACGACATTAACCGTTATATGGATGAGCTAAGTGATAAGTTAGCATATAAATCCTATTTAAATGCAAAAAATTACTATTTAAGGGAACAATATAAAGCTGCTGTCGTAAGTTTACAGAATAGTTTAAAGGATTATCCGGGATCAAAACACCGTGAAGAAATTCTTTACATGCTGTTTAACTCTAAGTTCCAAATGGCTGCTAACAGCGTTGAGGAGAAACAACTTGAGCGTTTCCAAGAGGCACAGGAGGAGTATTACTACTTTGTTAGTGAATATCCGGAGAGCAAGTACTTGGCCGAATTGAAGAAACGATACGACGAGATTAACAATTACTTGAAGAATTACGATTACGAAGATTAAATTTTTATAACATAGAAATCAGCCATGGTAGATTTTAAAAAAGTAAAAGCACCTAACAACACCATTACTCGTAACACAGCAACGCTGGCAAACAAAGCGAACATGAACATTTACGAGGCGGTAACGGTAATTGCAAAAAGATCCAATCAGATCGCTGTTGAGATGAAAGAGGAGTTGAGTAGAAAACTACAAGAATTTGCTTCTTATACGGACAACCTTGAGGAGATTTTCGAAAACCGTGAGCAGATAGAAATCTCTAAATTCTATGAGAGAGTTCCGAAGCCGGTGCTAATTGCAACTGAGGAGTTTTTGAACGACGAGATCTACTACAGACACACTTCGGAAGAGAAGAAAGAGGATTAATTTCCGCGTAGATAGATGACGATGATACAAAAAGAGCGTTTCCATATTTATGGAGACGCTCTTTTTGTTGTTGGTAATAAATGTTGATGTTAGTAAACATCGCATACGTATAATTGTTTATATTTGTGAGTAGATAAATAAACGCAGTTATGAGTTTAAAAGGTAAAAATATAATATTGGGTATCACAGGGAGTATAGCCGCATATAAAGCTGCTCCCCTAACACGCCTACTTGTTAAGGAGGGCGCGAATGTTAAGGTTATAATGACCAAATTAGCAAAGGAGTTTATTACGCCTTTAACAATGGCAACACTATGTAAAAATCCTATCCTGGTAGAGTTCTATAATCCGGAGAATGGTGATTGGAACTCACACGTAGATTTAGGATTGTGGGCCGACTTACTGCTCATAGCCCCTGCCACTGCAAATACTATGGGAAAAATGGCCAATGGAGTAGCGGATAATTTACTTATTACCACCTATCTGTCGGCAAAATGCCCGGTAATGATAGCGCCGGCTATGGACCTTGATATGTATCGTCATCCTTCCACACAACGTAACATGGACACCTTGCGCGGATACGGCAATTTGTTTATTGAACCTGCAAGCGGTGAGTTGGCAAGCGGCCTGATTGGTAAAGGACGCATGGCCGAACCTGAGGAGATTGTGGAACATTTACGCCGTTTTTTTAGCGAGGATGCAGCACTAAAAGGAAGAAAGGTACTTATTACTGCCGGACCTACACACGAGCAAATTGATCCGGTACGCTTTATTGGTAATAACTCCAGCGGGACAATGGGTTTTGCTCTTGCCGAGGAGTTTGCAAACCGCGGAGCATTGGTTACGCTTGTTGCGGGACCGGTGTGTTTAAAGACCACCAATCCACTAATAAATAGAATTGACGTGGTCAGTGCTGAGCAAATGTATAATAAGGTAATGGAAAACGCAGACAGTGCGGATGTTGTGGTGAGCTGTGCAGCTGTTGCCGATTTTACACCAACAACCACTGCCAATGAAAAAGTGAAACGCGGCAAGGATGATTGGCAATTAACGCTTAAACCAACACAGGACATTGCCGCCGCTCTTGGACAATGTAAACAACCCGGACAATTGCTAATTGGTTTTGCTTTGGAAACGAATAATGAAGAGAGTAATGCGGAAGCTAAACTACTGAAGAAGAATTTGGACTTCATAGTACTCAACTCATTGAGAGACGAGGGTGCCGGCTTTGCCACCAAAACAAATAAAATTACTATTATTGATGCCGACGGCAACAAAGTGAAGTATGACCTAAAGGATAAGAAAGAAGTTGCCGCAGACATTGTGAATTATGTGGTTTCTACTTGTTCAATTGGTAAATAATACATACTTTTGATTTTCGGTATGACAATACAATTAAGACATAGAAATACGAACACCGAAAATTACCCGATGCATGCAACGGGCGTTATTTTCGTTTGATTGATAAAAATTTAAAACCAATACGTTGAAAGCGTGTTGGTTTTTTTATATATATATACAACATTAAAATAAAAATAGAGTATGATCAAACGTAGTTTAGTATCAATCGAGGATTACTCAAAAGAAGAGATTATTGAGGTACTACAGTTGGCAGCGGAGTTTGAGAAGAATCCTAATCAACGACTTTTGGACGGAAAAGTGGTAGCTTCCCTTTTCTTTGAACCATCTACCCGTACCCGTTTAAGTTTTGAAACAGCAATAAACCGACTTGGTGGCCGTATTATTGGTTTCACGGATGCCTCTTCATCGAGCGTAACAAAGGGAGAGACATTAAAAGACACTATTAAAATGGTGGATAACTACTGCGATTTGATTGTTATGCGTCATCCCATCGAAGGATCGGCCCGCTACGCTAGCGAGGTGGCACAAAACGCACCCGTATTAAATGCCGGAGACGGAGCCAACCAACACCCATCGCAAACTATGTTGGACCTATATTCCATTTACAAAACTCAGGGAACACTTGAGAATTTAACCATTTGTATGGTGGGCGACTTGAAGTACGGACGTACAGTTCACTCTTTACTACAAGCCATGAGCCATTTTAATCCTACGTTCCACTTTGTATCGCCAGAAAACTTACAGATGCCTGAAACTTACAAAATGTTTTTGCGTGATCTTGGCATTAATTACTACGAGCATAGGGATATGGACCACGTAATTAACGATGCGGATATTCTTTACATGACCCGTGTACAAAAGGAACGTTTTGCCGATCCGTTGGAGTATGAGAAAGTGAAGAATGTTTATATTCTTAAAAACGACATGCTTAAGGATAGTAAATTGAACATGCGAATTTTGCACCCGCTACCACGCGTAAATGAAATAGCAGTGGATGTGGACGATAATCCAAAAGCATATTATTTTGAACAAGCACGTAATGGCGTATTTGCACGTCAGGCCATTATTTGCCGCGCTTTAGGAATTAAATAATACTTAATTACACTACTTATGTCAGCAAAAAAAGAATTACAGGTAAGTGCCATAGTTAATGGTACTGTCATTGATCATATACCGGCAAGCCGCCTATTTGACGTTATTAACGTTTTAGGACTGGACACCACACAATCCACCATTGCGTTTGGTACCAATTTTGAGAGTAAACAACAAGGACGCAAAGCCATTATCAAAATATGGGATCGTTTCCTAGAGGATAATGAGATTAACAAATTAGCGCTTGTTGCACCAGATGCCAAAATAAACATTATAAAGGATTATGATGTTGTTGAAAAGAAAATGGTACATGTGCCGGAAACCATTGAGGGTATTGTAAAATGCGTAAACCCTAAATGTATTACCAATCAGGAGTACGTTAAAACACGCTTTAAAGTAGTAAATACTAAGCCTATTGCATTAAAATGTCACTACTGTGAGAAACTGACAGAGGAAGGCAATATTGTTGTAATTTAGTTTTACAACCGTTTATCCCCCAATACATTTTAAACTATGTATTGGGGGATAAATGTTTTATAGAAGTTTCATCCTCCACAATACGAACAATTTATTTACTGTCCTTGCATATTAATTGCTGCACAAATTGCCTACCACACGTTGAAACAAGCAATCAGTTAACTTATTTATACTATGTTTATTACAGACTGTAAAAATATTATTATAAAATTATTATATTTGACAACGTTATTAATATTAATACATTGATGATATGTCAAATTTAAAGAACTGGATTTATTTATTTATTTTATTTACAATTTCCGTAGGTCAAGTAAAGGCCGATAACGGAGTAGTGGCAAGTACAAAGAAGAAGGCTGTGTGGTACCAAGTAATATCGCAAGCAAGTAATAAATATTGCAGTGGAAAGATGATGTCCATGGTGGATGGAGCAATGGCTTACAAGCCTGCGGCTATAGACGCATCGTCTGTTTGGGCATTTGAACAGCTATCGGATTCAACTTATGCCATTAAACAATATGGAACAGGTTTATACATGAAGGCCAATGTACATGAAGGCTTCTCTACTAAACCAATGCCATACACAATTAAATCGGCAGGTGTACCTAACCAATATATTATCAGCTCTGTTACTGAGGGTCCGTTACATGCACAGCAAAGTGGTAACTTAATGACGCATTGGGAAGCCGGAGCTAACAGCGCTAGCGCATGGAATTTTGTGGAAGTACCAACTGGACAAATGACAGCGCCTGTGGCATTAACATTCAACTCGCCAGTACGCAAGCACCATGTAAGTGCTCCTGGCGAACAGAATTTACCAATACTTGGATTTAGTGCCCATGTTGATGGTTTTGTTGGTAAAGAACAGGTGGATAAATTCCGTTTTACATTAAATGAAGATGGTAAATACCTAAAAAACTTCCGTTTGTACCGCACTACAATGCAGAAGTTTAACATTAACGAGGCCGAGTTACAAAATGTACAAGTACAAACAGAGGGTAATAATGTAACATTTGCATATAAAAAACCACAAACGTTAAGCGTGGGTGGAAACTACTATTGGATAGTTGCCGATGTAGCTCCTGAAGCTGTTGAAGGTGCAACTCCAGACGTTACATTGAGCCAAGTTTGGAACAAAAAGAAACAGTATACTCCTAACTTGAAGGGCGAGTATCCTATCACTGTATTTTTAACTAAGAGTGTACTTTTCTCACCGGGCGACCACGGTTCTAAGTTTTACCGTATTCCGGCCATTGAAACAGCCAATGACGGATCGCTTGTATCAGTTACAGACCGCCGCCCATACCACAACGGCGACCTTCCGCAGGCTATTGACTTGTACGTACGTCGTAGTACTGATAACGGCCAAACGTGGAGTGAGCCATTAATGATTGCCGGCGAAGGTGATGACAAGAACGGTTTTGGCGATGCTGCTATCGTTAAAACAAAAAGCGGTAAACTTGTGGTTTTATTTGTGGGATACAAAGGTTTATGGGATTCATCGCATGACAACCCACAACGCCAATTTATGTGTACAAGTGATGACAATGGGATTACATGGTCAAAGCCCGTTGAATTAACTCACTTTTTCTATGGTCCAACATCATCTAATCCGGACACTAAGGATTGGGATGCATTTTTTATCACATCAGGTCGTGGTTTATGCACCGAGGATGGACATATTCTATTTGCAATCCCTACACGCGTACGTGGGCGTCAAGGACTATCGGTATATACAATAGGATCGGCAGATGAAGGAAAAACTTGGAAAATTATGGATATCAAAGCTCCTGCTACTCGCGCGGGCGATGAGTCTAAGATTACCCAAATAAACGATGGACAGCTTATTATGAGTGTTCGCCGTCACCACAAACGCGATGTTGTGTATGGTAAAATTGTAAACGACGAGATTGTGTGGGAACAACCTGTTAGACATGAGGATTTAACAGATCCTTTCTGTAATGGAGAGGTTATGGTTTACAGTTCTACAAATCATGGTGCAGATAAAAACAGAATGATTCACTCATTGTGTTACGCTAAGAACCGATCGAATGTATCGGTATTACTGAGCTATGACGAAGGTAAAACTTTCCCTATTCGCAAAACAATTTGTCCTTCTCTATCGGCATATTCAACACTATGTGTACTTGAGGACGGAACAATTGGCTGTTACTATGAGGATGGAAGTCATGAAATGGATATCATCTTTGTTCGTTTCTCAATGGATTGGCTAACTGACGGAAAAGATAAAGGATTAGTTAAATAATCATTTACTTAT
>JBOGCH010000020.1:0-218511 GCA_051656645.1 Marinifilaceae bacterium
TTTGTTAACATTCCGAGCATATCAAAACATGAACTAAAGATATTAAAAGGTGTCTATAGCATGGAGGATCCACCTCTTCCCATTCCGAACAGAGAAGTTAAGCTCCATAGCGCCGATGGTACTGCCGCAAGGTGGGAGAGTAGGTCGACGCCGAATTTACTTAGAACTCTATGAGTTCTAAATGGCGAGGTAGCTCAGTTGGTTAGAGCGCATGATTCATAATCATGAGGTCGGCGGATCATTCCCGCCTCTCGCTACACTTAATCCCTTCAGTATTTACTGGAGGGATTTTTGTTTTATATGTAATAGAGAAATATAAAAGGCGACTCATTGTGAGCCGCCTTCTTATTATTACAAAATCATTTGAGGCATAAATTCAAAGCTGTTGTATTGTGGGCGCAATCGATCTGTGTTGTAGAAACGTTTTACGTCTACGAGCTTTTTACTACTGGTAACAATTTCAATTGGTGCATTATCATAGCGACCGTTGCGTAGCGTGACTAAACGTCCGTGCATACCCTTTTGAATTAAATCTAAGGCAAGATTTCCGTATGCCATAGGCACGATTGAGTCTAGTGCGTCGGGATCACCGCAACGGACCATATATCCGAGTTTTTGATTAATAATATTTATAGGTTTGCCGCTGTTAAATTGTGGCGATAAGCGTTTCAACTCATTTGAGATATGATCTCCAATGCCGCCTAGTTTCTTGTGGCCGAACATGTCAGCTTCGCTATCTTGAAACATCATGTCTCCTCCTTTATAGATTGCTCCTTCGGAGACAAGTACTGTAGCATAGTGGCTAGGATTCTTACGGCGGTCTTCGCAAAGTAGCTCAGCTAGATGTTCAATATCAAATTCATATTCGGGGATCACGCATCGATTGGCTGCTCCTGCAAGAGTAGGTAACATGGCAGAGAAGCCTGCATATCGCCCAAATACTTCGAGAACAAGTAAACGTTCGTGCGAACCGGCACATGTGCGTAGATCGTTCGTTAGTGCTATTGTGCGCGTTATACATGTACTGAAACCAATGCAGTAATCTGTTCCTGGAACGTCATTGTCCATGGTTTTAGGGATTGCTATTACTTTTACGCCTTCTGTATTGAGTCGTACACCATAACTTAAAGTATCATCACCACCAATTGGAATTAAGTAGTCTACACCTATAAATTCTAGATTCTTAATAACTTCTGGGGTCAGATCGTTAATGTCATTACTATATGTGTCCTTTAAATGGTCAGGGACGGAGTCTTTGGGTACGTGTGAAGCACGTGTGCGAGATGTATGAAGGAATGTACCTCCTGTTCGCCCTGCCTTATTTACTATTTCTTCTGTTAATTCGAAGAAACAGTGGCTATTATCTGCATCTTTTTCTCTGATTATGTCAATTAACCCGCGCCAGCCGCAGCGAATGCCGAAAACTTTATATCCTTCTCTTAAAGCCCGGATTGTGACTGCACGGATAGCAGGATTAAGTCCCGGAACATCACCTCCTCCTGTAAGGATGGCAATATTTCCTTTACAACGTGTTTTCATAATAATTTGAATATTAAATAGTATTATTTAGTATTTTTAGTAATATCCTAAAGTAGAGAAAATAAAATGACAAAAACAATAGAAATAGTCATTCTCTGCTTATATTTGTTTTGAATTTAGAATAATCACTAATTGGGAAGGAATAAAATAATAGTTTTATGGATTTTTTTGCGCATATATTTGAGTTGTATGGGAGTTACACATATCTACTAGTTGCTATAATTGCTTTGTTTTTAATATATGCTTGTTGTGAAATATACAAAACGGTAAGAATAGTAGATAAAAAGAAGTGTATAAAATCGACAGAGGAAGGTATTTCTGTTATAATTAGTTCAAAGAATAGTGCTGAATTTTTGGAGAAGAATTTGATTGCTTTCTTGACGCAGGATTATGCGGAGTATGAGGTAATAGTTGTTGATGAATGTTCGGATGACGATACACAAGATGTTTTGGAGAAAATGCAGGAACGCTATCCGAACTTAAGATGTACAAAGATACCGCAAGAAACTAAGTTTAGACATACTAAAAAGATTGCCATTAATATAGGTGTGTTGGCTGCTAAGTATGATATACTATTGTTCTCTGAGATTACGGCTACTCCTGTTAGCAAACAATGGATAAGATCTATGCAAGAGAACTTTGACGAAGATACAGTAGCAGTTGTTGGATATTCAAATTTCTCTCGTGGCAGCAAGCGTATTGATTTTCCTTTTATGTATAATTTTCTCAATTATATTGGTTTAATTGGTCAGTTTATTCGTGGCTATTATTTGTTGGGGAATGGCTATAATATGGCATATCGAAAATCGACTTATATGGCATGCCGCGGTTTTACTTATAATTCCCAAATTTATTTAGGATATGACTGTGATATTATTAAGATATTAGCACGTAATGGTAAAGTTAAAATAGCGAAGAATAATGATAGCTTTATTGAGATGGAACGCGATGCTGACAGAAGTTGCAACGATGTATTTATGTATAGATTAGCAAACATAAAGCAATGGGATGTTATAACAATGCTAAAAATTAATTGGTTATCTGTATTAAATATTGTAACTTGTGCATTGTTGATATGGATGTTAGTGTCTATACAATTTTGGCAATTCGCGCTTATAATGGTGTTAATGTGGTGGATGCTTCGTTTTTTTGTATTATTAACATTTTTAAGAAAGTTCGAGCAAACAAAATTGGTATTAACGACGTTTATGTACACTACGGTAGGAATATTCTATACTGTGTATATAACATATGGTTGCTCAATCTTTATAGGAAAAAAATGGAGGTAACGAACAAATTATCGGAAAAAGCATTAAATGATTACCGAATAGTACAAGCTGCGATAGCCGGCGATGAGAAAGCTTACGGAGAACTTTTTAAAAAGTATAAGGACTCCGTTTATTTTATGATACTTAAAATGGTCAACAATAAGACAGATGCCGAAGACTTAATGTTTGAGGCATTTGAAAAGGCGTTTGCAAGCTTACATTTTTACTCGCCTCAGTTTGCGTTTAGTACGTGGTTATTCAAAATAGCATCAAATAATACGATTGATTTTATTAGAAAGCGTAAAGCTCAAACGATATCGCTTGATGTTGACACAACGCAAGACGAGAGAGGATACATTAATAGTATCCCTGCGAATGTATTGGCTCCGGATGAAGAGGCAATGCGTGAACAGCGAGCGTTGTTGATGCGTGAAAAAGTAGCGATGCTAAAAGGGCGTTATAGACGTTTGATAGAGTTGCGTTATTTTAATGAATTTTCCTACGAAGAGATCGCACAAGAATTGGCAATCCCTCTTGGCACAGTGAAAGCGCAATTATTTAGAGCGCGCGAGTTACTATTAAACATTCTAAAACATTCTGAGATTGCTCAAGATATTGGACATAAAAATTAAAAACATATTTGTTCTCATTGCCGCATTAACAATTAGTATGTTGGCAATGGGACAACAAATAACAGTGCCTGATAGTGTTAGTCTTATAGGTGTTATTTTTGACAAAGAAACATTATCTCCGCTTTCTCAAGTGTCATGTTACTATGGAGAGCAAGTTGTTGCATCGGATAACAAAGGCCGCTTTTATCTTAGGGTACATAAGCATGATACTATTTCATTTACGCATATTGGGTATTCCAAATCGCAATATATAATTCCGGATAGTTTACGAAATAATGAGTACACTATCGGGATTTTTTTGTCTCAAGATACTATTCTTTTAGCTGAAGTTGTTGTAATGGAGCGATACCTCCCTAAAAATAGTGAGTTATTACAAAATGCAAGAAATAATATGCGTGGTGTAACTTATTCTGCATTTTTTCCTAAGGAGATGGATGCTAACATGAATCAACGAATGGGTATAGAGCAGTTTGCCACAAGCATTGAGATGAAAGGGCATGTAAAAGTAGGCCTATCTGTAGGTACACATTCTGTGGCCGCATACCAACTTCTTAGGTTAAAAAACAAGTTAGAAGGAGAACAGTTTAAACTCTCTGAGATGGAGATAGATGTGTTAAAAAGACTGTATAATAAAGAAAAATAAAGAAAAAATTATTATCTCTTGAATATAAATATATCTTTGCGAATGTAATCTGTTTCGGGGATGTGTTTTATTGTATGTAATCGTTTACTATGCAAAGGGTGGTGATATTTATGCAAAAAATATGCGAAATGGGTTCGTGCAAAAGATATTTATTAATGTAGTTAAGAACTCAATTCTATGAAAAATTTGTCTGTAATTTTAAACATTGTTTTACTTGTTGCTGTTGGGGCGTTGTATGTAATTTTTTTCACGTATCACGGTAAAGGTACTGAGAAGAGTGTCGTAGAAGTATCTGCTAACGCAGCAAAAGTAGTATATATCAATACGGACACACTGCTAAACAAGTATAAAATGGCTCAAGAGTTAAACGAGGCCTTTTTGAAAACACAGGAAGAAAGAAGAACGGAATTAAATGTAAAAGCAAGAGAGTTGGATAAAGAAGCCAACGAATTTGAGTATAAAGTAAAGAATAATGGATTTATCTCGGAAGCTCGTGCAATTGACGCTAGAGACCAAATTTTGTTGAAACAACAAAAATTGCAAAAATTGCAACAAGAGATGACTGATAAGATGCTTGTTGAGCAAAGCGAGTTAAATAAGAAGCTTTATGATTCAATCACTGAGTTCTTGAAAGATTTTAATCGCCAACACAATTATAACATTGTATTAAGCACAACTTTAGGTGGTAATGTTTTATTTGCTCAAGAAGGTTATGATATTACGGAGGATGTTATTACCGGTTTAAATCAAACATACAAAAACTAAGCAATTTAAAAAGCATATAACAAAAGAGTGTTTAACTGAGGTTAAGCACTCTTTTTTAATAAATAGGAATGAAGAACGAGGATAAACTGTTGGCACGTTATTTTAAGAATAGGACTCCCCATCTCCTACCATGGGAAGATGTGCAATTAATTATAGTTATTCCTGTAAAGGCGGATGAAGAGATATTTCGTACACTGGATAGTATCAATAAAGCAGTTTGTAATGCACATCCAATTTCTGTTGGTATAATCATTGTATTAAATCATAGTGTTAACGATGCATCCGAAATATGCAATTTAAATAGTGAAATTGACAATCGCCTTCAGGTAGTGAGTTATGAAGCGATGCCCATTCATGTTATTCAATATGAAGATTCTCAGAAAAATCAACGTGGAGTAGGTTATGCACGTCAAGTAGGTATGGATAGTGCGGCTAATTATTTTTTAACTCGTGGTGTAAATGGTATAATATGTTCACTTGACGCAGATACCGATATCGACACTAGTTACATCAGTGAAACAATAAAAGATTATCAAAAACGAGGATGGAATGGTATAAGTTATGGCGTCCATCATCGTTATAATGAGGTGACAGATAACCATAAGCATGCTATCATTAATTATGAGCTTAATATGCTTTACAATGCATTTGCCCAACGCTATATAGGCCATCCTTATCACTATATTACGATAGGATCAGGTTTTGCGACTACGGCAAGGGCGTATATACAAGTAGGAGGGATGTGCAGTAAGGAAGCGGGCGAAGACTTCTATTTTATTCAGAAGCTAATTGCGAATGGTGGGTATTCATGTTTGCCAAAGGTTCATGTGTATCCGTCTGCGCGGCTCTCTTTTCGCACTCCGTTCGGTACAGGACAAGGTATTAATGACATAATCACCGCGCAGGGTTTGTATCTAGTATATAATGTGGCTGCTTATATCGATTTAAAGACCATATTAGATATGCTACCGCAATTCTACAATCAGTTGCCAATCAATGTGTCCAAACATATAAGTGCACTTCCGTTAAAATATCAGTCATTACTAACACTAATTCAATTTGAGTATTATATTAACGAGAGTAATGCCAACACCTCCACGCCTGACCAATTTATAAAACGTTTCTTTAACCAATTCAACGGTTTTAAGCTAATTCGTTACATGAACACAGTACACGAGTCTATTTATAAAAAACAATCAATCACAGATGCTGCGTTACAGCTCATTCAGCGTATGTATAAGGTTGAGTTATGCACTCCTCTAGAGGCTTTATTGTTTTTTCACAGTGTCCATAAAAGTTAGAGTGGATTATGCCTAATTGCATGTATCATCATTATTGTCATTTTTAATTATATCTTTGTAGAAACAATCATATACGAATACCATGGATTTTAATTATAAACTAAAGATAGGCGCGGATAAAGAAGAAGTTTTTAGCGCTCTTACCAACCCATTTCAAATTGCATTATGGAGTGGTTATCCTGCCGATATGCAACCAGAAGCAGGCTACGAATTCTCATTGTGGGAAGGCGATATTACCGGAAAGAATATGGAGGTAATACCTAACAAAAAATTAGTACAGGAATGGTACTTTGGCGATACCGAGAAACGCTCAATAGTTTCAATAGAACTTAAGGGTACAGGCGGTTCAACAATGCTCGAATTGCGACATATAAATATTCCTGATGAAGTTTATGATGAAATTGTTGAAGGGTGGAAAGAGTATTACCTTGGCTCAATGAAAGACATGTTGGAAATGATTTAATAACAGTAACTATTAATAAGAATGAAATTAAAATGTTTTGTAATCCTACTCATCGGATTACTCATCAGTACGGGACTTTTTGCGCAACAGCAAAAAAAATATTCTACATTCTATTATCAGCGCGCCACATTGTTTGAACAACTTCCTGTTGGCAAGAAGGATATTATCTTTCTTGGAAACAGTATTACAAATGGAGGAGAGTGGAGTGAGCTGTTTAATAATAAACATGTAAAAAACCGCGGTATAAGTGGCGATATTACACAAGGTGTTTTAGACCGTTTGGATCCTATAGTTATTGGAAAACCTGCAAAAGTGTTTCTTCTTATTGGAACTAACGACTTGACGCGTAATGTAACGGCCGATCAAGTTATAAATAACATTGAGCTTATAATAAAACGTTTTGCAAAGGAGTCACCTAAAACTAAGGTTTACATACAAAGCATTCTTCCTGTAAATCCTGTTTTCAATATGTTTGGCGGACACACAAAAAACGGAGCAAGACTTCCTGAAATAAACGCGCGTATTAAGTCTATGACAGAAAAAAATGGTGCAACTTATATTGACCTCTATAAGCATTTCTTAGATGCCGAAGGCAATATGGATGTAAAATATACCAATGATGGTTTACATTTAACCGGTCCCGGTTATATTCTTTGGCGAGATATTGTAAAAGAATATGTAAAATAAAATGTACACAGTTGAAATAAATGGTGAAGTTTAAATATTTATATATATTTACGCTTCACCATTTATTTTTTATTATGATTACGTTTTTAAAGAAACTAACGCTCGGAGCCACACTGAGTATTACTTTTATGTCCGCCTATGGTCAAGACCAAGGAGCGGCAAATTACGTGTTTAAAGATAACACTAGGTCTGTCAATGAGCGTATTGACGATTTGTTAAAACAGATGACGGTAGAGGAGAAGATAGATCTCTTAGCCGGATATCAGGATTTTTATCTTCATCCATGCACTCGATTGAATATACCGGCTTTTAAAATGGCCGATGGTCCATTGGGAGTATCCAGTTGGGGACTTCACGGAAAAGCCACTGCCTTCCCTTCATCGCTCTCCGTTGCCGCATCATGGGACAGGGAAATGGCAGCTTATTTAGGTAAAATGTACGCTCAGGAGTGGCGTGCGCGCGGCATCCACTTTATCCTTGCACCAGGTGTTAATCACTATCGAGCATCGAAAGGAGCTCGTAACTTTGAGTACTATGGAGAGGATCCTTATTTAACCTCACAACTAATTGTCCCGTTTATAAAATCCGTGCAGGATGGTGGTGTCATTGCCACGGTGAAACATTATGCGGTTAACGACCAGGAATATGATCGCTATAAAGTAAGTAGTGAAATAGATCAACGAACACTTCGTGAAATATATCTTCCTGCCTTCGAAGCGGCCGTAAAGGAAGCCGGTGTAAAAGCTGTAATGACTGGCTACAACCCGGTAAATGGAGTATACTGTACTGAGCATAAAGAGTTAATTGATATTCTCAAAAAGGAGTGGGCATTTACCGGCATGCTAATGAGCGACTGGGCATGTACATACAGTGCCGACAAAGCTGCCAATCACGGCTTGGATCTCGAAATGGGAAGCAAAAGTTGGTTTAACCGAGACCAATTATTACCGCTCATTGCCAATGGTACTGTGCCAATGGAGGTAATAGACGATAAAGTGCGACGCATATACGGGACATGTATGGAGATGGGATTTTTTGATCGCAGTCAGCAGGACATAAACATCCCTACATTTAATCCGCAGGCTAACACAGCAGCCTTACAAGCCGCTCGCGATGGAATAATACTGCTAAAAAACGACAACAATACTCTTCCATTAAAACATGCCCGTAAAATAGCCGTTATTGGTCCTACAGCACTCCCTAATCAGGTAACCGATCGCGTGCATAATGTTAATAGCATTCATTATGGTGGAGGTGGTAGCTCTAAAGTACATCCGTGGTACGTTGTGTCAATACTTGAAGGTATGATGCGTACATATCCGGATGCAGAAATTACTTACCACCAAGGAATAAGTAATCAGTTCAAGAATAAACTTTTTGAACGTGGCGGCTTCGTAACTCCCGATGGTAAGCCAGGACTTCAGGCCACATACACCACCGTATCTCAAACCGCAAGTCAAGGCGATGCTAAGCTGATTAATGAGCAACTTAAAGCTGCAGGTCAACAAGCGGCAACTCAAAACGCAGGGGCAAAAAGCAATACACAGCAGCTCAATGAAACAAAAATAAATAACGAATGGTGGAGCGCTCCACACGGGCTTAACCAATATGGCGATCATTTTGCTGCTACTTGGCAAGGATTCCTTCCGGTACAACAGGATGGCAACGTACACTTGTTTGTGGATGCCCAAGGAGCTTACCGCTTATTTGTAGACAATAAAGAGGTGATTGATGCATCTCAATCGTCTTCTTTCCACTTTGGTCAAGCAACCATTCAAGGCCAAAAAGGCGAGCGTAAGCACATCCGTTTGGAGTTTGACAATAGACGCAGTATCCCGGCAGAAATCCGCTTAGGTTACTGCTATGATAACGAGATTGACTTCTCCGAGCCTTTACGTTTGGCAAAACAGGCGGATGCAGTTCTATTCTGTGGTGGTTTTGACGGAGTAATAGAACGTGAAGGACGCGATCGTCCTTTTGAGTTACCTTTTGGCCAAGACTCATTAATCAACCAATTGGCAAAAGTAAATCCAAATACCGTTGTTGCGCTTGTAGCCGGCGGAGGTGTAGACATGAGCGCATGGATAAACAATGTACCAGCAGTGCTACATGCACTATATCCTGGACAAGAAGGTGGGACAGCAGTTGCTGAAATTGTAAAAGGTTTAGTCAATCCATCTGCAAAATTACCATTTACCATTGAACGCTGTTGGACAGAGTCGCCAACGCACGGTAACTACGACGAAACCAGACATACCCGAAAGGTACATTACAACGAAGGTATATTTACAGGCTATCGAGGTTATGACAAGCACAATACAACACCTTTATTCCCTTTTGGACATGGTTTATCCTACACACAATTTGCTTATAGCGATTTAAAAGTGGAACAAATAAACCGTAAACAAGCGCAATGCGTAGTTTCTTTTACCGTTACCAATACAGGCAAGGAAGTCGGGAAAGAGGTGGCACAGCTCTACGTTACAGATGTTAAGAGCAAAGAACCTCGTCCGATAAAAGAGCTTAAAGCTTTTGATAAAATAACATTGCGTCCGGGCGAATCTAAGCGCATATCCATCCCATTGGACGAAAAGGCCTTCCGTTACTTCAGTGCTAAGAAAAATGCATGGGTAACTGAGAATGGAACATTTAAAATTGCGGTTGGAGGCTCATCACAATCCCTTCCTTTAACTCAAGAGTTTGTACTTTAAAATAAAACAATAATAAATAACACGATGTTCATTGAATGTCGTGTTATTTGTTTCTAGTGGAGATAATGTGGTTCAACATATTTGCAACATCTTTATTATCGCGTGCAATTGTCGCATTCCAATTGGATCCGTTAATGGTGTGTATCCAAATCTGATCCAATAGCTCATATCCTCTTTCCACCATCTTATTGTTAATAAGCATTGGGTGCGTTTCTCTAGTAAAGAAGTGATGTGTTTTACTCAAACCTTGATAAAGGCTATACCAATTGCTTCCCCCCGTATCTAAATAAGTACCTTTCACTTTTGTTGGTAAAAAGTTTAATTCAAGATTTTCAACCTCTTTGAATGTAAAACAACACAATCCCATCCACAGGTACCATGAATTATCTTTCTGAACGGTGGCACCATAAATTCCACATTGTTTAAGCTGCTCTACAATAGAGAATGGAGTGGAAAGAAATAGGTCATGATCTAGAAATCCGAAATAGGCAGGAGTATATTTTTTAATAATGTTATAGTAAACCCAATTTACAGCTGCACCGTGGGAATAGCTTGGACTCACTTTATTTAACCACTTACTGCGCGGTAAGCGTATATAAATTAAACCGTTTGTGTCACAGAATAATTTAATCTTTTCAGCCTCTTCCTCGTTCGTAGAATTATCCGCAATAAGATGAATCATGTTCTTGTCCTTGATATTATCTCGTAACATCAATGCATGATTTTGTAGAATCTCGGCATTATTGAAAGCAATGGTAGTTAATAAAATGGAGTCGGGATTTGTTGCAAGGGAAGCTAGTTTTTCTGTCGCTGTAGCCCCAACCTGTTTACCCTTATTTACTATTCTATTACTTAATAAATAGATAAATTTTAAATATAATTTTCGTTCAAAAGATATGCTCAGTTCCTTATGTTTTAGCTTAACGCTCATGTAAATCAAATTTTAATTTAGAGAACCATAATAAAAAGTTAGGCTACAAATATCCTCACCATTTATTAAAACAATATATACTTCAAATATATGTAATTTATTCTATTTGCATACATATTAAAAGAGCGAGTAACAGCATTGACTGGCTTCCCAATAATAAATTATAGGTTATGAGCTGTTATTTCGCCTCTCAAACAATGTAACTTCCTGTGTTCTCATTCACCTTTCATTGTGGTTTCATTGTGGTTTCATTCAGGTATGACCACCCAAACCTGAATGAAACCTGAATGAAACCTGAATGAAACCTGAATGAAATGCGGAGAGGGTGTAGAGGAGGTGGTGAGAATAAATTGAGATGATTTGATGCGCAGGGTTGGGATTGGTGGATGGGTGTATGCTGTTGAAAACGCATTTTGGATACAACGTTTTTCCAAGTACACTCGTAAATATTTATTGACACTAAATCAAATACAATGGGTAATGCGGCAACAAACGGTGCCTCTTCCGTGACCGGAGGCGGACACAAACATGTAGGTAAAATAGTTTATTGGGCTGTCAATATATTGGGTCCATTAGTTTTCTTTTTATCGCTCATCCACAATCCTTCCGAAACGATTGATGATAGGACACTGCGCATATGCGCGATGACTGCCTGGATGCTAATTTGGTGGATAACAGAGTTTGTTCCGTTGCCGGTAACCTCCTTATTGCCAATTATTGTTTTGCCATCTTTTGGAATAATGTCTTTAAAACAGGTTGTAACGCCCTATAGTTCATCGGTCATATTTCTGTTTCTTGGAGGTTTTGTAATTGCGTTGGCATTGGAGAAATGGAATTTGCATAGGCGTATAGCATTGTCCATATTAAGGGTAATGGGGGCTAAGGCCAATAAAATTATACTGGGATTTATGTTGGCCAGTGCTTTTCTAAGTATGTGGATATCCAATACTGCCACAGCCGTAATGATGTTGCCCATAATTATATCTGTAACGGATATGCTTGCAGCAAAAGCCAATGTGGATAAGCATAAGCTCCATAATTTAAAAATTGCAATGTTGTTGGGGATGGCTTTTGGAGCCAATATAGGAGGTATGGGTACGCTTATAGGAACTCCGCCCAATGCAATTTTGGCGGGTTATATGTCGGATATTTACCAAATACAAATAGGTTTTTTGGAGTGGATGTTGTTTGCGCTACCTATAGTAGTTATTTTGCTTACGGTGTTATTCTTTCTACTTACTCGCGTAATTTATCCCAATAAATTGGGTAGAATAGAGAGTTTTAAGGAAATTGTGAGTAGTGAATTAAAGAACCTAGGACCAGTACAGTGGGAGGAGCGTTGGACATTAATTCTTTTTGCCGGTGCTGCGCTATTATGGATTGTTCGTGGAGGTATAAATAAGTTACTACATTTAACATTGGACGATACGTCAATAGCTATTCTCATTGGCGTACTCTTTTTTATGATACCAACGCGCGGCGGCGAGGGTAAGCGTTTGTTGGAATGGAAGGATACGAGCAAGTTGCCATGGGGGGTGTTGTTGTTATTTGGCGGCGGGTTGTGTATAGCATCTGCGTTGGAGAGTACAGGTATTTTAACTCGTTTTGCTGAGGCTATAGCCCATTTGGATGGCGGCAATATGCTTCTAGTAACCCTTATTTTAATGACCGTGATGGTTGTTTTAACAGAGTTAATGAGTAACACTGCGCTAGCCACCATATTTTTGCCAATCATTGCCAGCATAGGTGTTTCCATGGGAGTGGCTCCGGAGATGTTTGCCGCTCCAATGATTTTGGCAACAAGTTGTGTATTTTCATTGCCAATGGGAACCCCTCCAAATGCAGTAATTTTTGCTAGTGGAGAGATTAGAATAAGTAATATGATACGCGTAGGTGCCATAATGGACCCAATATCTATATTGTTGCTTACATTTATTGCCCACTATTTAGCAGTACTCTTTTTGTAACATAAACTATTTCATACGTTTATACCATTTGTTATAATTAAAATAAGAAACTTATGTTACCATAATAATGCCTTAGCAAATGTTTGTTTCATTGCCTAATTTTGAAAAATATGGGTATCTTTGCCGTTATGATAGATGACGCAACAGTACAACGAATATTTGAGGTAGCTAACATTTACGAAGTAGTATCGGACTTTGTAAGTTTAAAGAAGCGTGGCGCTAATTACACGGGATGTTGTCCTTTTCATAATGAAAAGACTCCTTCGTTTTCAGTGTCGCCTGCTAAAGGCATATACAAATGTTTTGGTTGTGGCCGTGGTGGTAATGCGGTAAACTTTATCATGGAGCATGAACAGATTTCTTATTTGGATGCCTTGAAATACTTGGCAAAGAAATATGGAATTCAAGTTGAGGAGCGAGAATTAAGCCCCGAACAGAAAAAAGCTCAAGGCGAGCGTGAAAGTATGCTTTTAGCGGTGAAATACGCGTCGGACTTTTTTACGTATCAATTACATAATACAGAGGAAGGGCGTACAATTGGTTTAAGTTACTTTGAGCATCGCGGATTAAGTAAAGCCTCCATAGAAAAGTTTGGTTTGGGTTACTCCCCACAAGGATGGGATGCGTTGACCAAGGCAGCTATAGAGAAAGGGTACAAACAGGAATTTTTAGTAAAAACAGGTTTAACAATAAACCATGAGAAGGGTTTGTTTGACCGTTTTCGGACACGAGTAATTTTCCCTATACATGACATTGCTGGTAAAGTAATAGGCTTTGGCGGACGTACCATGTCGGCGGATAAGAATGTGGCCAAATATTTAAACTCCCCAGAGTCGGTTGTTTATCATAAAAGTAATACGCTATATGGTATTTATCATGCCAAGAAGAGTATTGTACAAAAGGACCGCTGTTACATGGTTGAAGGCTATTTGGACGTTATTACCATGCATGCTAGAGGGTTGGAGAATACGGTGGCCTCGTCCGGTACGTCACTAACCGTGGAGCAAATCCGTTTGTTGCGCAGGCTAACGAATAATATAACCATAATTTACGATGGTGACGCTGCCGGAATAAAAGCTTCCATACGCGGAATTGATTTAGTACTTGAGGAGGGCCTTAATGTACGTGTAGTTCCTTTACCCGAGGGGGAGGATCCCGATACTTTTGCCGGTGCGCGTACACAAAGTGAAATAGAGGCTTATATTGCTACGCACGAAGTGGACTTTATTAGTTTTAAAACCCAGTTATTATTGGAAAGTGCTGCTAACGATCCGGTGGAGCGTGCTCGCTTAACGAATGACATTGTACACAGTATAGCCTTGATTCCGGATGGAGTGACGCGTTCACTTTATGTGCGAGAAACTTCCATACGCATGCGTGTGGATGAGGCGCTTTTGTATGGTGAAATGACGCGTGCACGTATGCAAGTGGCCGGGAAGTCTCCAGATAAAGCTAATAGTGGTACCGCACGCACAATGGCGCGTGGCGTATGCGAGGAAGAGGAACGATTGCTGGTGCGTTATTTGATAATGTTTGGCAATAAAGAACTCTACGTGGAGGAGCGAGACGGTATTAACCAAACGGTTACGATAGGAGACTTTATAACGCGGGAGTTGGGAGAGGACGAATTAGAGTTTATGGAGCCGGTACTGAATAATATTTTAAAGGAGTATCGGGCCAATATGAAGGGAGCCGGTTTTGTCCCAGAACGTTTCTTTGCTACTCACGTTAATACACAAATAAGCAGTTTGGTGGCTTCCATTATATGTGAGCCCTATGAGTTGAGTAAAATATGGAACACGCCAACAAGTGGTACGGCAACTGAGGAGTCCTTGCTCACGGATTTGGTTCCCAAAGCAATGGATACCTATAAGATGCGTCGATTGGAAGTAATGACACGAGAGACTGACGCAAAAATACTTGAGCTGCAAGCGCAAGGGAGCGATGAAATATTGGAGTGGTTGAAGCGAAAAAGCATGCTTGATAGGATAAGATTAAAGTTAAATGCTAAACTAAAAAGAACCGGAATACATTGATGAAAAAGCTTTTCACCGTATTGAGATATCCGCTTTATGTGTTGACGCTATTGGTGTCAATACTTTTCATTGTGTCCTCATACGGAGGGTATTTATCGCCTATGGTTACCGGAAAATATATAATTAGTCTTAGTTTAGTATTTCCTGTAATTTTGCTTGTGATGATAGGTTTGATGGTAATGTGGTGGCTTATCTCCAAGCGAATATGTGCCTTATTACTTATTGTGTTTGCCGTGTGTTTACCCGCTATTTGGAGTTATGTACCTTTAAATATAATTAATACCGATAAGGATGTGGTGCCGGACTTAAAGGTGCTGAGTTATAATATACACAATGGCGGTAAAGGCGTTGAAACCGATTTATGCGCATATATTGTGCAGCAAAATGCCGATATTGTTGCGTTGCAAGAGTTTGTGGAACCAATTAATGGCACGGGACAAGTAACAAAATTGCTGAAAAAGCATTATCCATTTTATAAGTTTAGTGAAAAAAGCCGTACCAGACACAATGCGCAAGGATTGGCGCTATTTTCAAAATATCCTATAAAAAACAGCCGAAGTATAGGGTATGAGTCACGTAAAAACTCGTCCGTATTATATACTATTGATATGCATAAGCGTGAGATGATAGTGGTAAATAATCATTTTGAATCGACGGGGATTTCCAATGCCGATCGTTCCTATTTAAGGAATTTGGTAGAGGGAGAGCAGGAGTTGCGTGAGGATGTTTCTTTACGTGTAATTAATACTTTGGCAACTTCTAGCAGTAAACGAGCATCGCAAGCAGATACGGTATCATCGTTAATAAAGAATGTGAATCTACCCATAATAGTGTGTGGGGATTTTAATGATACGCCATTGTCCTATACTTACAGGGTACTCGCTTCAGATTTACAAGATGCGTACATTAACAAAGGGGCCGGTCCCGGTTTTACGTTTGATACAAACCCCTTTATGGTACGTATAGACCATATACTTTACAATAACGGACTGAAGGCATTAACTTGTAGAGTGCCGCGTGTAGATTATTCAGACCATTATCCTATAGTTGCAACTTTTGCATGGGAAAAAAAATAGCAACTTGCCTGTGTAGACAAATTGCTATTTTGTGAGTTAAATGGTTTGAATGGTGGAAATATTATTTCCTTTTCGCTTGTTACCGCTTTTTTGTGTTATTGCGGATTTGCTTTTCTCGAAAGGACGACTCTTTTTTAGTATATCAATAGCCGAAATATTTCTTATTTCTTTGCAAGTGTTGATACCCCAAAGCATTTTTCCGTTTTTATCCACTTCAAATAGTACGGGAGTATCCTTAATTTTACTATGTCCATTCCAGTTTGAGACTAGCATGCCTCCTTTTTTGCAAGGTATCAGTTCGGATACAAAAAGTAATTCAACACCTTCAATAGCTTTCCCTTCAGTGCTTTTTATTATGGTGTTTGTTTGTGGATTTACATGTACAATTTTATGTCCGTCACCGGTTCCCACTACCCATTCTGTAGCGCTAATTTCGCGAACGCAGAAAGGATTTCCTCCACACTTTACGGATTTGATAAGTTTACCGTCACGACTAAATTCCATAACTTCTCCCTTGGCAAATACGGGAACAAGGAAATTGTTTTGTTGGCTAATGGTAACTTGACGGAATTGTGAGTGTACACGAGGTACACCTGTATCGAATTTACACTCAAATATCTGTTTTCCCTCTTTGTTAAGCTCAACAATACGAGATGGGTTTCCGCACATGGCAAGCATGTAGTTTCCGGTAGAGGTTTGTGTTGCAGTAAAAAGCTCCTCGCCACGATTACACTTATAATCCCATATGGTAGTTCCGTCCCACTCTATGAGTCGAGCGCCACCGGTATATGCGAAAAGTACTTTATTCTCTTTAGTACATTCAATGTCGTTACAGTCCTCTCCTTTGCCTAATGTATAGGTCCAAGTAAGTTTTTGAGTTTTGGCATCGAGTAAGCCAATTTGCTGCCAGCCACATCCGGCAACTAGGATGGATCCACTTTTGATTTGCGCATTTGTTATGGTGGAAACAATGAGCAATGCTAGTAGGATAGCGGTGTTTAATTTCTTAATCATATTTTTTATTCTAAATGTTAGGGCACGAAAAAAGGAGGACTTTTCTCAATAATTACATTGCTACTAAGTGCCTCCTTGTTTATTTATTCGCCTTTACTTAATTCAGCGAAATATTTATAGAACAATGGAATTGTATTGATACCATTGTAGAACTGTTCCAACGGGTAATTCTCGTTAGGAGAGTGGATAGCATCAGAACCTAGACCAAATCCCATAAGGATGGATTTAATGCCTAAAATCTCTTCGAATGCCGCAATAATTGGAATACTTCCGCCACTACGTACAGGAATAGGCATTTTTCCATATACGTCATAGTAAGCTTTCTCAGCTGCGCGATAGGCAGGAAGATCGATAGGACAAACGTACGATGGACCACCGTGTAAGTACTTAACGTTTACTTTTACACTTTTAGGAGCAATGCTTTCAAAGTACTCTTTGAATAATTGTCCAATTTTTTCATGTTGTTGGTTAGGAACTAAACGGCAACTAATTTTTGCGTGTGCCTCGGAAGGAAGTACAGTTTTAGTACCTTCGCTAGTATATCCACCCCAGATACCACAAATATCAAATGTTGGACGGATTCCTGTGCGCTCGTTTGTTGAGTAGCCTGCCTCTCCTTGTAACTCTTCGACATCCAGAGCCTTTTTGTATTCGTCCTCGCTGAATGGCGCTTCGGCCATTTTTGCACGTTCAGCTTTACATACTTCAAGTACGTCATCATAGAAATGAGGAATGGTGATGTGACCATTTTCATCGATAACATCCGCAATCATTTTAGCTAAAACGTTAATAGGGTTTGCAACAGCTCCTCCAAATAGACCTGAGTGTAAATCCTTATTTGGCCCAACAACTTCCACATCCCAATAAGTTAGTCCGCGAAGTCCTGTAGTAATGGAAGGAGTTTTAGGATCAATCATAGAAGTATCTGAAACTAAGATAATGTCGGCTTTTAACATATCCTTATGTTCTTGACAGAATTTAGGGAGTGATGGAGAGCCAATTTCCTCTTCGCCTTCAACCATGAATTTAACGTTACATTCAAGTTTGTTGGTACGTACTAGATATTCAAAAGCTTTTGCATGCATAAAGCCTTGTCCTTTATCATCGTCAGCTCCACGTGCCCATATTTTACCGTCTTGAATAACCGGCTCGAAAGGATTTGTTTTCCATAGTTCAAGCGGTTCTACCGGCATAACGTCCATGTGTCCGTAAACTAATACGGTAGGTTTTGCAGGATCGATGATCTTTTCAGCATAGGTAACAGGATTTCCATCTGTCTCAAAAACCTCAGCTTTATCGGCGCCTGCTTCTAGTAAAATTTTTTTCCACTGTTCGGCGCAGCGATACATGTCTGGCTTGTTCTCGCTTTTTGCAGATATAGATGGAATGCGGATTAGCTCAAACAACTCCTCTAAGAAACGTTCTTTGTTCTCCTCAATATAGGCTTTAATCTCATTCATACGTAATTCTATTATATTTTAATTAATTATTCAAATTCCTTTATTCAGAATGGGACACGATTGTCCGCTGTATTTGTGTGCACATAGTAAAGATGTTGCAAAATATGAAATATTTAATACAGGTCAAAATATATGTAATAAAAAGGATAGTATCTAATTGGACTATTTTAAGAGTATTCTAAGAAGATATCTTAAATAATTTCTAAATATAAAGATATGATATTCAACATTAATATAAATTTCTATTTTTGTATAACTGACTATCCAACTTACTCCTAAAAACGATTAAAATATTATTCTTTCTGAGTACCTATTAACATGGGTATATAACAAGTGTGATTTTAAAGTAACATAAATATCATTCTACATGAATAAACAAGTAATGCTATTCAGGATATTGTTGGTTGGGGTGTTTGTAGCATTGTCAGCGCAACTTTTCGCGAAAACAGTAAAACGCGATTCGTCCATTTTACATGGAAAATTGAGTAATGGGTTAACCTATTACATTGTGAATAATGACGATGGGAGTAAACGTGTCAATTACTCACTTACGTTAAAAGCAGGTGCAATGGATGAAGATGATTCGCAACGTGGATTGGCACACTTTAATGAGCACTTATCATTTGACGGAACACCTACATTTCCATTTTTTTTAGCAGATGGAAAATTTGTAAATAATGTGGATCCTCGTAATGTATATTTAAACGCTTTAACCACTAAAACAGAGACGGTATATACAATAATGCTTCCAGAAACACGTGAAACATTGATGGATACTGCAATGATAATTATGAGCGAATGGTTGATGAGCGATTTTTGCGCAGATACCAATATAAATAAACAACGCAGTATTATTGCCAAGGAGTGGTTAGAGTTTCAAGATGCACAAGAACGTATGCGTATGCAATGGCATCCGGTCCTATTTAATAATTCAAAATGGGGATATCGTCGCTCAATAGGAGAGATTGATGTAATAGATAATGCTCCTAAATCGGAGATTAAGCGTTTCCGTGATGAGTGGTATCGTCCGGATTTAGCAGCTGTAACAGTTGTAGGAAATGTTGACCCACAATTGGTGTTGAACAAATTAGAGAAAAACTTCTTAGCATTTCCTGACAATAAGGTGTATAGAGAGAAGGAAGTAGTAGCGATTCCAGATAATGACAAATTAAATATTATTGTTACTGCAGATAAAGATCAGCAGTACTCTTTTATTTCTATGTATAATCGTCGCCCGTTGCCCGAATTATATACCACAGAAGGAATTAAACGTGATTTATTGTATGCTATGATTAATGGTATTGCATCAGAGCGTTACTCAGACTGTCAAGAAAAGAACAATGAGGTTATCTCATTAATGAGTGCTACGATATCATCGATTATGGAACCGCAGAATTTATATTCTCCTATGGTTACTTTTAATCGGGGAGAGATTAAAAATGCTTTAGTGATTCACGCTAGAGAACAAGAGCGTATTGTTCAAAATGGTTATCTTGACTCGGAATTTGCAAGCATAAAGAGTTTACTGACAAATAAATATAAACAAGCTCTTGAGCATGGACATCAATTAAATAATCAGCAGTGGGTGAGTACTATAGAGCGAGATTTTCTAAAATCGACTTCTGCTATAACGTCAGCTGCTTCAGCTAAATTATATTTGCCTGTTTTAGAAAAAATTACGAAGCAAGATGTTGAGGCTATGCAGCGAGAGTTGTGGGCAGAACCTAACAGTATGATGTTGATAATTGTTCCTGAGGCAGATTTGAATACAGTTCCATCAAAAGAAGAGATTGTTTCTATTCTTAATACTGTAAAAAATGAAAAACTAGAACAATATCAGAAAACTGAATTGAGTGCTGATATTATCGAAATGAAGAAAATGCCAAAAGCAGGTAAGATAGTGAAGCGTGAGCAAGTAACAGACAAGATGCCTGTACATAAGTTAACACTATCCAATGGAGCGCGCGTAGTTTACTATCAAGATTCAAGCAAATATGGAACTATCCATTTTGAGGCAGTGAGTTTTGGAGGTAAGAGTTTACTAAACGAGCGTGAAGCTGTATTGGCAGATTTGCTTTGTAGTGTAATTAACGAGGGGCCTGTAGGTAATTATAGTTTAAACCAGTTCCGCCGTATTATGGGACGTGATCGTATGCAATTTACAGTAAGTATAGCAAATGATACGGAATCGGTAAAAGGAAATACTCCAGTATCTCGTTTTGAATTATTATTACAACGCATATATACTTTGTTTAATAATCAAGAGTTGACACCTGAGCGATATAACGGTATCTTTAAACAGCGAGCAGACTTCTTTAATGCTTCACGAATGAGCACGGAGGAAACTTATAAAAACTTCCTTAATAATGCGCGCGCCGGTAAGAAGGCAGATGATTATGTAGCGACTGATGATGTGGAGTTACAAGAACTTGAGAGTATATTGAAGAAACGTTTTCACTCTATGAGCGATTTTACCTTCTATTTCACAGGTGCGATGCACGAAGCAGAATTTGAAAAGTTAATAACACAATATTTAGGATCCGGAAAGAAAGGTAAGCGCGAGAATTATAAAGCAACGTCAATTAATACCCTTTCAGGTACAACAAATGTGACGTTTAAGCGCGGACAAGATCCAAGAGCGAATGTAACTTATGTTATAGGTGCGCCCGTGGTTACTGATATGAATAACATGTCTATATTGCAAATGGCTACACCAATGTTGAATAAACGATTTTATAATCATATTCGTGAAACCCTACACATGGTATATTCATTGAGTACGGATTTAAAGTTCCAGGTAACTCAGACGCCTCGTGCTGATATTGAGGTAACGTTCCAGGGTGATCCGAAGGATTTAGATACCATTTACAGTGAAATAAATAGACTATTTGAAGAGTTTATTAAGGAAGGTCCTACTGAAGAAGAATTGAATGAGTATAAGTCTATGATGACAGGTAGCAAGTTGCGTTATCAGAATGAGGACGGTTTCCGTATGGGTTGTATTCGTAGTCATGATTTATATTACAATAATGATTATGAGCAACAGGTAAATAATATAACCTTTATACAAAATATTACGGTTAAACAAATACAACAACTGTTGTCAGAGATATATAACCATCCTAAGGCTTTAAAAGCCGGTTTTGCACAGATTGCAGAGTAGGCTATGATTGAGTAAAAAAAGTATTCCTCAATAAGTTTAAGCAACTTATTGAGGAATACTTCTTTTATATAATAATGTGGATAATTTTGCTAGATACTGGAAGACATTCTATTGTCTGTCTAGTTTAATAATTGTTCAATGATATTTAGAATTTCCTGTCTACGTATGGGCTTTGATATAAAACCATTGAAACCTGCTTTAAATATGTTATCTTGATCATCCTTCATAGCAAATGCTGTGACTGCAACTACAGGTGTTTTTGTATCAATGGTACGAATAGCTTTTAATGCGTCATAGCCATTCATGATAGGCATTTTAATGTCCATTAGAACGATGTCCGGATTATTTGCTTGAAAACATCCAATAACTTCTGTCCCATCTTCAACATGAAGTAAATTGTAGTTGTGTTTTAAATAGGTTTCGAACAGTTTATAATTGCTCAATGTATCTTCTGCGATAAGAATTGTTTTCTTATTTTGTGTGTTCCCATTTTTTATTGTTGTCCCGTCAGAATAAGTAGCATTGATGCATTTCTTTTCACTCTTGACGAATGGAATAGTGAATGAGAAAGTTGTTCCTTTGTTAATTTCGGAAACCGCCCATATTTCACCCCCAAGTTTACTTACTACAGCACGACAGATTGGTAGGCCAAGCCCAACACCTTGTTTAAATTCATCTAATTTGATGAAGCGTTCAAATATAGCGCTCAGTTTGTCCTGAGGAATGCCACATCCAGTATCCGAGATATCAAATCGGATTTTATTTCCACCTTCGTCTATACCGTAAGTCAATGTTATGGTTCCCACTGAAGTGAACTTACATGCATTTGAAATAAGTTTCTCTAATACCTGAAATACTCGACCCTCGTCAGTGATTATTTTAGTTGGAATATTTCCATGTATCTTGAATAGAATACCTTTTTTGGATAATATCTCTCTTATACGAGTGTCAAGTTTTTGTGTAATATTGTGGATACTACATTCGTTAAATGCAAATTCGAGGTTGCCAGATTCTATTTTAGAGAGTTCTAGTATATCGGAAATCAGGTGTAGGAGAATCTCTGTATTGTTAAGAATATGTTGGCAGTATTCGTCCCTTTCCTCGTCTGTATCTGCTTCAACAAGTACCTCTGAGAAACCGACAATGGCATTTAGAGGCGTTCTGATTTCATGACTCATATTTGCTAAGAATGCAGATTTTAATCGATTTGATTCCTCTGCTTTTTCCTTTGCTCGTTCCAATTGGAGCTGTGTGTTTTTTAAAGATGTAATGTCCCACTTTGTTGACAGAAGCCATTTGTGCCCATTATTCCCTTCGATACATGATTTTCTAAGCATAACAGGACAGTCAAAGTAGATATCCTCCTTTTCGAGAGCAATGTCTTGGAGTGACACTAACAGGTCCTCTTCTCTAAAGCATTGTGGATTTCTGTCAAGTACGATATCAAAATCTGTTCGTCCAATAATTTCATGTGCCTTTATGTTACTCATTTCCTCGGCAGCCTTATTCCAATACACGTATCGGTAATCATCTTCGCAATCCTTTATAGCTAAGGGTATATCAAGAGAGTTAAGAACTTCGGCCAGAGTAATGGCCGTCATGTTTGAATCGGCAATAATACGTTCAACAACTTGGTTGATACGGGAATGTTCAATGAGGATAACAACATAAAACGGAGTATCGGATTGTTTCTCGGACATTGTTTTTACCTCGCACCACACTACAGGGGCAGAGGTATACGTTGTTTGTACACCCAATGCATTTATAAATTTTTCATTGAGTACAGCTTCTCTTGGAGTAAAACGATCTTGTTTTATGCTTTCTTGTTCTTCTTTCGAAAATAGGGTAAATGTTCTTTTTTGCGCATACACTTCATCCAATGTTGTTTTGTTTGTTTTGAGAAGTTCGGAAAAAGCTTTATTACTATCTACTAAACAAAAGTTAGCATCGAGAATAGCAACAGCTAATGGCATATTTTTATATATGCTAGCGCGTTTTTCATGATAATTTTTGAGTTCGTTTTGTGTTCTGACTAAATCAGTAATATCAGTGAAAAATACCTCAACCTCTCCTTTTGTATCGGTAGGGAAAACACTTAGTTTATAGTATTTGTCTGTCCAATAATGCATTACTGTTTCTAACATGGTTTGTTCCTTATCGACTTTATGGAATAGTTCCATGTGCTTAGAGCGTGTGTTGCTGTCATTGATTTGACATTCTTTATCAGAATTGTTTTGTTTGTCTCCGTCGTACTCGATGCGAAATGCTTTGTTGCATATTAATAGGACAATGTTTTTAATTTTGTCATTTTTGTCATATAGTAGTCTGTAACGTGCGTATAATGTAGGCATTTTGTCGTAAATCTCAGCCGACATATATAAATGCTTTTGAAGCTTGCGTTTACGATGATTGATAATTCTAAGTTTAATAATTTCTCGAACCAGTAGGAGCAAGATGATAATGACACTTGCGAAGACGAAGATTAATTCTGTCTGATATTTTTTCCATACGGGAAGGGGTAGATTGTCTATTATTACACCTTTTTGAATTAAAGTGTGTATATTCTTTGTAAGCAAAGGATATTCTTTGAGTACTTCATAATCTAAATGACTTTTTAAAAGAGGAGTTACATTTTCGATGCGTCGTGATTCTTGCATACCGCCAACCACAGAGCTGGTATGATTAATTGCTGCATCGACGAGGTTATTTATGAGGCCAAATGTACCTCCGACAAATATATGATCTTTATAATTAATGTCGTATGTTGTAAAAACGGGATTTACAACGTTAGCAGTTATACGTTTATAGAATACCGTAGGGTCTGGCGAAAAAAGAGGTTCATCTTTTTCTAGTAGCCATGAAATAAATATAACACCCGTTTGAGGTGAAAGATCCTTTAGGATATCTAGTAATTGTCTAGAGGAAACATCTGTTTTGTCAATAAACCGATAATTAAGATCTTTATTTATATTGATGATTTGTGGTAAATATTGTTTTATGGCGCGAGCAGTCATTGTTTTGTCAACGAGGAGAACGACATCCTTAAGACCGGGAATAACATCTCGCATTAGGGATACTGTCCTATCAAGCGTATAATCCCTTACTGTGATTGATGCCTGATAGCCTGAAGTGTTGTCAAGTACTGATTCGGGTTGGATGATGTTTTCAGTTTTGAAGGTTTTAAAGTTTAGAGTAGAATCTCCAACACCTGCTAAGACAAGAGGAATATCTTTCCAATTGCCAGGATGTGTTTCTCTGTATATTTCCCAACCAACAGCACCAATAAACAAGATTGCTTTAGGTTTATGGTTGTGTCTATAATATACCTCGGAGAACATTGAGCATGCTTCGTCATAATCTAGATCCCACATTTCAGAACCGTTGAATATTTCGACTTCCATGGCTGAGTCTTGTTGCAAAACAACTTCCATAAGCCGCATTTGTACGTCGGATATCCATGTATGAGAATAGTTATAAGAGTTTACAAGTATGACATATTCGTTGTCCTCCTGGCAAGTATTGGGTAGGATAGCCTTTAGTGATAACGAGTTTGTTAGAAAAGCGAAAACAATAATGGTGATTATATATTTCATGTTTAACTAAATGGTAATATGATAGAATAAAATTATTTATTTTATGTTTAAATACAGCTAAAGCAATACATACTGTTAGTTTAACTATATTGTTATAAAAAACAGGATGAATATCTACTAAAATGATAAAAAATAGTGATTATTTTTTTCTAATGATAAATATATATTAATTTATTAGGATGTTCGTAGAAATAAAGGCGTAATTATATATAATTTAGTGATAACCAATAATCTATCATATAAGGCTTTTGGATTATAAATCAAGAATGCGACTGTTATTGCTGCTATAGTGCATATGTATAGATAAACAGCTTTAAAATTTATGATGAGGTGTTCTTTAGGGTGTTGGAGAGCAGATAGGTGATGTGAGTATATGTAAATTAACATATACTTAACAAATGCGTAAGTTCTAGGTGTTAATTGACGCTATAATTCAAATGGAGATCCACGTCTAATAGTAAATACATATTATGCAAAGAGAATGCGACAAATATCTACGATTTTAGAAACGAGTACAATTTCGATATTATTTGCTTTGCGCGTAATTGATTTTTTGCTTGCCGCAGGGATGAAAATTCGTTTAAATCCTAGCTTCTCAGCCTCGGATATACGTTGTTCTATACGGCTTACAGCTCTAATCTCACCGGATAGTCCCACCTCGCCTGCAAACACGGTATCGGTGGGTATGGCAATATCAATGTTTGATGATAGTATTGACATAACAACACCAAGGTCCAGTGCCGGATCGCTTACTTTAATACCCCCAGCTATGTTTAGGAATACGTCCTTTGCTGCGAGTTTAAAGCCCACTCTTTTTTCTAGGACAGCCAATAGCATGTTTAGTCTGCGAACATCAAAACCTGTTGCGCTACGTTGTGGAACTCCGTAGGCTGCCGTACTTACCAGTGCTTGTACTTCGAGTAGAATGGGGCGAATACCTTCCATTGTTGCGGACACAGCAATTCCGCTGAGAGGTTCATCATGATAGGACAAAAGGAGTTCGGAAGGATTATTTACTTCGCGAAGTCCGGATTGTAACATTTCATAGATACCAATTTCAGAGGTTGCGCCAAATCGGTTTTTAATGGAGCGTAGAATGCGGTACATGTGCTGTCTGTCGCCCTCAAACTGAAGAACGGTGTCAACCATGTGTTCCAGAATTTTTGGCCCGGCAAGTTGTCCGTCTTTGGTTATATGTCCAATAAGTATAGTACTTGTTGTGGTTTCTTTTGCAAAACGCAGCAGAGCATTTGTACACTCCCTAATTTGCGATAATGAACCCGGGATAGCTTCGATGTGCTCTGTAGAGAGGGTTTGTATTGAGTCAATAATAAGTAGTGCCGGCTTAATGTTACGCGCATGTTCAAGTACATTCTCTAATGAGTTTCCGCTAAGGAAAAGCGCATTGTCATTGGTGTGTCCTAAGCGTTCGGCTCTCATTTTTATTTGTGCTACACTTTCCTCGCCCGAAACATAGAGTAATGTTCCTTGCTTAAAGCTTAGTGCAAATTGTAAAATGAGTGTTGATTTTCCGATACCGGGTTCTCCACCTAGCAAAATCATTGATCCGGGTACAATACCTCCACCTAGTACGCGATTTAGCTCCTTGTTGGCCGTATCAATACGCATATCACTGTTCGTATTGACCTCAGATAGTTTTAATGCTCTTGATGCAGACCCAATAAGCGTGTGTTGTGTATTTTTTTTTGACGATTGCACTTCAATCTCTTCAGTGAAGCTGTTCCATTCTCCACATATGTTGCATTTGCCGGTCCATTTAGGTTCTTTGGCTCCGCAATTTTGGCATATGTATACTGTTTTTGATTTTAGTGCCATTGTCTGTTTTTTTAAAATATTTCTTCGTCTTCCTGTATTGTAACCGTTTTTTGTTCAACGCTTTCGCAGTTTAAGCTTTTACGATAGCCGTATGGACGCTCAAAGTCGGTTTTAGAAATGTTGAGATTAGGGTCGGCATATACTTTTTGTAAGAAAGTAGCCCAAATTGGCAGAGCCATGTTTGCCCCTTGTCCATGCTGCAAGGTTTGGAAGTGGATGGAGCGGTCCTCTGCACCTACCCAAACACCACCTGTAAGCTCGGGCGTCACAGCCATAAACCATCCGTCGGAGTGATTTTGGGTAGTTCCTGTTTTTCCTCCTACAGGGTTGGTTATTTTATAGCGATAGCGCATACGTACACCTGTACCTTGTTGAATTACGCTTTTCAGCAAATCGCACATCAAATAGGCGGTTTCCTCCGGAATGACTTCGCGCGATTCAGCTTTGAAAGCAGCCAATACGTTACCATATTTATCCTCAATGCGAGTAATTGGCAGGGAGGAGTTGTAAACCCCTTTATTTGCAAATATACTGTAGGCTGAGACCATTTCACGTAGTGAAATTTCGGCAGTACCAAGGAATACAGACGGTACAGGATCAATGAAACTTGTAATTCCCATACGATATGCCATATTGGCTACAGCCTGAGGAGAGAATTGCTTCAATACCCATCCGGAAATGTTGTTCTCCGAGTTGGCTAATCCCCAACGCAAAGTAACCATTTCGCCTTGATGCTTATCGCCCCCGCGAGCAGTCCATGCCTTTCCGTCAGGAAGGATGAATGTTTGTGGAATGTTTGGCACTTTATCACATGGTGTAAGTCCTTCTTGCATTGCTAATGTGTATAGCAGTGGTTTGATGGTTGATCCTACTTGACGTTTTCCTGTTGAGACCATGTCATACATGAAATAACGGTAATCCGGTCCGCCAACGTATGCTCGAATCTCGCCTGTTTGCGGATCGGAAGCCATGAAAGCGGCGCGGAAGAATGACTTGTAGTGTTTCAAAGAGTCGAGTGGCGTGATGGTTGTGTCACGCAGTCCGTTCCATGTGAAAATGGTCATGTCCGTTTTTTTATTGAAACTGTCAATAATGTCTTTCTCTGATGTTCCTTTTGCCTTCATTGCGCGGTAGCGCTCTGAGCGCTTGATGGAACGGTTGAGGATATCTTTTACGTCGTCCGGCGATACATCGTTAGAGAAGGGCGGATTACGCTTGTATTTTGCTTCGCGCGTAAACTGTGGCTGTAGCGTTTGGCTAAGATGTTCCGTTACGGACTCCTCAGCATATCGTTGCATACGGGAGTTTAGTGTGGTGTGGATTTGTAATCCATCTGTGTAAATATTGTAGTTTTCGCCGTTTGTTTTTTTGTTTTTATTACACCATCCGTATAGTGGATTGTTTTTCCATGCTGTTGAATCAATTTTATATTGATCTTTATTCCATGTGTAATCTTTCTTATTTGGCTCATTGGCCATTAGGAATAGGCGTATATGTTCACGGAAATAGGTAGCTAATCCTTCTTTGTGGTCTGCCCGTTTAAATGTAACTCCTAGTGGTAGTGCTTTTAGCGAATCGGCCTCAGCTTTTGTGATTTTGTTGTACTTATACATCTGGTTCAATACAACATTTCGACGTTGTAGTGTTAATTCCGGTCTGCGTATAGGATTGAATAGGGATGAGTTTTTTGCCATACCTACTAACATAGCAGCTTGCTCGGTTCCAAGAGAGTCTGTCGTTGTTTGGAAATATATATCGGCAGCGGAGCTTAATCCAACTGCTAGGTTTCCGAAGTCGTATTTGTTAAGATACATAGTGATGATTTCATCCTTAGTATAGCTTTTTTCTAGGCGTGTAGCAATAATCCATTCGCGGAATTTGCGAATAACTAGTTCGGGTTTAGAAAGGTCGGCCTCACGCGGGAATAGCATTTTTGCAAGCTGTTGTGAAATGGTACTACCACCTCCTGCAGAAGAGTTTCCAGTTGCTAAACCTCCAACAACACGGAAAAGTCCGCGCACGTCGATACCGCTATGATCGTAGAAACGAGCATCCTCGGTTGCAATGAGTGCGTCGATAACGTTTTGTGGTATTTGGTTAAATTCAGTATACTTTCTGTTTTCACTTTGCCAAAAGTATTTACCCATGGAAGGTCCGTCCTCAAAGTACAGTTCGGACGCAAAGCGATTGTTAGGGTTTTCTAATTCCTCAAAAGTGGGCATAAAGCCTAACTTCCCTGCGGAAATGAAACTAAACAATATGAAAATGGCAGTGATGCCAATAATAAAACAGCCCCAAAAAATGGAAATAAATTTCCAATGACGTTTAAACATACTTACGCTATTTAATGATTATCAGAGTACAAAAGTAGCATTTTAACGGATATGGAGAAAATGAGAGTAAAAATAGTTGGCATAAAGGTTGAACTTTTATTTTCTATAACGTAAATTTATGAACTATAATAGAAATCAATAACACGAAATCGTAAAATGGAAGCTGAAAACAAGTATGTACAACAGGATAGTTGTACTACCCCAAATGCTATTTGCAGTATAAAAGTAAAGGGATTATGGGGCAGATATGATTTTGAATGGAATAATCTAAACCCGGACGTAAATATCCTAATAGGTATTAATGGGAGTGGTAAAACAACGGTGTTTAATATGATAGACGCCTTATTTTCCGGCGATGCAAAGCGTTTAAAGGAGTACGATGCTGAAGTTACGGCGAGTTTAATTGATAGAACGTTGCATTACAATCCATCTACGAAGGTAGCCGATTTGAAGCAGCAGGTGGAGGGCCTTTGTTATCAGAAAGTGAGTACGTTTGATGTGCCGATGAAGGACAAAAAGGGTAAAAAAGAATTTAGCCAACTGTATCAAGAGTTGTTTACACTTGTTTATGATGTGGGAGGTAGTACACGTTCATTTTCGGATTATAGATTGAAAGCAACTAACTTTCCTGAAGCGGCTGAGCAAGTAAATAAGAGGATAAGCTTATTGTTTGCGACAATAAACAGGCTGTTTGAAGGTACACATAAGACCATTGAAATAGATAGGACAACTAACCATTTGGTTTTCATTGACGGTGAAGATAAGATTCCGTTACATTGTTTATCCTCGGGGGAGAAACAATTGTTGTTGATATTAATGAAGGTTTTTTTAATGGATGAGCAACCGGCAATATTACTGATGGATGAACCGGAAATTTCCTTACATATACAGTGGCAACATATTCTTTTTGAAGAGATAAGAAGATTGAATCCCAACTGTCAGATTATTACTTCAACTCATTCGCCGAGTTTGTTTGGAGATGGGTGGAGCAATAAATTGGTGTTTGTGGAGGATTTGATAACACCAACCTTAAAATAAATGAGTTATGGGTGGAATGCATACGGCAGAGAGTGAGGCGAGCAAGTCATATCATTATGCAATGATAGCAAGACGCTTTGCTATGGATGCCAAATTATTAAAACGTAAGGCAGCGGTGCATGTGGAAAGTAAAAGCGACATACCTTTTTGGAGCGCGATATTACAGCACTATCGGCCTAATGAGAAATTTCATTTTATAGCATCGTCTCAAAATGAAAATGGCCAACGTACGTCTGGTGTAACACAGTGTTTGAAGTATATTGACCATTTGAGTAAGGAGTTTTTTATATGTATAGATAGTGATTATAGGTATTTACTTGGCGATGACAGGCTGACGCCCGATAGATATGTGTTACAGACTTATACCTACTCGTTTGAGAATCATTTGTGTTTAGCTATTGGGCTAAATGGCGTATGTGAGAATGTGACGCGTACACGTAATGATGTATTTGATTTTAAGGAGTTCATGAAGAATTATTCGCGTATTGTTTATGACTTATTTATATGGCACTTGTATTTAATACATGTTGATACGCATCTTTTCTCCAAGTATGATTTCAATAATTATCTCAATATGGCGCATGATTATAGGCATTTGGAAATTGCCCATAATGGTAAGCGGATGTTAGAAAAATATCAGCAAAGAGTGCGACACAAGATAAAATTACTGGAGCATGATTTTCCAAAAGCCAAATTGGATGCAGTACGACAAAAATATGCAGCATTGGGCTTGACTCCTGAAACGTGCTATTTGTTTATAAGAGGTCATAATGTTTATGACACGGTACATAATTTATGTAAAGAGGTTTGTAAAAACTTATTGCGACGCAATAAACATGGTAATTTCGCCACGCAAGAAGCAATCCACGAATTGTATAGAAATAGGCATATTCTGGATGAGTATTTGCGGGATAATTTACACTTTCATGGTTATTTTGCCATTGAAAAAATAGGAAAAGATATAAGTCAGTTGCTTGGCGATTAGAAAGCTATGCAGCCTGCTTGATTTCTTTGTCCTGTTTTCTACGTTGCGGCAGTTGGAGAATAATTAGAGCCGATGAAATAATTAGAATCCCAATAATGGAGTATAAATTAGGTGTTTCGTTAGGTAATAATATCCAACTTAGTATTGCTCCTGATACCGGTACTACAAATTTCCATACATTTAGTTCGGACACCTTTACGTGCGGGCGGTGTAGGAGTGAGTACCATATTGAGAATGCTGCAGCTGGGATGAATGCCAACCAGAGTAGTGCCATATAGAACTCCATTGTGTAGCCGGTATGTACCGGTTGCTCAACGATAAAAGAAACAAGATACAACATAATTCCCCCGGAGAAGTTTGCGAATGCCGTTAGTGTTACCGGTGAAACGCGTCCTTTATTTTTAGCCACAACGATATTTGTGTATGCTCCATTAAGGTTGCTGATTAAAAGGAGAGTTACCCCTATCCAGAATGTAGATGCGTTTGTTGTTGAATGGTCACTGCTTAGGCTTATAAAAATAACGCCAGCAATGCCTAACATAATAGCAATGGCTTTACGGGTAGTAATAGGCTCGTTTTTCATGAAGAAATGTGCTAAAACAGCAACAAATAATGGGCCGGAGCCAACAATAATGGCAGCTGCTGTTGCAGGAGTGTTGTTGAGACCAATAAAAAATAGTCCATATTGTATGAAGGTTTGAAAGAACCCGAAAATAAGCATATAGCGCCATTGTTTTAAGTCGGCACGCCAATTTGCTTTTTGTGCTATTACAATGGGAATGAGTAGTAGGCCGGCTAATGTAAATCGCATTCCGGAAAGATGCAGCGGTGTAGTATATTCCATGCCAATTTTTGCTCCTGCAAAAGCTGAGCCCCATAGTAAACAGGCCAATATTGCTAATATTTTGATTTTCATATTATTATTTGATTGTTGATAGTACATTAGAGAATGTTGAAAACTGATTTGTTTTAGGTGTTCTTTTTGTAACTATAATTCTGATTTAGTGGCACAAAAATAGCACTTTATAAGGGATTTACCGAAACTAATTGGTTTGTTGTGTTTAATTAACCTTGTTTTAAGTAGATTGAGGATAGTTGTTTTGATAAGCCCATTAGTTTTTATACATTTGGAACACAGAAGGGAAGATGTATTAGTGCATGATATTCAGGAGGTTTATATAAAAGCAACAAGGTTTTAATGGAAGATTTTGATATAAGAGATGCAAAAGTCAACGATACCGAACGCGATTTTGAGCGCGCGTTACGTCCGTTGGCTTTTAGTGATTTTCAAGGGCAGCAGAAAATAGTAGATAATTTAGAGATATTTGTTCAAGCGGCTAAAATGAGAAGTGAGGCGCTTGATCATGTTATTTTGCATGGTCCTCCCGGATTAGGAAAAACAACGCTTTCCACTATTTTGGCAAATGAACTTGGTGTTGGGATAAAAATTACCAGTGGGCCTGTGCTTGACAAGCCGGGGGATTTAGCCGGTTTATTGACAAATTTGGAGGAGAATGATGTACTCTTTATTGATGAGATACACAGGTTATCGCCACTTGTAGAGGAATATTTATACTCGGCAATGGAGGATTATAGAATTGATATTATGATTGATAAAGGGCCGGCTGCTCGTTCTGTACAAATATCAATTAATCCGTTTACATTAATTGGGGCTACAACTCGAAGTGGTTTGCTGACGGCACCATTACGAGCTCGATTTGGTATAAATTGCCACTTAGAGTATTATGATAATGACATATTATCCGGGATTATTACCCGTTCGGCTAGAATATTAAATACAAACATAACGTCGCAGGCGGCAAGTGAGATTGCGTCACGAAGTCGTGGAACACCTCGTATTGCCAATGCTTTATTGCGCAGAGTAAGAGACTTTGCCATGGTGAAAGGTAATGGAAGTATTGATTATGAGATAACGCGTTTTGCACTGGAGGCATTGAATATTGACAGTCATGGCTTGGACGAAATGGATAATAAAATATTACGAACCATTATAGATAAATTTAAAGGCGGACCCGTGGGATTAACAACAATTGCTACGGCTGTGGGGGAAGACGCCGGGACGCTGGAGGAAGTGTATGAGCCATTCTTAATAAAAGAAGGTTTTATGAAACGTACGCCGAGAGGGCGCGAAGTAACTGATTTAGCATATAAACATCTAGGCGTGTTTAGTAAACCTGCTGAGGAAATGACCCTTTTTTGATAAGAAAAGAGGGCATAAAAGAAAGTATTTTAACCTAAAGATTGTTAATAATCAATTATTTTAAAACTAAAAATATAATTTTGCCTCACTTTGGCATTGAATGTGTTATTTAACACTTTAATGAGTAAGAAATTGCTATAACAATGAGGTCTATTATTCATAAAAACTAAGCGTTATGAGAAAGCAGCAAATAATAGTACTTTGTGTGGTGTTAGGATTGTCTTTGGTTGGGTTGATATGCATACAAGCTAGTTATTTTCAGACAGCTTTTCAATTAAAGAAGGCACAGTTTGATTATACGGTTAACCAATCTATTGACGAGGTGATTGCTTATTTGGATCACTTAGATAGAGAGCGTCAACGCGTGAGTTTAGCTGAGGAACAATTTCCATCAGTTGCAGATAACAACTTAGTTGGCGGTAATGATGATTTAAACTCGGTATGGCAAGACAAGATTAATTTACTTGTGGAGTATGAACTGAATGATGAGGGAAAAAGTATTGAAAATGCTAAACAGGATTTGTTTAGTAATGCAAAAACAAACAATTTAAAGCATTCTATCAGTAAATCTAGGCAAGCGCTGAGAGAAAAGATAGGACATCAGTATGATGTTGTAATAAATGTGGTGGATAAACGTGCTGTGCTTTCATTGAAGGACAGATTAGAGGGAGTGCAAATAGAGCGTTTTTTAAAAGACGCGTTTAAGAATAATGGTATTAATGAGCAGTTTGAGTATGCCGTAAAGGAGCACCAAAGCTTTGTGATGAGTTCTGCGAATTTCTTTAACAGGTATTCAGAGTATAATTATTGCAAAGCTATATATATGGGTGAGACGCAGAAACTAGGAAGTTTCCACGTAAACTTTCCACATATGTCGGATGATGCCTGGGCATCGATACTTTTACTGTCGCCAAGCTTAATAATAACGTTAATACTAGTATTGTGTTTTGGTTTTTGTATAGTTGTTATTATTAGACAAAAGAAGTTGTCTGTAATCAAGAATGATTTTATTAACAACATGACACATGAATTTAAAACGCCTATAGCAACAATTTCGCTTGCTTCGCAGATGTTGAAAGATGGAGCGCTAAACCATTCAACTGAAAGTGTTGAGCGTATTGCAGGCATAATACGCGATGAGAGTAAACGTTTAACGTTTCAGGTTGAAAAAGTCCTTCAAACTGCTTTGTTTACAGAAAGCCGTATGAAGCTGAAATATAAAAAAGTGAATTTGAATGATGTTGTAGAAAACATGGTTAACAAATTTGCTTTAAGGATTGAGGATAAGAAGGGACTAATAACGGCACATTTTGATGCAACGTTTGATGAGGTTTATGTGGACGAGGTACATATAGCCAATGTTTTCTCGAATTTATTGGATAATGCGATAAAGTATTGCGCAAAGTCACCCGAAATTAGTGTGTATACACGAAACAAAAAGGATGAGATAATTGTATCAGTTATAGATAATGGTATAGGTATTGCAGCGAATGATCAGAAAATGATATTTGAACGTTTTTATCGAGTGTCGACCGGAAATTTACATGATGTGAAAGGATTTGGATTGGGATTGAGTTATGTAAAAACCATTGTGGAGTCGCACGGAGGTCGTATTGCAGTGGAAAGTGTTGAGGGTAAGGGAAGTAGATTTGACATTATTTTGCCATTAATGAATAAAAAACTAAAAGTCAAGAGAACCTTATTTTTTTAAAAGCGTATATTTTTCAGAGAAAATTATTTAAAATGATATAGTTATGGATGAGAGAATTAAAATTTTATTAGCCGAAGACGATACAAACCTTGGCATGCTGTTAAAGGAATATTTAAGAGCTAAAGGATTTGATACAGTTTGGTGCGAAGACGGAGAAGTAGCTTATGAGACTTTTCTTGACCAACCATTTGATATATGCATCTTTGACGTAATGATGCCTAAAAAAGATGGCTTTACGTTAGCAAAAGAAATTCGCCAAATAAATAGTGAGATACCTATTATTTTCCTTACAGCGAAAACAATGAAGGAAGATGTGTTGGAAGGTTTCAAATTAGGTGCTGATGACTATATGACTAAACCTTTCTCTATGGAGGAATTATTACTTCGTATTGAAGCGGTTTTGCGTAGATCTACAGGTTTAAAGCCAGAAGATGAGCAAGAAGTATTCAAAATTGGTAAGTTAACTTTTAATGCTAAGAAACAAACTCTATCTGACGATGTTGAAGAGCAAAAATTAACTACAAAAGAGTCTGAGTTATTAAAACTTCTTTGCATGAACGTTAATAAAGTTCTTGAGCGTAACTATGCGTTAAAACATATTTGGGCTGATGATAACTACTTTAATGCTCGTAGTATGGACGTTTACATTACTAAATTGCGTAAGCATTTGAAGAAAGACCCTACAGTTGAAATTATCAATGTTCATGGAAAAGGGTACAAATTAATTTTGTGATGAAATAAATTAATAGACCTAAAAAATACGGATATTCAATGGATATCCGTATTTTTTCTATTTAATATTACCAAATAATATTCTACTTTTACGGAAAATTTCTAATTATAGTCAGTATGAAGATAGCAATGGCTTGTGACCATGCAGGTTACGAATATAAAGAACAATTGAAAAAGTACCTTGAAGAACAAGGTTATGAAGTAAAAGACTTTGGAACACATTCGGAAGAGAGTATGGATTACCCTGATACGGCTCACCCTATGGCGAGTGCAGTTGAAAATGGCGAATGCGAGCGTGGTATTGCTATTTGCGGAAGCGGTAACGGAATTTCAATGACAGCTAACAAACACCAAGGTGTAAGATGTGCTTTGTGTTGGACTCCTGAAATTGCGTGGCTTGCGCGTTTGCATAATGACGCAAATGTGGTAGGTATCCCTGCGCGTTTCATTCCTTATGCTGAGGCACAAGAAATTGTGCACCGTTTCTTGACAACCGATTTTGAAGGCGGACGTCATCAAGCGCGTGTAGATAAGATTCCTGTAAAATGTTAAGAAACAGATGATAGTATGTAAATTAGAAGAGGTGGAACGCTATGAGTGTTTACATCCTCGTTTTGGCCAATTATTTAATTATCTAAGAACTCATAATTTGTTGGATGTTGCTCCAGGACGTATTGATTTGGATGGAGATAATCTATACATTAATAATGGTGAGTCTGAGATGAAAACTGCAGCAGAGCAAATGATCGAGGTACATAAACAATACATTGATGTACATTTGCCTCTTGATAAGAGCGAAACTATTGGTTGGATATCTATTGCAGATATGAACCAAGTAGAAGTTGCTTATAACGAAGAGGGCGATTATGCTTTCTATGGTGATGAACCACACACCTACGTAACTTTACATCCGGGTGAGTGTATGATTGTCTTCCCTGAAGATGGTCATGCCCCAATCATTGGAGAAGGAAAGATGCGTAAAGCAGTTGCCAAAGTTTTGGTATAAGAATATATAAAGAATAAAAAAACGCGTTTGCTGTAATAGTAAACGCGTTTTTTTATTCTTTATATCATAATATTTTATACTCCTAGTTCCTTACATTTATCGGCCGCTATCTTTACGCCATAGCTGTGACATATCTTTAATAACAGTCTCTAAATCTTTCTTCTAGACTGGAATTTATTCTGTTATTTTGATCCCTCGTATAGAATTAAGGAAAGACTCTATTTGTGTTTTCTCATTATTAACTCAACCTTTTAGCCTTGTCGGAATGAAGTAATACGCTATGTTCCTCAATACTTTTATTTTTGTCCAAGAGCTTCATCCTAGGTTCAGAGGTGTAAAATTTTAGAAGTTTGCTAGTCTCATCTTTCGTAAAATATTCTTTATAACTGTTCATACACTTAAGTCCTAACGCATCATCCCCTTTTTCACGTGCAGATCTATGGAACATGCAAAAATTGAATAATTAGGCATAGATAAATAGTGATTTTGTGCCTTCCCTCCCATAACTATTTGAAGCAATCAAATATTCCCTACCTTTGCTTTTTGAGGAGTGAGCAAGGAGTTTACAATGCTTCTCCGAGAATAAAGTAGAACACAGTAATATAATTTTTATGATAAAGCTAATCTTAACCCGTCATGGTGAGACATTGGAGAATCGGGTTCATATGATGCAAGGACATATTCCCGGCACTCTTTCTGAATTGGGAATTCAGCAGGCGCATGATTTAGCCGCTTTATTGTCAGACGAGGCTATTGATCATATTATAAGTAGTGATTTGGCTCGTAGTTTCGACACAGCTAAAGTTGTAGCAGATAAAAAAGGAATGCAGGTACAACCTACAATCTTATTACGGGAGATTGATTGGGGACCACACACAGGAGGTAGATTAGATAAATTGGATTGGTATAACTTGCCCGAAGGCTGTGAAACCTTGGAGCAGCTTTATGGTAGGGCAAATGACTTTATTGAGTTTATAAAAGCAAACTATAGTGATTGCACAATTCTTGCAGTAGGACATGGCGCCATAGACCGTGCTATAACAGCATTGCTTACCGGCAAAGAAGCTAAGGATATGCCTGATATGCCGATAATTAAAAACACTTTTTGTCTTTATTTTGAGCTATAAATCCGATTATATTTTCTATCTTTGTCGCTCCTATCGAGAATAGGGAAGTTTAATTATTTAAATTAATAACAAAATGGCAACTAAAATTAGATTAGCTCGTCACGGGCGTAAAGGTCAACCAGTTTATCACATCGTAGTAGCGGATAGCAGAGCTCCACGTGATGGAAAATTCATTGAGAAATTAGGTGTTTATAACCCTAATACAAATCCTGCAACTATCGATTTGAACTTCGAAAGATCATTACACTGGATGTTAGTAGGTGCTCAACCAACTGACACTGCACGTAATATCCTTTCTTACAAAGGTGTATTAATGAAAAAACACTTAGTAGAAGGTGTACGTAAAGGTGCGTTTGATGATGCAGCTTGCGAAGCTAAATTTGCTGCTTGGTTACAAGCAAAAGACGCTAAAGTTCAAGCTAAAGTTGACGCATTAGCTGCTGCTGGAAACAGTGCTGCTAAAGCTCGTTTTGAAGCTGAAGTAAAAGTACGTGAAGAAAGAGAAGCTGCTCTAGCTAAGAAAAGAGAAGAAGCTGCTGCTGCCGCTGCTGAAGCTGCTGCTGAAACTGCAGAAGTTGAAACTCCAGCTGAAGAGACTGCTGCTGAATAATTTTGACACTATGTTGCAAGAAAAAGATTGGCTCAGAGTTGGGAAAATTGCGAAAACTCATGGATTGGGCGGAACAGTGGTGATCAACACCGAGAACGATCTTTTGGAAAAATATTCAGACGAACCGTTGTTCCTTCTTTTAGAAGGAGCTCCGGTTCCTTTTTTTATTGAAGAAGATGGTATCTCGCAGCGTAATCACACCTCCTATTTAGTTAAGCTAGAGTTTATAGACTCAAAGGACGAAGCTGATAGAATTGTGGGTCTTGAAGTATTGATGGACCTTACAACGCTTGAAGATGAAGATGACGAAGACCTTGTAGACTACGATGCTACTGTATTAATTGGTTTTACAGCCATAGATCAAAATACCGGAACGGAGGGAAAGGTACTAGATGTTGTCGACTATTCGGGTAACATTGTCGTAACCATTGATATCTACTCAAAGGAGATTCTAATTCCTTTGTCTGAAGTATATATGGTTGGCGTTGATGCCGAAAAACACGAATTGTATCTAAATATTCCTCAGGCATTAATTGAATTGAATTAGGAATTATGCTAAAATAGAATTAGCCTCAAATAGTTTTATCTATTTGAGGCTAATTTCATTTTTAGGCATGTGTTAGCCCTATTGTATTTTCCGCTATGCCAAGAGGAGTAGTATCGTCACGTAATGCCTCTCTATTGGGGCTATTTTCGCACCCTCTCTTCTACCCCCGCTCCGCACTATCTATACCCCATCTATATCCTATCTATATCTCATCTATATCCCTAGGGGATATAGATGAGATATAGCAAAACCATCTTTGCCCGCGGGTAAGTGAAAGGAAATGGTTTGTAAATTAACAATAACGGGGTTTATATATTGTTGCTTCTCTTTTTCTAACTCCTTTGCCTTATTTTATTATGCATGTTCCTTCTGGTTTGTAAATTGCTTTACATACTCCGTTGGACTTACACCAAACTGCTTAAGGAAAGCGGTAGCAAAGTAAGTAGTGGATGAAAAGCCTACGCTAAATGCTACATCCTTGATTAGACGCTGTTCCACTGTAAGCATTGTTTGTGCTCTTTTTAAGCGCGTAATGCGGATATAGTCATTAGGAGATATTTGAATATTTGCTTTTACCTTTTTGTATAGAGTGGAGCGACTAACACATAATTTATCGGCAACATAGTCCATGTTGAGCGAGGTGTTGCTCAGTTCGTTATCGACTAGATTATAGAAGTTATCCATAAATCGTTGCTCATCACTTATTTGAACGGTTGGGATATAGCTATCCTCATTCATCTTTTCATACAGTGACTTACGTTGTTCAATTTGCTGGTTTATACACGTTAACAGGTGGTTTATAGAGAAAGGTTTTGTAATGTACTCGTCTGCTCCATAGGTTATTCCCTCTAGGCGCGTCTCTGCATCCTCCTTAGCCGTGAGTAAAATGACAGGAATATTACTGTACTCTACAGATTGTTTAATGGTGCGGCATAGTGTAAGACCATCCATTTTATCCATCATAATATCACTGACAACTGCAATAATATTTTTCTTATTTAATAGGTGCAATGCCTCAACTCCATTTGGTGCACAGATAATTTTGTAGTGCTCGGAGAGTAGTTTTGCTGTATATTCTCGTAATTGCCTATCGTCCTCAACGATGAGGATAAACTCTTCGCCTGTGACATCCTCCTCGGATATATATTCCGAGTCATTGTCATGGCATATAGGTTCAAATACGATGTCTTGATTAATAGGGACCTCTATAGTAAATCGGTTCATTCCACTTGGAGTAATGTCCATAGCAATAGTACCGTTATGCAATTCAATGAGTTGCTTTATGAGTGCTAATCCCACGCCGAAACCTTGAGCTTTATTCGAGGTATTTGCGCGGAAAAATAGAGAGAAGAGTTTGTTTCTATCCTCAGGGTTAATTGTATCTCCATCATTTATAACCGTAATTATAAAATGTTCTGCCGTGTGGTTTAGTTTTAAATAAATATACTTATCACAATATTTTATGGCATTATTCAGTAAGTTGCTAGTAATCTTTGCAAAAGCTTCTTTGTCTATTGCAGCAATTAGGGAATTAGGAATATCTGCCTCAAAATGGATGTTCTGAAACTCAATTTGCTTTTTAAAAGGTGTAACCCAGTCCGTAATTTCTTTTGCAATGTCAATTTTCACAAAGGATAATTGATTGGAAATGTTTTGCTTAGCTTTAAGCATCTCGCTACAAAGATCAATTAATCGGTTTGTAATGTTTTGAATCATTGTCAAATCCTGAAGGTCCTCGTTTTTTGACGGTGTTTTGCGGATTAATTGTTCTAATGGTAATTTAATAAGAGTTAGGGGTGTACGAATTTCATGAGCGATATTTGTGAAGAATGTCATCTTTATGTCGTACATCTCTTTCTCCTTTAGCAGTTGGAAATGCTGCATTTGTTGCATATGTTTTTGTCTAAGTTTATGCTGTTTGTAACGAATAAAGATTACAATGCAAGTAAATAGAGTTAGTGCATAGATAACAAATGCCCATATAGACTGCCATATAGGGGGCATAATTGTAAAGTCCGTTTGAAGGATATTGCTAATTTTTCCATTTGACAAATTGCGCGCTTGTACTACAAAACTATAATTACCCGGAAGTAAATTTTGATAGGATATTACATTATTGGATAGCGTAGTAGTGTGTAGCGGATCATGGCCCTTAAGTTGGTAACTGTATTCAATGTCATTGAGGGATGAGTAGGCTAAAGCTGTGAAGTATAAGTCAATATTATTATAATGGTATGCTAAAACAGTTTTCGATTTATTAGCCGAATAGAATGTAGTGTCGTTGTTGTTTGATTTGAATGAGATTTGTGAAAATTGTATACGTAAGTCGGTAGTGTCTCTGTGTTGTATTGGTTGTAATCGGATATAACCATTTAAAGTTCCAAAATACAATTGGCCCAAATGATCTTTAAAGGAAGAGTTATGAAATTTATTATAAGTAAGAAAACTGTTTTTTGCCCAAAGATTTGCGATGCCATCTGTTTTGTTAAAGCATACTAATCCAAATTCAGTCGATGCCCATATATTATTGGAGGTATCAAACTCAATTCTGTGGACGGTGTTTGAAGAGGTGTATTGACCGGAAAACTTTAAACGTTCAAATGGTTTCTCCGTACTCTCGGTATATTTACATAAACCATAATTGGTTGCTATCCATACGTTACCCTCATTATCGGCATTAATATGATTAATTGGACCACTAAATATTGTTGTAGTATCTAGGTGATTATAAGAAAATGTAGTAACGTCATTATTCTCATTCATGTAGAATAAGTGGTTATATGTACCTCCCCATAGTCTAGCTTTATTGTCTAGAAATAGGCATGTAATGGCACCGCTATGTAAAAGCGTAAAATTATCCTCAGTGTAGTTGTATTTATAGAGGCCTGATAGACTACCAATGTATATATCTTTTTCTCTTGATTTGATTGCACGAATAAAATTACTTTGAAACTCTTGATTGGTGAAAATATTGTAATTAGCAATCTTTTGTTCACTTTTGATGTCAATAACCTCAACGCCATTATCTAGAGTGCCAATCCATAGTTGATTGTCTACTGCATGTACACATTGCGTATTTGTAGCATTCAAATCATTTGCATCAGTACCTCTTTTAATATGATGATGCAAATTATTCTCTGCGTTGTATTTATTTATTCCATCGTCTTCAGTAGCAATCCATATCTGGTTATATTTATCAATGGTAAAGTCCTTAATAACGTTTCCCTGTAAGTGTGTCTTTTTCTTTGATGGATAAACAAAATCGATTGGAAAAGCTAGGCGGGGGTGAAGACATAGTCCCTTAAAAAACGAACCTATCCATATACCACCTTCTGCGTCTTTAAATATGGATCGAACATTATTGTCAGGCAAATTCAACGAGTTGTCGGAATCAGTACGTATACATTGAATTTTATTCTCATATAGGTTGTATATGTATATACCTTCGTCTGTTGCAATCCAGAATTCATTGTTGTCAACGCTCTCTTCAATATTATATATTGAAACGTTACTTAGAATTTGTGTAGATGTTTTAGTTTGCTTATTGTGTTTCCATAGTCCTCCTCGGTCAACATAGCCTAATAATACCTCATTATCACTAATTCGATACATGTATCGGACAACCTTGGGGGTGTTATTCTCTATTTTATATGGTGTGCTCCATATGTTACGCGCTTCTTCATATACTAAACAATTATCGTGGGTATAAAATGCCGATAATCGGCGCTTACAGGACGATATCGCATAAGTGGATTGGCTGAAAATAGTTTGTTTCTCTAATGTGGTAGTATTTAATTTGTGTATACCATTTGCATGAGCAATCAATAGGGAGTTATTTCCTGCCGGGCGCAAATCGTAGATGGGATGAGTGCATTCATCAATATTAATACGATCAATTGTATTTGTTGAATCAGTGAGACAGTATAGAACATGATTGTTGCCTAGCATCCATAGGTTATTATTAGAGTCAAAATGCAAACGGATAATAACCGGTAATTGAGTAGTTTCAGCAAGGAGATTGTGTATGTTAATAACGTTGTTGTTGCAATATTTATATACTCCTTGTGTGCTACTGTACCAGATAAAGCCGTCGTTATCTTGAGCTACAGCAAAAACGGTTCCATAGGCCATTTCAGATTGCTGGGCATAGGAATAGAAGATATGACTATTGTGGCCATATAAGGATGTACATGTAAAAATTATATAGAAAATTAGATTTATATATATTTTCATATTTGTGTCTAGACGGTTACTTAAGATCCTTATAATATTAATTATTAAATAATTCATATTAAATATCGTGTAAAAATAGGATTATTATGTTTAAATGTTGCTCGTAATTAAATAAAATAATATATTATTGTCATTCATAATGAATTACTATTCAGCTTTAATGAAGTATTGTGTGTATAAAGTAAATGTGATAAATAAATTTAAGCTAAAATGAGAATCTTACTATTTATTCTTACATCTATCTTATTGTCCCCATCTGTTTTTGCACAGGTTAAGGGAATGGAGAGGATAGATATGTACCATCGTTTGAGATGGGTTAATGTGGAAGCATTAGAATTAGCTCTTAATGATCTTAAGGGGAACAACAAGTTTAACTACGCTAAAGCGCATAAGGACTTTACGTATATTAAAAATAACTTGGAGAGAGTGCGTAAACAATTGTATACTGCAGACAGTGTTGCGGTGTATCCGGATGCAATTAATATTTTGGACAAACAACGTTCAATTTTAATGGCTAACCCTGCTCTAGACATGGATAAGATTGTAGTAACTCGTTTTGGTCTAGGTAAAGCAGCTCGTATCGCTATGGCAAATAAAATGTGTATGCCATTTGCCAACTATGTTGGATTAATGGATACGCCGGCAACCGGATATGATGCGGAGCTATGCGAATTGTCTAATTTGAGAGCACCAAAGGCAAATAGACGTACCATCTACAAACCAACCATGGGTGAGGGGATTGCTGATGTTCAAATGCACTGGGATGCCGATCGTTTAATCTTTGCTTCTGCACAGCACAAGGTTCTAGATGCATTTAACAATAACCAAGACTATCCTTTATGGCGCATTTTTGAGGTAAATATGGATGGTAGCGACTTAAAAGTTATATCGGACTTTAATGAACCCGATTTGGAGTTCGCGGATCCATGTTATTTACCTGACGGACGTATACTTTTTACAACAAATATTGGTTATAATGGTATCCCATGTGAGCATGGAGAGCGTATCATTATGAACTTGGCATTATATGATCCTAAAACGAAGAATATGCGCAAAATTACGTTCGATCAGGATGGAAACTGGTCGCCAACCGTATTAAGCAATGGTCGCATAATGTACACTCGTTGGGAGTACACGGATTTAACACACTATTTTTCTCGTATCGTAATGCACTCAAATCCTGATGGAACAGAGTGTAAAGCACTATATGGTAGCGGTTCATTTTGGCCTACTAGTGTATACGATATGCAACAAATTCCCGGATCAAATAATCAATTTGTAGGGATTGTGTCAGGACACCACGGTACACCTCGTTCAGGACGCTTAGTTGTATTTGATCCTGCAAAGAGTAGAAAAGAAGCCGAAGGTGTTGTACAGGAAATACCTTACCGCAACCGCAAAGTTGAGCCGGTAATTAAGGATAGATTAGTGGATGGTGTATTTCCACAATTTTCTCGTCCATTCCCTCTAAACGATAAATATTTCGTTGTGACAGGTAAACTACATAGAGATGGTCTTTGGGGTGTATACTTGGTAGATATCTACGATAACGTTACTCTATTACATGAAACTGAGGATTACGGATATATTACACCAATTCCAGTTGCTAAACGTCCAACTCCACCGGTAATACCTGATAGAGTAGACCTAAGCAAGAAGGATGCAACGGTGTTTATTCAGGACCTACATGTAGGCGAAGGATTACATAATGTGCCAAAAGGTGTTGTAAAAAAACTACGTATCTTTAGTTATGAGTACGCATATATGAAATCACCGTCGGACTTTGATGCATTAGGTGTACAAAGTGGATGGGATTTAAAACGCGAATTGGGAACTGTGGATGTTGAAGAAGATGGATCGGTATTATTCACCGTGCCTGCTAACACTCCAATCTCATTACAACCTTTAGATGAGGACGGAAATGCAATTCAATGGATGCGTAGCTGGTTTACAGCAATGCCGGGTGAAGTTGTTTCGTGTGTAGGTTGCCATGAGGATCAAAACATAATTCCTATACCCAAACGTACCATTGCGGCTAACAAAGCGCCTAAATCAATAATTGCTCCAAAAGGAGGTGTCCGTCCATTCTCTTATGAGTTGGAAGTACAGCCTGTGTTGGACAAATATTGTATAAGCTGTCACAATGGCGAAAACGGAATGACAGATTTGTCAGGACGTGAAAAAACTAAATATTATCGTTGGGGAAATTATACATCCCACCGACAAATGAATAATAGCTATTTTACGCTACATCCTTACGTATATCGCCAAGGTCCGGAAGCGGATATGTATGTACTAGAGCCATATGAATACCATGCTTCAAACAGTGAGCTTATTCAGATGATTACTAAAGGACATCATAATGTATCTCTTGAAAAAGAGGATATGCAAAAGCTTTGTCAATGGATAGATTTTAATGCTCCGTACTTTGGTGATTTCGAGATTGCCGGACGTTACAAAGGTGTGTTTGAACAATACCCTCGTCGTATGCAATTAATGCAGCGCTATGCTAATGTGTCAACCGATTGGAAAGGTGAGTTACATAGATATGCACAGTTCCTAAAAGAACAAGGACCTGTAGCTCCTGTTAAGCCTAAGGCGGTTTCTGCTAATAAAAATAAAAATACGAAAGCTGATAAGTGGAGTTTTGATGCTGAAAAAGCAAGACAAATGCAAAAGACTACATCTACACAACCTGAGCGTTCTATAGAGGTAGCTCCTGGAATGCACATGCAACTTGTATGGGTACCGGAAGGTAAATATACTCGCGTACAAGAAGGAACTGGAAAAACTTTTGACGAACATATCAAAAAAGGTTTCTGGATGGGTAAAATGGAGGTGACTAACGCACAGTATCAAGCATTAGTACCTGAGCATGACAGCCGTTACATTGGTCAGCAATGGAAAGACCATACCACACCGGGATACGTTGCAAATGAACCGTTACAGCCTGTAATCCGCGTAACATGGCAGGATGCAATGAAATATTGCCAAACGCTAAGTGAAAAAACAGGATTAAAGGTAACTCTTCCAACAGAGGAGCAATGGGAGTGGGCTTGTAGAGCAGGTAGTGCAAGTGATATGTGGTATGGAAAAGATACTGTAAACTACTCGAAACTTGAAAATCTAGCCGATTTTACAATCAAGGATCTTGCAGTATATGGTTTAGAGCCAACCGTACCAATGCCTAATAATTTCTTCTGTCGTGAATTCTGGGATTTCGTTCCGCGTGACCGATTCTCTGACGATGCTAGCATTATTAGTACTACAGTAGGAAAATATCTGCCAAATGCTTGGGGATTACACGATATGCACGGTAACGTAGCGGAGTGGACAAACTCAGAATGTACACACTTAGAGAACCACAACGGTCAAAAAGTGGTATGTGGTGGATCATGGCGCGATCGCGCATCTAAAGCAAATGCTAACGCTCGTCGCTACTTCCATCCATGGCAAGCAGCGTTCAATGTTGGTTTCCGCGTTGTTTTATCTGATTGATAAATATATAAGGCTATTTTTTTAAAGGGGATATCTTCGGATATCCCTTTTTTCGTTCAATTAAATTGTTCTCAAATGCTGAGAAGGATGTAAATTAATAGCAATATCTCCTTTCTGTTAACGATTATCGTATCCTGGTTTCGTTGTATGTAATTCAACAGCAATGTATGGTGGGGTATAGGCCAACAATTAGTACATCAACATTAAGTTTATTGGTAATATTTTGCATGTAAAATATTACCAATAATAAAATAGGTGTGTATCGCAAGATACACACCTATTTTATTATTGAGTGTTATATAGAATATTATTTGTTAATAGCTCAACGCGATTAGATGATGTCTCACTATTGCATTATTCAGCATTTAACTCCACTACAATACTCTTAGTATGACTACCCGCTAAAAGATTTAATCCCTGTTTCATAAGGTAGTCTCCTGAAAGTACGCGACCGTTTTCACGTAAGCTTGGATTTTGTCCTTGTGGAAGGTTTATTTCAGTTACCTTATACTTTTTGTTTGCGTCAAGACCTTGTAAACGTACAGGAGCAACCGGCTCCGAATAGCGTGGATGAAGGCTGAAACCGTAGACAACGGCATTTTGTTGATTATTGTCCACATACATCAACGCAGCGTGATCAGTTTCATACGGAGAAACCAGTCTGTACATATCACCGTCTAGAATAGCAGGTGTTAAACGCTTATGATTTGCTACGGCACGTTTGCAGAAATCAATATCTTTCTCGCTCATCCCATTGATGCGAATATCGAAACCCAGTTTACACATAGAGGCTACATCTACTCTGTATTTTAAGGATTGTTTTCCCCACGATGTTACGTGCGCAGCCATTGCTTTTGTTGGGAATACGTGAGAGAATCCCCATTGAATAAAGATACGCTCAACAGCGTCTGTATTGTCACTAGGCCAAAACTCGGTAAAGTATTCCAATGCTTTATAGTCACTGCGTCCCCCGCCGCCTGCACAAAGCATCATTGGTAAAGTAGGATACTTTGCTTTTACGCGGTCTAATACGTTATATAGTCCGCGAACGTAGTCAATGTATAGGTGTGATTGTTTGTTCTTTAAATGCGCAGAATAGATGTTGGTAATAGGGCTATTACAGTCCCATTTAAAGTAAGCAATTTCCGGATATTTTGTCATCAATCCATCTACAATCCCGTACACGTAATCTTGCACTTTCGGATTACTTAAATCCAAGACCATTTGATTGCGGAAATAGTACTCGTCCCTATTTGGTAGGTGAATCACCCAATCTTTATGTTTCTCATACAACTCGCTCTTTGGATTAACCATCTCCGGTTCTATCCATAACCCAAACTTAACGCCTTTATCGCTTGCCATTTTGGTAAGACGTCCAATTCCGTTAGGTAGTTTCTCAACAGTCTCTTCCCAGTCGCCTAAGCCTGCGTTGTCGCTGCTACGCGGATGTTTGTTGCCAAACCAACCATCGTCTAAAAGGAACATGTCAACGCCAATCATGGCTGCTTCGTCCATTAAGGAACCAAGTTTCTCCTCATTGAAGTCGAAATAGGTAGTTTCCCAGTTATTCAGTAGGGATAAGCGTTTGCCCATACCGTCTTTAAGCTGGTGTTTACGTGCCCAACGGTGCATTTGTCTGGATGCCTCGCCGGTTCCATTGTCGCTATAACACATTATAAAATCCGGTGTGCTAAATGTTTCACCTTTAGCAAGAGTGTATTGCGATGAATGTGGATTTATACCACTCACCACGCGTAGGCGGCGTGCATTATCCACCTCAAATACAAAACGGAAATTTCCTGTCCATGCCAATGTTCCCAGTATTGTTTCTGCTCCTTGCTCGCTAGCCGGATTGTTTAAAGACAGGATAAACATTGGTGTACAAAACATATTGGCACGAGTCCCTAGTTTTGTATCCACAATTTTCTTTCCAAATGTCAATTCATTTTCCACCATATTTACTTCATGAGCCCAATCGCCATGAAACTCGGTCATGTAATACTTTCCTGTAGGGAAGTGCAACATGGACGATGCATAATTTTCAAGTGTTACCGGTTTCTTTTCTTTACTTGAAATCTCGGCCTTACTTCTTACAACGTTTTCATCATTGTAAGCGGTAAAGGATAAGCGTATCTCTGTTGGGTATTTATCGTCGGCCAATGTAATTATGGTTTCCTCTACACCTGGGCTTACTGTACGTTGTGTATGTGTTTTATACTTTAAATCGGTGGACGGATTTCCGTCATTGTGTGTTAGTTGTAGTGCCGATTCAAAATAATCCTTCATCCCGTTAGGGATATAGGCTTCAGTGCCTTGCGGTAGTTGTTGTAGCTCTTCCGGATTTGCCAATCGGCGTCCAATGTAACTCTGGTATAGGCGTCCATCGTTACCTACTCGATATACAACCTCAAATGCTTTTGTTTTTACCTCAATCGTTTGTCCCAATGTATGCAGGAAGGCACAACACGATAAGAGTAATGTTACAATACTAGTTCTCATCTTAATTTAATAGATATGTTTTTTGTTAACGTTTGCAACAAAACTACGAAATATATTATATTTTATGGCAGAGATGTATGCTATTCTTGCAATATGTATAATATTGCTGTATATTGTAATGGATTGAATGGTTCATATTATAATAACTCAATACATGATAGACATAGAACTACACCAAACAATGTTAAGCGGCAATTTATATAATGACTTGCACCCACAACTTGTATCACGTCGCGAACAAGTTGTATTATTAACTAACAAGTATAACAATACCTTTGCACAAACAACAGAGCAAAGGCAAGGGGTGTTGAGACAGATACTTAATGGTATAGGCTGCAACGTACATTTTGAACCCAACTTTCGGTGCGAATTTGGATTCAATATTACTATAGGAGATAACTTCTACGCTAATTTTGATTGTATTATGCTGGATGCAAATACAATAACAATTGGTGATAATGTGCTGATTGGACCTCGTGTGGGCTTTTATACAGCTAATCATGCGCTCCATCCGGTACAGCGCAGACAAGGCTATTGTTATGCTCGGCCCATTACTATTGGTAATAATGTATGGATAGGTGCCGGAGTGCACATAATGGGTGGTGTATCTGTTGGTGAAAATTCTATTATTGGAGCCGGTAGTGTTGTTACCTATCCCATCCCGGCAAATGTTATTGCGGCAGGTGTTCCGTGTAAGGTGATACGTGAAATTACTGAACAGGATTATTGCTCCCAGGTATAGGCCATTAAACTTTGCACTTACTCTCTATTCTCTAAGGAACGGAACAATTAGGCTTATGTCACTTTACACTTTAGGGCTATGATGAGGCGAGAAGTATCTGCTCAAGTGTTTCGACTAGGTTACCACTAGCTTTCGACTAGGTTTCTACTAGTACATATCCCCAATAGTAGTCGAAACCTAGTCGAAACCTTGCCGTAACCTAGTCGAAACCCTTGAGCGGAGTTTATGCACCGGCGGGGATAATTACAAAATGTTTGTGGTGGGTTATCCATTGTTGATATGTAACTTTTTATTTGATCGTGGCGTATTTTTAGTTGTATGTAACCAAGATTATGTTGAATATAGAACTAAATAAATTAGTTATGAATCAGGATAAAGGAGACAAAAAAGAGCCGTTGAAATTAAAGGCTGAAGAAGGTTCGTATCTGCTAGATGAAATAAGCGGTGACGAGCGCGCTGTAGGAGTGTTTTTTTCGCCTACAGGTGGTAATGTTCATTATGTGGCCAAACGCATTAAGCAATTATTGACAGAACGTCCGACGGAGTTACACTCTATTGGAACTTCGCCTGCAAAGGAGATGCTCTCTTACAAGAATATTATTATCATTTCGGCTACACTGGGATCTGAAACTTGGGATGGCGTTAGTGATGATAAATGGGCGCGTTTCTTGCCACGATTAAGGAAATTGGATTTGCGCGGTAAAAATGTAGCCCTTGTGGGCCTAGGCGATGCTGTGAAATACCCGGAGAATTTTGTTGATGGTATGAAATTGTTGGCAGATACGGTAAGAGCATGCGGAGCAAATCTAGTAGGCCGTACAGAGACCGACGGATATACATTTAGATCAACATTGGCTATTGAGGATAATTTGTTTTTAGGATTACCTATTGATCAGGATAATGAACCCAATAAGACGGATGAACGACTAAAAGTATGGCTGTCATTGTTGCAATTTGCAAATGATTAGATTCAATGACCAAATATTAAAAATAATAAAAGGAACGTATAAAGAATACGTTCCTTTTATTGTTTTATTCGGTTTTAGCGGCAGAGCGTTGCTCCATATAATCGTCTAAATATTGTTTTGGCGTTTTACCGGTGTGTTGTTTAAACGCTCTGTAGAATGTTGATCGGGATGCAAAACCGTAGTTGGCAATGTGGCGCTCAATATTCATTTTCACCTTGGGATAATCCCGCATAATATGCTCCATACGTAACTTATTTAGCCATTGGTTAAAGTTCATACCGGTATTTTTATTAATGGCATTGGAGATGTATGTACGGTTGCAATTTAAAATTTCAGTTAATTGCGGTATGGAGAATTCTTGATGTAAATACAATTCCTGCTCTAGTGTAATACGCTCAATCTCTTTATAAATGTCTGATTGCGTATTCTCGAGAGCTGTGGCTTTATGTTTGTATTTTTGTAATGCTTCAATTCTCTCTTTTTGGCGACGGTAAAGAAGGTAAATATTACGTTTATCAGTACGATAGTAGTAATAATAAATGCATAGTAGTGAAGCAATAACCATACCTACACCCCAAACTTGTAGTGCTTTTTGAATGCGCATCTCCTTTTCGGCTTTGTATATGTCCATTTTTTCCTGTATGTTATTTCTGTGCATAAAGGAGGCATAGGTGTTGGACTGTAAGCGTGTGTCGCTTGTTATACGAGTGCGAAAAATAAAAGAGATGATATTGCTGATTTCGTGATATCCATATGAATCGCCCAAAAGGTAATAGGCTTTTAGATATCCTTGTAGGAGCGTGAGCAACATATCCGTTTGGTCAATCCAACCAAACGATGGGGTCTCTGCCTGTTTTCTTAGTCTTACGGTGTCAATGACCGGATATGGAGTAAGTGATTTAAATATATATCGGCAATGAGAATTTTTTACATATGTGTTTGTAAAGTCTAGTACCTTATCGTATTTTTTTTGGTCTATAAGTTGATTGGTTTCGTGAATCAGATACTGTGGATGTCCACTTAAGGTATATCTATTATGTACCAGAAGCTCAAATTGTGATCGCATTGTGGTAAATAAGGAATCGGTAGCAACAGTATCCTTCTTCCTTGTATAATACCATAAAAGGTAGTTGTTACGCCCAAATTGTTCAAAGCAGGAAATTAAAGAATCCTGGACCATGTGCATGCTTTTGGAGTGCGTAATAAAATCGAACAAACTATCGGGTTTGTCGCATCTTATAAGCAAGGAAGCATATAAGGTTGTAAATTTTTGAGGCGCTGGATAGGTTGCAAGTGCTTTATCCCAATCTGCACTGATGGCATGAATATTATATTGTAGAAGATAGTATAGATTTGTTTGGTCGAATGACAATAAATGCAAGTAATATTTGTTGATATCATTTAGCAAGTCCTGAGTTTGCTGTGTCATATTCATTGATGAATAGAGTGCAGCAGCCCTAATTTTTAATCGGCCAATAGCTAATGAATCATCGTTGTTTTGAGCAAGGATTAGTGCATTACTTAATAAGTTAAGTTTTGAAAGTCGTTGTTCTCTAATGTCGATAGAATTTGTTGTATCGATAATTTCGGATATTTTCGAGGCTTCTAAGTATAGCATAATACGTTCACGATGGGATAGATTCTCATCGTCATATAGTTTATCATATACTTTTTTTCGAAGATATTTATGGTGATTGTTATGAATGTTTTCTGCCAAAAATAATCCGTTTATAAGTACTCTATATTTAAGAAGATTTAATTTCTGATGATGACGCTTTGATGAGAGTAAAATCATATCATCAATGTAATCAATGGTTTGAGGGTATTTGTAGTCTGCAATGTCGAGAAGCAAGAATGCATTCTCATCTATCAAGTTTGATAGATGCCGAGCTAAATGTTGTTGTTCCTTATGATCGAGTTCAGAATATAGATTTAATAATGAATCGCATTGCGCCATAGACATATCCTTGTATATGTTACTGCGTATGGCGTCACATCCTGTAAAGAGGATGAATACCATGGCTATATAAAGTATAAAACGACTTGTGCGCATATTGTTTAGCTTATTCAATGTGATGCATTGTTTCTGCGTTATTACTACAATTTGTTAAGAACTGACTCAATATACTGTTTTGGTGACATTGAGGTATGTTCTTTAAATACCTTATAGAATGTTGTATAGTTAGCAAATCCACATTCCTTTGTAAAGTCTTGAGTACGATGAGTGTTACGGCTAATGTGTTCCAAGAAGTAGGTTATCCGTATTTGATTTACCCATTGCATTACTGGCATATTGGTGAATTGAAATACTATATCTTGTAATTCTCCCGGTTTTGCGTCGATAATTTGTGAAAGTGTCCGAGCAGTTAGTGTTAAATCTTTAAATAGCCCTTCCTCTCTCACCTCGTGTTGTAACTGTAAAAATAATTGCTGTCTTTTAATAAATTCAGTTTGTGCATTACTTGCAGAAGCTTGCGGAGCTTTAAAGTTTGAGTGCAGTTTTGACATAATGCGCGGAATACGTAAGTAAACAGCAAAACGCTTATAATAAACAAAAAGGCTCAAAACAACAAGGGTGAACACCATTCCTAGCCAGTGGTACAGTTTAACCTTATGCTCTATGGTATCCTCGGGCATAGCACTTTGTACTTTTGTGGTGAGATGTCTACTAACCTCTTTATTCTTGGTAAGAAACATGTCTTGAAAGAAAATAACAGGTTGTACAGTCCTAAATGCTCTGTCGTATTTGTGACTATTTGCATAAAAAGTGGATAGTGTATTGTATGCTTCACAAAATGTTTCAAGCATGGTGAAGTTGAACAATTTTGGGATACTCTCTTCTTTGGTTTGTGACAAAAATAATGTCATATAATCTCTGTTGAGATTATGTAAATGAGCATGCGAAACTGTGATCCCCGATTGTAAAGAGTCAATAGCTGTTTCTGTACGTCCCTGTTTATTAAGATATTTTGCAGTTAGGATATATGCTGCTAAGTTTCTTTGAATTGTCTTCACTTCTGCTAACATTACCTCTTGATTGGTAATGTTGTTTTTGATAAATCTCTGAAAATACACGAATGCATTAATAGAATCACCATATTCCTGAGTGACTAAAGCTTTATAGTACAGGATTGTATTTCGTGTTATTGGCGAAATAGTTGTGTCTACTTCGGATGTGTCTGATTCTGCGAGAATTGATTTGAAATTGCGTGTATAATAAAGTAACTTATAGTAGTAAGTGTCATCTTTCTTTGTGTCATGGTGCGATTTACTATACCAAGAATATGCCTTACTGTACGCTCCCATTGCCAAGTAGGCACGTGATATGAGTTTCTCGATGTCCTTGTAAACTTCGGGGGTTGTTCGGTAGGATGTGTATTTGTATCCGCGTAGCAAATGTTCTAGCGCTTCGCTGTAGTACTTATTTTCAAGCATCCAATTTCCAATGAGTATGTCAGAAACAAATACGCCTTTATGATAGCCGTCTTTTCTGAAATAGATAATGGCATCGTTATAGAAATCATAGCGTTGTGTTTGATGATTTGCAAACAGTGCCTCACCTTTTTTTGCTAAAACGGCTCCTTTAAATTTATTAGATAGTTTAGAGTCTTTTTCTATAATAGAAATCTTTTCAATAAGAGTGTTCGCAATAACTCTATTCTTGGGTTGTTGCTCTGAAAGTTTTGTTAGAACGCTAATGTGGAATAGATTTAGAGCTATCTTTTGTTCATTGTTTAGAAAGAATGAACGCGTATTGATAAGATTATTAAGTAGTTGTGGATCGTTTATTGGATAATAAACAAGGAAAATAGGATCGTCTATGATTTTGTTGCATAGTCTTGAGATGACCTCGTTTATGGAGTGTGAATAATTTGCATGATCTTCATGTGAAATTGCGGCAAGAGAGTCCAAACTTGCCATGATTTGTGTAATATCAGTATGTGAGTATTTTTTGCTACATCCGGAGCATGTAACAACCAAAAGAATAATGAAATATTTTAACATGTTCATATCTAGACGCTATCAATCACAAAGATGGACAAATATATATAAAATAACCGACTTAACATTAGATAAAAAGTTAATAGCGAAATAAAAAAAGATGAAGTGTAGGATAAACACTTTATTACTGATATTTTTGAGGTTAAATAAAGAGTATGATGAGAGTACGTGTATTGTTAGTGTTATTGTTTATTGTGAGTGGAGGCTATAGTTGGGCACAAAAAGTGGTGTCGTTAGCGCCTAATATAACACATATGCTTATAGAGCTTGGTGAGGAAGAAAATATAGTAGGGTGTACAAAATATTGTATTACGCAACGTGATATTCCACGAGTGGCTGATGCACTCAATGCCAATGTAGAGCGCATTGCTGCATTAAAACCCGATTATGTGTTGGCCGGTGGGTTAACGCATCCGCGAATAGTGGCTTCGATTGAGAAAATGGGCATAAAATGTGTGCATATGAAGCAACCGGACAGCTTTGACGAGATGTGTGAACAGATGCTGCAAATTGGTAATTATTTGGGGTGTGAGGCTAAGGCGAACGCTTTAAATAAAGAATGTAACGAGAGGTTAAGTAAACTGTCTTTTACAAAAGGTATGGACAAGAAGAAACGAATGTTTTTACAGTTAAATACCAATCCATTGTATACCATTTTGGGCGATAGCTTTCTAGACGATTTTATTAATAAACTGGGTGGTGAGAGTGTGTCACGTAATTTGAAAAGTGGGCAAATATCGGTAGAGTTTGTGTTGAATGCCAATCCGGACGTTATCATTGTAACTACCATGGGTGGTTTAGGGCAGAGTGAGGTGGACCGTTGGAAAAAATATGGGATGCTTAAAGCTGTGAAGGCAAAAAAAGTGTTCCTGGTTGACGAATATGCATTGTGTAGTCCTACACCGCTAACTTTTATTAAAACATTAGAGCATTTATATCAGTTTATTTATGAATAACAAGCAATATCTTTCTTGGCTGACTATTTTGATAGCCTTACTCTTTATGACTTTTGTTGCCGTTTTATTGAGCTTAAAGATAGGGGAGGTGAGCTACACGTGGGTTGAGTTATGGGAAGCGCTGGTTGGAGGAAATGAAGAACTTGACTTTAAGCGAGAAATACTTTTGAAATTGCGTTTACCACGTGTGTTACTCGGGTTTACTGTTGGAGCGGCACTTAGTATTGCCGGAGTTGTATTGCAGGGTTTATTTAGAAATCCACTTGTAGAGCCATATACCTTGGGAATTTCCGGAGGTGCATCGGTAGCTATCGCAGTGACAATTGTTGGATCGGCCGAACTTATGTTTGGCGAGTTGACTCTGCCACTGATGGGATTCATTGGTGCAGCAGTGACTGTTTTTTTTGTATACAAACTTGCCCTAAGCAGGGAACGAGTCCAGATACAAACATTATTACTAACGGGGGTAATGATAAGTTTTATATCATCTTCGGTAATGATGCTGTTATTGTCTCTTGCTAGACATGAAAAGTTGCAGGGTATTCTTTTTTGGACAATGGGTGGATTAAATGAAAGCCGAATGAACTTGATACTACTGTTGTGCGGCATTACCATAGTAGCTTTTTTGCTTGTAATGTATTTTGCGCCAATGTTAAATGGCTTACGTTTAGGGATGGATCGTGCTACTCAGTTGGGAATAAACACGGAGAAAAGTGTCCGGTTGTTGTTTCTTTTAAGCTCTCTATTAACGGGATTATGTGTTTCATTAGTCGGGGTGATTGGCTTTGTAGGCTTAATTATACCACAAATGATGCGTTTATTAGTTGGAGGAGATTTTCGGATATTATTACCTACTGCTTTTCTGGGTGGAGGTATTTTTTTGATACTATGCGATATTTTTGCACGCGTAATTATTTCGCCCAATGAGCTACCTATTGGTGTGGTTACCGGTATTATTGGAGGAGTGATTTTTGTTGTTTTAATGTCCAATATGAAAAAGGAAAAAGTATAATGAATAGCGTTTTAGCTGTAGAAAACCTTGATGCCGGATATGTATCGGGTTTTTCAATAAAGGACATTAATTTTGCAGTCAAAGAAGGAGAGTTTGTCTCTGTTATAGGTCCCAATGGTGCCGGGAAAAGTACGTTGTTTAAAACACTAACGGGCTTATTGCGCCCAACTTCGGGCAAAATATTATTGAACGATAGTCCTGTGGACTCTTTGTCCATTAAGGAACGCGCTCGACGCGTAGCGATAGTAAATCAGCGTGTGGATGCCGGGGATATGCGTGTTGAGGAGTACGTAATGCTTGGACGATTGCCTTATAGAAAGCCATTTCAGTTTTTAGAGAGTGATGAGGACTATGCTGTGGTTACAGAGTCAATGGAACTAGCGGGTATTGCGCACAAAAGGGAGATACCTATGTATGCTTTGAGTGGTGGGGAGCAGCAACTTGCGGCAGTTGCGCGCGCTTTAGCGCAGCAAACTTCCATATTGTTGTTAGATGAGCCAACATCGAGCTTGGATATATGCCACCAAATGAATGTATTGAATTTGTTACAGCGATTAAACAAGGAGAAACATCTTACTGTGGTATTAATAATCCATGATTTGAATTTGGCAAGCGAATATAGTGATCGACTTATTTTACTAAATGAAGGAACAGTGCACAAGATTGGAATGCCAGAGGAGGTTTTAACTTATGAAAATATTGAACAAGTTTATAAGAGTTTAGTACTTACCCATAAAAGTCCTATTACCGGAAAACCGTTTATTTTTCCTATTTCAGCTCAAACCATGGAGAAATATAATAAAGATATGTAAATATTTATAACAAACTTTTAGCTATTGGCATACAATTTGTTAAGAGTTAGTGAATTATAAAAATAAACATATATTATAGTACAATGAGAAGGAGAGTCATGATGTTTATATCAGCATTGTTCCTGCCTTGTATGCTTTCTGCGCAAACTACTGAGCAGAAGCTAACTTTGAAGCAGGCTGCAGACTATGCTATTGAACACAATAAGGAATTACAAGTATCACGGAAGAATGTTGATTTGTACCGACAAAAGGTGACTGAAGCCATATCGCAGGGATTGCCACAAGTGGGCGGTAAGGTGAATTACTCAACAAATTTTGGAGAAAAGTTAGACTTGGGAGGTATGAGCCGGACCCTCGAGGATCAAGCAGCTGCAACATTATCGGTTAGTCAATTAATTTTTAGTGGGCAATGGATTGTAGGCGTTCAAACCAGTAAAATTGCTGAGAGGATGAATATGCAGCAGGTGGATCTAACCGAACTGGATATTATTGAAACGGTTTATAACTCGTATTACACCATTTTAGTAGCTGAACGTACTCTGGAGATACTAAAGCAAAATTTAGACAACATGGAAGATGTGTTGAAACACACAGAAAACATGTACAAGGCCGGAGTATCAGAGATTACCGACGTAGACCAGATTCGTATAACTGTTGGCCAACTTCAAAACAGTTATTTATCTACAGAACGTACTTTAGATGTTAACTACAATCTATTACGTATTCAATTAGGTTTCCAAGCGGGAACACCAATACAATTAACCCAAACTTTAGCAGATTTCCTTGATAGCGGCGACTATGTGCGTTTAGCTGTAAAACAATTTGAGATTGAGAATAATGCTCAGTATCAGTTAATGAATACACAAGAGAAATTAAAGGACAAAATGGTAGGCTTAAAACGTTGGACGTATGCTCCTACTATTGGCGCTAGCTACTCATACCAATACCAAATAAAAGAAGGAGGTTTTCTAAACGTGCCTCATTCGGCTTCAGTGGTTATGGAGGTTCCTATATTCTCAGGATTCCAACGTAAAGCAGCCTTGCAACAGGCAAAAATAGAGTTGTCCCAAACAACTTTAAGCAAGGAACTGTTAACAGATCAGTTGAATTTACAAAATAACCAATTCCAGTATCAACTTAAGAATGCTATAGAAAACTATAACTTGCAAAAAACAAATATTGATGTGGCTAAACGTGTGTTGAGCAACATACAACATAAGTTTGAGCATGGTGTAGCATCTAGTTTGGACATGACGCAAGCAAATAACAACTATTTGCAAGCCGAAAACAACTACAATAGTGCATGTTTGAATCTATTACAGGCACAAACAAACATAGAGAAATTATATAATATATTGAATCAGTAAATAGCGGAAAGAATGAATAAGTTAAAACAAATATCCGTTTACTCCTTAGTTTTTATTCTTGCAGCAGCATGTTCAGGAAAAAAAGAAGAAGTTGTTGTAAAAGAGGACCAAAGAACCCCTGTAAAGGTTTTAAAACTAGAGAAACAAAATATAGCGAAGACATTAGAATATAATGCGAATCTTGTTGCTGATGAGGAAGTGTTTTATGCTCCTGCATCACCAGGTCGTATTGAGAAAATCTATGTGGAAGTAGGTGACCAAATTAAAAAAGGCCAATTATTGGTAGAGATGGACCAAACACAGCTAATCCAAGCAGAGGTTCAGTACCTAAACCAAAAAGCAGAGTTTAACCGAGCTAAGTTGCTGGATGAAACCGGTAGTATTTCAAAGCAAAATTACGATGCTTTGGAGGCAGCCTATAAAGTAGCTAAAGCTAACTATGACTATTTGAAGGATAATACCAAACTATTGGCTCCTTTTAATGGTGTTGTTACAGGTAAATATTATGAGAATGGTGAGATGTATATGTCATCGCCGGTTGGAGGTGCATCTAAAGCATCAATCATTACCATTCAAAAAATAAATCCTTTGAAAGCCTATGTAAGTTTGTCAGAAAGTTATTATCCTAGCATAGCTAAAGGAACAAAAGTATCTTTAAGAAACAATATCTTCCCTGACAAAGCGTTTGATGGAAGTGTAAATATTAAATATCCTACAGTTGATCCAAGTAGCCGCACATTTACCGTAGAGGTGAAAATACCAAATAACGAAATGACACTACGTCCGGGTATGTTTGGATCTGTTAATTTCTTTGTAGGCGAGACTGATGCGATTGTTGTACCTGCGTTAGCAGTATTAAAACTACAAGGCTCAAATCAGCGCTATGTGTTTTTAAATAACAATGGTAAAGCTAAGCGTGTAGAGGTAACATTAGGTCGTCGTTTTGATGATCAGGTAGAAATTGTTTCTGACCAGATCCAAGAAGGTGATGAACTAATTGTAGTTGGACAAGCTCGCTTAATTGACGGTAGTGTACTAAATGTACAATAAGTGCCGTGCAACGCTAATTTTTAAGGAATAACAAAATGAGTATATTTACAAATGCCGTAGAGAAACCGATAACCACGCTGATGTTGTTTGTCGGAATCATGGTAGTGGGTATTTTTGCGTTAGTGCAGCTACCCATAGACCAATATCCACAGATGGACCCTCCCTATCTGTCGGTAATGACCTCTTACCCCGGTGCCAATGCTGCCGATATTGAGGAAAACGTGACAAAGATTTTGGAGGATCAGCTTAACTCAGTTGAGGATTTGAAGGAAATGAACTCAACATCCTACGATAACCTTTCTGTGGTTTCGTTGGAGTTTGAGTGGGATACAAACCTTGACGAAGCGGCCAATGATGTGCGCGATGCAATTGACAAGGCAATGGATAAATTGCCAGACAATATTGACCGACCATCCCTGTTGAAGTTTAACACTTCAATGATGCCTATCATTATGTACGCTGTGCGTGCAAATGAGTCTTATGCAGGACTTGACCGTATTATTGACGATAAGATTATTAACCGTCTAAACCGTATTGACGGGATTGCAGCAGTAAACTTTGTAGGAGCTCCAAAACGTGTTGTTTATGTGGATTTAGATCCTAACAAATTGGATGCTTATAATCTTACCATAGAACAAATTGGTAATATCTTAAAAGCAGAGAACCAGGATTTACCTGCGGGTAGTATCAAAATGGGGCTTATGGACTACCAGTTGCGTGTAGAAGGCGAGTTTGAAGAGAGTGAAATGATTAAGAATGTGGTGGTAAGTAATAAAAATGGGAAAACCATTTTTATGAGAGACATTGCCATGGTGCGAGATACTATCAAAGATATAGCGTTAGAGCATCAAATTAATCGTCAGGACGGTGGGGTTATCATGGTAACCAAGCAGAGTGGATCCAACTCAGTAGCCATTGCAAAAAGAGTAAGAGCCGAAATGGAAGAGATTAAAAAAGAACTTCCTGCCGATATCCGTTTAGATGTATTGAACGACTCTTCGGACTTTATTGTACGTTCCATAAATAACCTTTCGGACTCACTTCAATACGCATTACTATTTGTAATCCTTGTAGTGTTAGTGTTCCTCGGTCGCTGGCGCGCAACTTTTATCATTGCGCTTACCATTCCAATCTCTTTAGTTGTTGCGTTTATTTACTTATACGTAACGGGCGAGTCTCTTAACGTTATCTCTCTGTCGTCTCTATCCATTGCCATTGGTATGGTTGTGGATGATGCTATTGTGGTTTTGGAAAATATCACAAAACACATTGAGCGTGGTAGTGCTCCGCGCGAGGCAGCAAAATATGGAACTAATGAGGTTTGGTTATCCGTAATTGTAACAACATTAGTAACTATTGCAGTATTCTTCCCATTGACGTTGGTAACAGGGATGACAGGTATTCTATTTAAACAGTTAGGATGGATTATTTGTATCACGGTAACAACATCAACGCTTACAGCCTTGACGTTAACACCGATGTTATCATCACAATTACTTAAACTGCAAGATAATAAAGACAAGAAAAAGAAAACACATAGATTTAGCTATGACAATACAGTAATTCGCTTTCTAGATATTCTTGACGGATTATATGAGCGTTTAATACGTTGGTCATTGCATCATAAAACCTTTATTCTGTTAGTTGCAGCTGCAATCTTCGCAGGTTCAATATACCTGGCTCGTTTCATCAGTACGGACTTTATGCCGCAAAATGATGAGGGTTCAATGAGTGTATACGTAAAACTTCAAACGGGTCAGCGCGTTGAAGAAACAAAACGTATTGCATTACAAATAGACTCCATGATGCGTGCCAACTATCCGGAAATGCAACAAATCAACCTTTCTTACGGTAGTGAAGATGAAAATGCAGGTTTTGCATCTCTATTCAATAAAACAGGAAGCAACATGATTAATATTCGTGTTAAACTGAAAAACTTAGAGGATAGAGAGCGCAGTGTATTTGAAATTGCCGATGATTTGCGTGACAGATTGCGTGATGTGCCGGATATTCTTGTATATGGTGTTAAAACATCAAGTAACTCAATGAGTGGTAACAGTGTGGATGTTGAGGTTATGGGATATGACTTTGAAACAACCAACCGCATCGCTGCCGAATTGAAACAACGTATGCAAGGAATTAAAGGAGCTGAGGATATTCAGATAAGTCGTGATGACGATAAGCCTGAGTTGCAGCTATTCCTTGATCAACAAAAGATTTCCGAACACGGACTTACCACAGCTGAGGTGGCAAGTGCAATCCGTAATAGAGTGTATGGATTTAAACCTACCAAATATAAAGAGGGTGGGGAAGAGTACGATATCATTGTACGTTTACATGAAAACTACAGAAACTCTATTACCGAAGTTGAGAATATGTTTATTACTAATGCTCAAGGAAAGAAAATCCGCGTAAAAGAGCTTGGTGAGATTAAAGAATATTGGTCGCCACCAAACATTGAGCGTAAAAGTAAACAACGTATGGTTAAAGTGTCTATAACGCCTGCTCGTGGAGCTTCAATGGGTGATATAGCAAGTGCTGCTCAAGCAGAAATTAACCAATTGCAGGATGTACCTCAAGAGGTGTCTATTTATATTGGAGGTAGCTTTGAGGACCAACAGGAATCATTCCAATCCCTAATTATGTTGATGGTTTTATCAATATTCTTAGTTTACATTGTAATGGCTTCGCAGTTTGAGTCGTTCAAAATGCCTTTCATTATCATGATGTCTATTCCGTTTGCCTTTACGGGTGTGGTTCTTGCTCTGCTAATAACAAATACAACGTTGAGTGTTGTTGCAGCGCTAGGTGCCGTAATGTTAATTGGTATTGTAACTAAAAATGGTATTGTACTTATTGACTTTATCAACTTAATGCGCGAGCGTGGAGTTCGTCTATACGATGCCATATCTCAGGCATGTCGTTCTCGTTTACGTCCGGTATTAATGACTGCATTAACCACTATTCTTGGTATGGTGCCAATGGCATTGAGTGTTGGTGAGGGGTCTGAAACATGGAAACCTATGGGTATCGCCGTTATTGGTGGTATGATCTTCTCAACAATCATCACCATGGTTATTGTTCCGGTATTCTATGCTGCAATTGACCGTAGCGGTAGTCGCGATAAGAAAAAGAATCTAAGTAAACAGTATAAGTTTATGCAGGATTTTGATCCTAAGGATTTGGAAAAAATCTCTAATAAATGAAGAGCAAAGGAGGGTGGGGAAAATAAACTCCCTACCATCCACAATAATTAAACTTTGTATAGATGAAAGCAGTTTTTATAATATATAACCAAGCCCTTACAGAACGTGTGGATTACATGCTATCGCGTTTGGAAGTACGCGGATATACGCAGTGGCAACAGGTTAACGGAGCAGGAAGTGTGAGTGGCGAACCGCGTATGGGTACGCACACATGGCCGGAAATGAATTCTTCCCTAATCACTATTGTTCCTGATGAGAAAGTTCCTTTAATCCTCAAATATGTTCAAAAATTGGACGAGGTGAATGAGGAAAATGGTATCAGGGCATTTGTGTGGAATATTACTGATATGTACTAAATAAAAAAGCGGGCTTTAAAGCCCGCTTTTTTATTTTCTTGTTATCCTTGTTGAAGTGCTCTCCAAAGCTCATCCTTCAATTCGGTAATTCCCATATTCATTACTGACGATATGAATACGGTAGGTATCTTAGGTAAATCCTTTTTAATCTCTTCTGTAAGCTCTTCATCTAAGAAATCACTTTTTGTAATAGCCAAAACGCGTTGCTTATCCAATAATTCCGGATTAAATTGACGTAATTCATTAAGCAGAATCTTGTATTCGTTATGGATGTCATCACTGTCTGCCGGTACCATAAATAGCAAAACAGAGTTACGTTCAATATGTCTAAGGAAACGTAATCCTAAACCTTTACCGGTGTGTGCCCCTTCAATAATTCCGGGAATATCGGCCATTACAAACGATCGGTTATCTCTATATGCCACAATTCCCAAGTTAGGAACAAGTGTTGTAAAAGGATAATTTGCAATCTCTGGTTTAGCTGCAGATACTACCGATAATAAGGTCGATTTACCCGCATTTGGGAATCCCACCAAACCAACATCGGCCAATACCTTTAACTCCAAAATAACAGTACGCTCCACGCGCGGTTCTCCCGGTTGTGCAAAACGTGGCGTTTGCATGGTTGGCGATTTAAAGTTCCAGTTTCCTAGTCCTCCACGTCCACCGCGCACCACAATAAGCTCTTGTCCATCCTCGGTAATCTCACAAATATGTTCGCCTGTTTCGGCATCACGTGCCACAGTACCTAGAGGTACATCAATAATAACATCATCACCATCATGTCCGGTGCTTCGGCTTTTACTTCCACCTTCACCATCGCCGGCAAATACGTGACGTTTATATTTTAAGTGAATTAAAGTCCAATAGTTACGGTTTCCCCGTATGTAAACATGACCACCGCGTCCACCGTCGCCACCGTCAGGACCACCTTTCATGGTCATTGCGTCACGGTGCAAGTGGGCCGAACCGGGTCCACCCGCTCCACTGCGACAAAATATCTTTACGTAGTCAACAAAATTTGTCGATGCCATATATCTTTAATTAAAATGTTTCTAATGCGTTAATCAATTTATTTCTTGAGTGTGTATAAATCCGGAAGCAAACGGCCAAGTCCGTCGTAATCCAATCCGTAACCTACAACAAAGTCGTTTTCTAGCATAATGGTGTGATAATCTATCGGAACCTCAACTTGTAATGCATCCGGTTTGTAGAATAAAGTACACACAACAATACGCGCTGCTCCTAACTCCTTAAGCTTATTTATTAGGAATTGCATTGAGCGTCCGGTATCTATCATGTCCTCAACAATCACAACGCAACGTCCGGTAACATCGCAATCCATTCCCATCACTTCTCTTACCTTACCTGTTGAGCCTGTACCACTGTATGATCCTATTTTAATAAAGGACACCTCAGCATCAAGAATATCAACGTGTTTAAGCAGCTCTCCGGTAAACATAAACGAGCCGTTCAATACACTTAAAAAAAGTGGACGTTCGTTTTTAAGATCCTCTGTTATGCGTTGGGCAACACCTGCAATCGCTTGCTCAATAGCTGTACCTTCCAGTGTTAATATAAACTCTTTATCGTGCAGTTTAATTGTTTTCATTATACTCAGTCTAAAATTGAAGGCGCAAAGGTAACATTTTTAATGTTATAATCCATACGCAAACGTATGGACTATAAACATTAAATATGCTTTTAACAAGCATTTACGCTTAAGATGCACTTGGCGTATTATCCTTATTATTTTTTAATAAATCTCTAATATCGCGCAATAGCAATGTGTCCTCAGGTGTTGGTGGGGGTGTTGCTGGTGCTGCTTCTTTCTTGCGTTGAAGACTTACAAATAATTTAATCATTAAGAATACTGAGAAGGCAATACACAGAAAGTCAATGGTAACTTGAATAAAATTACCGTAACGTAGTACAGATGCAGGTCTTGTAACTCCATCTGGTAGTACCTCTGCCTCGCGTAATGTGTAGCTTAAAGTTTGGAAATCTACTCCGCCCCATATTAGTCCAATTAGTGGCATCATAATGTCCGATACTAACGATGCTACAATTTTACCAAACGCAGCACCAATAATGATACCTACAGCCATGTCCACAACGTTGCCTCGCATGGCGAACTGCTTAAAATCACTTGCCCATTGTTTAATCTTGCTCATAATCTGTTTATTAACTATTCAACTTCTTTATTATATGAGTTATTAACAAGAAATATTCACTTGTTAATAACGTTGCGTGCTTTATGTTAGTAAACATTGTTAATAACTTTTCCAATGCTGTATCTACTACATTTAACATGTTGATAATTCAATATTTATTTAATACGAACATTCTGTCCTATAGTGTCACGTTTTCTATGTAAAATTGTTAATGAAGCATATAAAATAGCCGGTTGCCTCCGCAAAAGGAATAATATTGGCTTTTATGCCTCTTAAGGGTATCGACTAGGTTTCTACTAGGTATCGACTAGGTTACGACTAGGTTTCGACTAGTATGACACCCCAATAGTAGTCGAAACCTAGTCGTAACCTAGTCGATACCTAGTAGAAACCCACAACAGGGAAAGAAGTTGGATTAGGGAGTTTTATGAGCGCATATTGAATATTTTTTATATGTAAAAAACATGCATAGCGCTGAATTAGATAGAAAGAATTTTGTTGCAACCAGATGTACTTGCATATTTGATGTTACAAAGACGGGATAAACGGGACTATTTTTTTAAAATCACAAATGGATTAGTTATATTTGTTGCTGTATTAAATAATATAAAACCAGAAAAGATGAAAGCTAAAGTCAGTATTATTATGGGAAGTACATCGGACCTTGTGGTTATGGAAAAAGCTGCCCAAATCCTTAATGATTTTAAAATCCCCTTTGAAATGCATGCTCTGTCTGCTCACCGTACACCGGCCGAAGTAGAAACTTTTGCTAAAGGAGCTGCCGATCGTGGAATAGAAGTTATTATCGCTGCTGCCGGAATGGCTGCTCACCTACCGGGTGTAATTGCCGCTATGACACCTGTACCTGTTATTGGAGTGCCTATTAAAGCTTCTCTTGACGGAATGGATGCTTTACTTGCCATTGCACAAATGCCTCCGGGAATTCCTGTTGCTACTGTTGCTATTAACGGCGCAATGAATGCTGCTATCCTTGCAACGCAAATTCTTGCTGTAGGCGATGCGGACTTGAAAGCAAAGGTGCGTTTATTCAAAGAAGAATTAAAAGAGAAGATTGTAGTTGCAAATAAAGAACTTGCTGCTGTGAAATATGAATTCAAAATGAATTAATATCATATCTTCAATAAATTATAGAATTACCCGCGATAGCTCCTGCTTATCGCGGGTAATTTCGTTTTGAGCAATTTAGTGGTGTTCCTTCTAGGCTTTTGGAATATTCCCCTTCTTTTTTTATTTTTGAGCTATTATCAATACATTTAGAATACAATCAATGCGTAACAAGTCAATTATTATGTATTTGTTCCTATTGGGTGCGGCGCTCTTTACAAGTTGTGCCAAACAAACGCAACCGGAACAAATTACCATTATTCCCCAACCTCAGCAAGTGGAGTACGGGAAAGGAGAGTTTAAAATAGAAGGACCGGTGGGAGTGAGCTCTAATCTGACTGAGGAAAGTGCCAAACGCTTATGTAATTTCATGTCGGCAGTTATTCCATGCAACTATGTGGGTACGGATATTGCACAAAAAGGCGGAATAAAGCTAATATTGGATCAACAAGCAGCAGAGGATGTCAATGCCGAGGGTTATTCATTGTTAATTACTCCTAAAGAAGTAATAATAAGAGCTGTTACAGAGCAGGGTTTATTTTACGGAATACAATCGCTTATCCAACTGGCGGTAAACGAGCAAGGAGCGTTACAAGGCTCAATCCCGGCGGTTGAAATCACGGACGAACCAAGATTTGCATATCGCGGATTACACCTTGACGTGTCACGTTGTTTTGTCTCTGCCGATTTTGTTAAGCGACAAATAGATATGATGGCTTACTATAAGCTAAACCGTTTACACTGGCATTTAACAGACGGTGCCGGCTGGCGTTTAGAAATAAAAAAATATCCGGCATTGACAGAGATTGCCGCATGGCGTCCTTACCCTACATGGAAAGAGTTTTGGCACCAAGGGCGTAAGTACTGCCGCCAAACTGACGAGGGTGCACAAGGAGGATATTATACACAGGATGAGGCTCGCGATATTGTTGCTTATGCAGCAGAACGTGGCATTGTTGTAATACCCGAAATTGAGATGCCAGGACACTCGGAAGAGGTGTTGGCTGTGTATCCGCATTTATCGTGTGCAGGAAAACCTTACACTAGTAGTGATTTCTGTATAGGTAATGAGGAAACTTTTACATTCCTCCAGGATGTGCTGGTTGAGGTAATGGACATATTTCCGTCGGATTATATCCACATAGGTGGCGACGAAGCTGCCAAGACGGCATGGAAATCATGCCCTAAATGTGCGGCTCGCATGAAAAAGGAGGGACTTGCCAATGTAGACGAACTACAAAGTTATATGATTCATCGTATGGATACGTTCCTTATAGGACAAGGACGTAAGCTTATTGGATGGGATGAGATTTTGGAAGGTGGTTTAGCTCCCGGAGCAACGGTTATGTCATGGCGCGGAACCGAAGGAGGTATTGCAGCGGTAAAAGCGGGGCAATATGCCGTAATGACACCGGGTTCACATTGTTATTTTGATGCTTATCAGGATGCGCCACACACGCAACCGGAGGCTATTGGTGGATATTTGCCGTTATCTAAAGTGTACAGCTATGAGCCAATCCCAGATTCGCTTACCGTGCAGGAGCAAGCCTTGATTCAAGGAGTACAGGCCAATGTATGGAGCGAATATATCCTTGATGAGAAACACATGGAGTACATGATATATCCACGTTTGTTAGCACTGTCAGAAGTTGCATGGACACAACCGGAGCATAAGGATTGGAATAACTTCCATGCACGTGCGTTGAAAGAGGTGGAAGTGCTTAAGTCCAAAGGTTATAATCCATTTAATTTGGCAACTGAAATAGGTACGCGTCCGGAGTCGCGCGATACGGTTAAGCATCTTGCTTACGGTAAAAAAGTAACGTATAACACAAACTATAATCGCCACTATGCAGCTACAAAAGAGTTAGCTTTGACCGATGGGCTACGCGGTTGTTGGACCTACGGTGACGGACGTTGGCAAGGCTTTATTGGTCGTGGAGTAGATGTGGTTATCGATTTGGATAGCGTTATGCCATTAACATCCATCAAAGCAGAGTTTATGCAAAGTCGCGGACCTGAGTTATGGTTGCCTAGTGAGGTAATTGTTTCCGTATCTGAGGATGGAGAGAATTATACAGAACTTAGCCGTGAGGGACATGATGTGTCGCCACAGTATGAAGGACTTGTAATCCGTTCTTTTGGATGGGAAGGCAATACGCAAGCACGTTACATACGTTATGTTGCTAAACACAGCGTAGCACGTGGATGGCTATTTGTTGACGAAATTGTGGTGTTGTAGAACCTAACAGATACCATAAAAAATTCCCCTCATTGTTACCAATAACAATGAGGGGAATTTTTTATGGTATCTACTTATTTCGTTGCTTTGTGCAACTCGTGTTTGTTGCTTTTAAGCTGAATAAAGATATTCCTAATATAAACAAAGAAACCTGTTGCTTGTCCTAAAATAAGAACCGGATCCTTGCGGATAATAGCATATGCGATAATGATGGCCGATCCCGCCACGCTTATAAGCCAAAATCCCAATGGTAGTATGGACTCTTCTCTTTTCATTGAATATATCCACTGGTAAATAAATCGTAGTGTAAAAGTAATTTGTCCCACTGTTCCAAAAATAACCAACCACAATGGGATGCTTTCATTAAAAAACAGTTTGTTTATTACAGCATTAACATCCTGCGCCATTATGCCTACCAAAATAAATGGAATAGAGCCAACAATGTAGCGTACTACGGATGGCATTTTTCGCCACTCTCCCTTAATATGTAAGTTCCACATATAAATGTAGAAGGAGATAAATTGTCCCAATATGATAGAAAAATCGTCTCGTAACCATCCGTAAGCCATTAACAGTAACGAACCTACAAGACTGAGAATCCAAAATATGGTGGGGGATACTACTTTTTTTGCTCGTTCGGATAAAATCCATTGCAATAATAATCGCGCAGAGAAAAACAGCTGCGCGAGAAATCCTATAACGTATAAAATCATAAATTGCTTTCGTCAATATCGTAATTAATATAGCGATGCTTCATCCAACGATAGGCGAAACAATCCTTAAATGGTCCTACAAGACGGTTAAACAGATGGTATTTTGATACTCCTGCAATACGCTCAAAATGGCGTACAGGTACCTGGTATACAACTCCATTTTGTAACTGTATTAGCGCAGGGAGGAAACGATGCATTCCCGTAAAGAAAGGCACGCGTTTTGCGTAGCGCGTATGCATAATTTTTAAAGGACATCCGGTATCAGCAACACCATCATTTGTCATCATGCGGCGAAAACCATTGGCAATTTTTGACGACATGTTTTTAACTAATGAGTCCTTGCGTCCTGTACGTATACCCATAACTAATTGATATTGGTCTACGTGTGGAAGTAATAGGTTAAAATCCTCCGGGGTGGTTTGTAAATCGGCATCAATGTATCCAACATACTCAGAGAAAGCATAGTCAATACCGGCCTTCATGGCAGCACTAAGCCCTCCGTTTTTAGCAAGGTTAATGTAATACAAATGAGGGTTACGTGCACAAATTTCTTTAATTAGACTAAGTGAGTTATCCTTCGATCCATCGTTTACAAACAGTATGCATGTAGGCGTTAAAGCTTGGGGAAGATAAGCAGTAAGTTCTTTTTCAAGACGTTCCATGTTGTCTTCCTCGTTGTAAATAGGTACAACAACGGTGAGACGGTAGTCCGCAGTATTATTCATATAGTTTTTTATATATTTTATTAATCCGTATAGATACGCAACCTTTTGCAATTTAGGTATTGTAACCAACGCAAGAGAACAAAAATAACGGTTAATTATGTAAAACGGAAAGGGTAGCTTAATTATTTTGTAGGAAGCTTAAACACGGGTTTTCCATCCAGGTCAAATGTGAAGGTAGAATTTGTCGTTGTGAGTCCTCTGTAGTATGTTTTTCCATGATGACGAAAGGTTTTAATATCAGTATAAGTCTCAGCCGATAATAAATACCCCTTGCCGTTATGCAACATTAAATGATTGTCGCCAACGTTACGAATTACTACTTTCTTTTTGCTAGGAGTTGCTGTCTTTACATCAATCATAAAACGATTATATGTTAGATTTGCATCCTTTGGTACGTTAATCTCCGGATTTGGACGTTCCACAAGCATAAGTTGTTTTACTTTTTTGTAGTTCTCGATAGGTGGATAAAGGATGGTAAATTCGGCCATGCTATGCGAGTGATTTTTAATCACTAGTATTGAGTCAAGTGGGATGTTGCGCGATAGGCCAATGGGAGCGTATCGTCTCTCATTATTATCAATGTCCACAAGATATGTAGTTGAAGTAAAGGCTTTGTAGTCTACAAACCTAGATACGGGAAGTACAACCGTGACTTCGGTTCCTTGCTTGGTAAGTTTAACGTCCTTAACAAAGGATACAGAGAAATACCTCTTGAAGTCAATAGGAGCTACTACAAGTTGATCCTCATTGAGCGTGCACAGTGGGATGTTTACCTCCTGTTTTGGTGCAGAGTTAAAGCCAAATAAGTTGTTTAGCGATAAGCCCTTTTTCTTTTGTTCATTTGCCTCAGGATTTAATAGTCCTTTAAATAGTTCCTCTAAATCGATATTACCTTGCGTTGTCACGCCCGATTCGTTAAATAGAGATGAAAATAGGCTCTCCATTGTATTACTAAGCATGGGTAATAGCGTGGTGGACATTTCTGCGACTAACTCTTGTACCTCCTTTTCGCTAATTTTATTCTGTTTTAATAATTTTTCAATCTTTGTAAAAAACTGGGGTGCATCCATTCCAGCTTCCTTCATCTCTTTTTGAATTTCCTTCAGTTCTTTCAAGAACTCTTTTTTTTCTTGAGCTGACATGTTTAGGAGCTCATTGACGTCAAAGTTTAGGTTAAAACTTTTGCTCTGTGCTTGAATGTGAGCGGAGTTGGTAAAAATGGGAGTAATTATGTTTAGAATTACAGCCATCATTACGTAGATGGCATTGCGCATAAGGGCTTTTGATGTCATACAATACATGGAATTTAATGTGATATACTAATACAAATATTATGATAAAATGTTAATAATCAAATTCTGACGTGTTAAAAATGTATGTCCGGTTGGCCGTTTTATACTCGCAGTGCTACCAATGGGATGCAGCAGGAGGTGTTACAAGGTGCTTTATAATGCTGGGTTACCAACGATATTGTAATGTTATGATACTATGGGTCAATAGAGTAGCGTAAAGTGCAGATAATCATTAAAAAACCTTGAACGGGGTTTATTGTCTTTTGATATTCAATTATTTGTATTACTTTTGCGAACTAAATTTTAGAGACGAGTAAAATGCGAAAATTAAGAAACATTGCGATTATAGCACACGTTGACCACGGGAAAACCACATTGGTTGACAAAATGATTTTACAGGGTAAATTATTCAGAGATAACGAGAAGCAAAGTGCGGATCTTATTCTTGATAATAATGACCAGGAGCGTGAGCGTGGAATTACGATTCTTGCTAAGAACGTATCGGTAAGATATAAGGACTATAAAATCAATATCATCGACACTCCGGGTCACTCGGACTTTGGTGGTGAGGTAGAGCGTGTACTAAATATGTGTGATGGAGTATTATTACTTGTTGACGCATTTGAAGGTACTATGCCACAAACACGTTTTGTACTTCAAAAAGCATTAGGATTAGGGAAAAAAGCTATTGTTGTTGTAAATAAAGTAGACAAGGCTAACTGCCGTCCGGACGAAGTTCAGGAGGAAGTATTTGACCTTATGTTTGCATTAGGTGCTAACGAGGAGCAGTTAGATTTCCGTACTGTTTACGGAAGTGCTAAGCAAGGATGGATGTCGGACGATTGGGCTAACCCAACAGAGGATATCACTCCATTATTAGACGCTATTATTGATGTTATCCCTGAGCCACAAGCTACAGAGGGAACTCCACAGATGTTAATCACATCGTTAGAATATTCTTCATACATCGGACGTATTGCCATTGGTAAATTAACTCGTGGTGTATTGAAAGCCGGAATGCCTGTAACGCTTTGCAAGCGCGATGGTAGCACCGTTCGTAGCCGTATCAAAGAACTTATGTTGTTTGAAGGGTTAGAGAAACAAAAAGTAGAAGAGGTTGTTGCCGGCGAAATTTGTGCGGTGGTAGGTGTTGAAGGTTTTGAAATTGGTGATACTATCGCTGACTTCGAAAATCCAGAGGCATTAGATCCAATCTCTATCGATGAGCCAACAATGAGCATGGTATTTACCATCAATAACTCACCATTCTTTGGTAAGGACGGTAAATTTGTAACATCTCGCCACATTAAGGATCGTTTGGACAAAGAGCTAGAGAAAAACCTTGCTCTACGCGTTCAACCGGGTAACAGCGCGGACTCATTCATCGTGTTTGGTCGTGGTGTACTTCACTTAAGTGTATTGATTGAAACTATGCGTCGCGAAGGTTATGAGCTTCAAGTAGGTCAGCCACGTGTAATCATCAAAGAAATTGATGGTGCTAAATGTGAGCCGGTTGAAGAGTTAACTATCGACATCCCTGAAGAATACTCAGGTAAAGCTATCGAAATGGTAACACGCCGTAAAGGGGTGCTTTTAAATATGGAAACTCGCGACGAGCGCGTACACCTTGACTTTGATATCCCATCACGCGGTATCATTGGTCTACGTAGTAACTTGCTTACTGCATCGGCTGGAGAGGCTATCATTGCTCACCGTTTAAAAGGTTTCGAACCTTACAAAGGTGACATTGAAATGCGTCAAAACGGATCGTTAATCGTTATGGAGACAGGTGCTTCATTTGCATACGCTATTAACAAACTACAGGATCGTGGAAAATTCTTTATCGAGCCGGGTGAAGAGGTTTACGCAGGTCAGGTAATTGGTGAGAGCACACGTATGGACGATATCGTAATCAACGTATGTAAATCTAAAAAGCTTACCAATATGCGTGCCAGCGGATCGGACGATAAAACAAGTATCGCTCCACCGGTGAAATTCTCTCTTGAGGAGGCATTGGAATATATCCAAGCGGACGAGTATGTTGAGGTAACACCAAACAACATGCGTCTACGTAAAATTTTCCTTGATGAGAACGAGCGTAAGCGTCAAGAAAAAATGAAAGGCGCTGCCGGAGATATAATTAAATAAGATTATACGAAAATAAAAAAACACAGCCTGTGTCGTTCCCGATGCAGGCTGTGTTTTTTTATTTAGCGCTGTTAACGCCGTTATTGTACTTAGCATCAAACTCTTGTTGTGTCATAATGATAAGCATAACAAAGTCAATCAGTGACAGAATTGTTGGGATAATGGTCCAGCAAAAAATAAGGTATAAAATACCCGCTTTAGTTTGTCCTAAATAGAATTTATGTATCCCAAAAGTTCCAAGAAAAAAGGCCAACAAGATGGCTGCAAGTTTATTTTTCATAGCTTTCCGTATTTGTGTTAATAGTAAATGTTTAATATTATACTGTTTAAAAGCAGATTAGTTTCATGTTAAAGTTTGACTCATAAACCATCAATTTAGTAATGTATAATCCGAATAAAAACCTTATTTTTGTACGTTATAGAACGTATAATTATTGAATTATGGTAAAATCAATGACTGGCTTCGGAAAAGCCACAGTAGAGTGCGCGGGGAAGAAGATAGTGATAGAGGTGAAGAGTTTAAATTCCAAACAGTTGGATATTAACCTACGCATTCCAAACATTTACAGAGAAAAGGATATAGAGGTACGCAACAAAATAAAAAATAAGTTGGAGCGTGGGAAAGTGGATATGAGTATCTATTTTGACCAAACAGAATCTCCGCGCGAAACGGCAGTAAATACATCGGCTGTAAACCAATATTATCAACAAATGTGTACAATGGCGGAGACGCTGGGAATTTCTGTAAACCACGGTGATTTGCTACAAACAATTATGCGTTTTCCGGATACACTTCAAATTAAGGCTGAGGAGTTGAACGACGACGAGTGGACGATAATAGCGGGAGCTGTAGACCAAGCATTGGATGCCATTGATGCTTTCCGTGTGCAAGAGGGTGCGGTGTTAATAACCGATATTCTTAAGCGTATATCTACCATTGAAACATTATCTGCTCAAGTTCCTCAACATGAAACTCGCCGTGTGGAAACCATACGTCAACGTATTGAAGAGAAAATGAAGGAGTGGATGGATGTTAAGAGCATTGACCAAAACCGTTTGGAACAAGAAATTATATACTATCTGGAGAAACTAGATATTACGGAGGAGAAGGTACGCCTTGCCAACCACTGTAAATACTTCCGCGAGACAGCTCAGGATGAGGAGGCTCCGGGACGTAAACTAGGTTTCATATCGCAGGAGATAGGTCGAGAAATCAATACCATGGGCTCAAAAGCCAACGACCACGAGATACAAAAGTTGGTGGTACAAATGAAGGATGAGTTGGAAAAAATAAAAGAGCAGTGTTTAAACATATTGTAAGCTAATTTATGAAGGGAAAAGTTATTATATTTTCAGCACCGAGTGGAGCAGGGAAAAGCACCATTATAAACGATTTGTTGACAAAATTTCCGCACCTGGAGTTCTCTATCTCTGCAACTAGCAGAGCGCCGCGCGGCGAGGAGCAACACGGAAGGGAGTATTATTTTTTCAGTGCGGAAGAATTTAGACAACGTATAGCCAATGGCGAATTCTTGGAATGGGAGGAAGTATATGACGGATGCTACTATGGCACCTTACGCAGTGAGTTAAACCGCATTTGGGAAAAGGGTAATACCGTGGTTTTCGATGTGGACGTTGTGGGTGGTACTAATTTGAAAAAATTGTTTGCCGATAATGCTTTGGCGCTGTTTATTCAAGCCCCATCTGTTGAGGAGTTGCGTAGCCGCTTGCATGGCAGAGGAACTGACACGCATGAGAAAATAGAACAACGTGTGGCAAAAGCCGAGTACGAAATGACCTTTGCTCCACAATTTGACAGTGTTGTGGTGAACGATAATTTGGCACATGCATTGAAGGACGCTGAAAAGAAAGTGGGCGACTTTTTAAATAAATAAATATGATTGGACTATTCTTTGGTTCATTTAATCCAATACATAACGGGCATATTCAAATTGCCCGTTATCTTTTATTACACGGCATGTGTACGGAGGTGTGGTTTGTGGTGTCGCCTTGCAATCCGTTTAAAGTAAATATGGAACTACTTGCGGAGACGGAGCGTATTGCATTGGTGCGTAAAGCCATAGCGGAACATCCCGGCATGAAGGCCATAGACGTGGAATTTGACATGCCGCGTCCTTCCTACACCATAGATACGTTGCGAGTGCTGCGACGCCAATATGCAACGGAACGCTTTGCCCTTATTATGGGAGGAGATAATCTGCGAAGTCTACACCTATGGAAGGAGTATCGTGAAATTTTAAACACAACACCCATATTTGTATATCCTCGTCCCGGCGAAGTGATTGAGCACATCAATTACCCCGGTGTAACTGTAATAGATGCTCCGCAAACAGACATATCCTCCACGCAAGTTAGAGAGCTTGTAAAAACGGGCGGTGACCTATCGGCCTATATCCCAAAGGAAATAATTACCGATGTTATACAACAATATGGTAGTAGCGCCATTGTACCGTAACTCATATTTCAGTATATTGTCCAACAAAAATAACGTTGTTTAAATATGAAAAAGTGGTGTGAATATTCTAAAAGCGAGAAACGTATGGTATTGGTAATTGGTACTCTATTACTGGCCGTAATCCTATCACATAGTCGCGTATCCGATGGCATTGAAAAGGGAATGGATTATTTTTATCCGGAATGGAGGAAATAGTCCTGTATTTTTCGCTGTTGAAGTTATACTCTCTTATTGTTTTTGACTTAAATAAGTTACATATTTGTTTATAAATAATAATTAAACATTTTGTAATGAAGAAGCTATTCTTGTTTTTAGTACTTAGCATGTTACTTAGCTCCCTGCAGGTAAATGCTAAGGTGGTTTCCATTAATAAGGTTATTACGAAGACCGATGCCCCAATTTATATAGAGAATGGTAAATATGGTTTATTGCACAATAATAAGCCTGTTACCGACGCTAAGTTTGAGATTATTTTACCTCTTAATAACCAACTGTTTGCCGTGGCATATGAGGGGATATGGATTAAGATTAAAGGAAATATCAATTTATCCTATCCCGATATCATTCGTAGGGATCACCCCAATAGAATGTTTCAAACGGATGCTTATGCGCTAATGGATAGCGAGGGACGTATTTTAACTGATTTTGTATATTCGCGCATTAGTAAATTCTCCGATGGTTATGCTAAAGTATTTCAAGGCACTTTGTGCGGCCTGATGAATATGGATGGTTCTCTCCGGACCCCTGTTGAATACTCCTATATTGGAACCTTCCAAGACAGTTTTGCCAAAGTAATGAAGAATAATAACTACGGTATCATTGACTACAATGGCCATGTTATTGTAGATACAAAGTACTCCTATATAGGTACCTTTTATAATGGGCAAGCAAAGGTTATGCGCAACAATATGTATGGTATTATTAGCAATAAAGGCAAAGAAATTATACCTACTCAATACACCTATATCGGAACGTTTAATAATGGACGTGCTAAGGTGATGAGGAATAATTGCTATGGTATTGTATCGGCAGACGGAAAGGAGATTATCCCAACCCATTACTCCTATATTGGAAGTTTTGTTAATGGCCGCGCAAAGGTGATGCATAATAACTGTTATGGCATCATTTCAGAGCAAGGAGAGATTATTGTACCGACTCTATATACATACATAAGTTCCTTTACTAATGGTGTTGCCAAGGTGATGAAGGATAATAACTATGGGATGGTTAATGAGGATGGTAATGTAATTATTCCGGTGCGCTATTCCCATATCGGAGCTTTTGTTAATGGCCGTGCTAAGGTGATGCAGAATAATTGCTATGGCATAATTACGCGTAAAGGCGAGGTTGTGGTGCCCGTAGTGTATAGTTACATAGGGAACTTTGTACGTGGAGAGGCTAAGGTAATGCAAAACGGGAAGCGTGGAGTAATTAACGATAAAGGAGATATTGTGAAAGAATTACAATAAGGACTACATATTGCGACTTAAAGTAAACGAGAGTTTCTGCTTTTAATGCGGAAACTCTCGTTTACTTTAGTTTAATATTTTAACCTTTATCTTAATGTCTTGAAGTGGACGGTCGTTTTCATCCGTCTTTAGGGCAGCTATCTTATCAATTATCTCTAGGCCCTCAATAATCTCTCCAAATACGGTATATTCTCGGTCTAAGTGGTGAACACCGCCCAGTGTTGTGTAATCTGCTTTCTTTTCATCGGTCATATACAGCTTTTCACGGTTTCCGTTCCATTCAAAGGCAATATCTTGTTTAATCTTCGCGGCAACACGTTTAAATTCATCATACTGTTTTGTACGTTTTAACGAGTCAAGCAAGGCTTTTTTCTCCGGGGTATAGTACTTCTTTGTTATAGCATTTTTAATGGGTACGTTTACTTTTTTCTCAATGTATTCCATTTCCTGCATAGGGTAAACGCGTCCGTGCACTAAATAGAATTGTGCAATATCACTCTCTTTAAAGAAGTTCTCTCTATCGGGTTGGCGAGGTGCAGCCAAAGCTCCTTTCTTATGGTAATGATGGTCCTTCATCTCCGCATCGATAGTAACACCTTTTCCAAATCCGATATTCTGTCCTTTTATGGCATTCTTGCTATCGGATGAACCAGCCTGAATTACAAAATTCTTTATGCAGCGATAAAATAGAGTCCCGTCGTAATGTCCGCTTTTAGCCAGTTTAACAAAATTATCTCGGTGCAGTGGAGTGTCATTGTAGAGCTTCACTGTCATGTTTCCCAAATTTGTTTCAATTACGGCACGAATCTCTTTCTCTTGCGCCAATACGGAAGAGGATAGAAGTGTTAAAAGGATAACAATGTATTTTTGCATAGTTGATGTTTTTAATTTCTCAAAAATAGCACCAATTTATAACTATGGCAAATAATTTTAGTCTTTAACAACCAATCTTTTAATCAAATAACGCACAGGAAAATAGGATGCTACGGTACCTATAACAAACACTACTAGCAAAATATAGCCAACATCGCTCCATAACAGTTTAACGGGATATGCCGGAAGCACGTAACTGCCGTTCCCTAATTTAACCAGCCCAAATTGTTCTTGTAAAACAACAAGAATAATACCTATACTTAGTCCGCAAAGAGCACCGAAAAAGGTAATCAGATTTCCCTCTATACAGAAAATACCAATCAGCTTATTACGTGTCATACCCATGGCGCGATAGATAGATAAATCGCTCTTCTTATCTAAAATAAGCATGGAAATTGAGCCCACAATATTAAATGAGGCAATGAATAGAATAAAAATAAGAATTAAGAAAATAACCATCTTCTCCGATCTCATCATAGAGTAGAATGAGGCATTAAGGTCGTACTTATCAAGTACCTTATATTGCTCTCCCAAGCGTTCGCGCACAAACTCTTTCATTTTGTCCACATTCACAGTAGGCGAAACGTATAGTTCCACCTTGCTTACCGCGTGCGGCATTTGGAATAATGTACGCGCCGCATCAAAGTTTACCAATACCAATTGATTGTCTAACTCTTGACCACTAGATAGTAAACCTACTGGATGTAGGCGTTGAGTTAAAATAGGGTTTTCAAGTTTTCCTTGCTTTTTGTTGGGATAAAAGAGCTCTATACGTTTCAATGCATCGGTAGAAATTCCCATGGCACGTGCCACTCCCTCGCCAACAATGGCTTGGTTAGCGCGCGCAAAAGGAGTATGCACACTTCGGCGCAGAACATATTCGTTGAGTGTAGTCTTATACAAATAGCTAGAGTCAACACCACGCACAATAATAGGCGCTAATTGCTCATCATATTTTATTAATGCTTTCTCTTCAATGACGGGTGCAATAAAACGCAACTCGCTCATGTCATTTAATTGCATAATTACAGAGTCCGCGTTTAATTGTTTTCCCTCTGCCGGCATGACAACCAACTGTGGGGTATAACTATCGGCACTTGACACCAAAAACAGGTCAATGCCATTAAACACAGATAAAATAACCACTAAGGCCGCACTTCCTACGGCTACGCCGAGAACGCTGATTAACGATATAATGTTAATAGCGCTCTGTTTCTTCTTTGAAAATAAATAGCGGCGAGCAATAAAAAGCGATAAGCTCATAGGGAGAATCAATTATTTCAACAACTCGTCTATTTTGTCTAAATAATCTAAGCTATCATCCACAAAGAAACGTAATTCCGGGATAATACGCATTTGTTTTCCAACCTTACGTCCCAAGATAAAACGGATGTTACGTTTATTTTCTTCAAGAGATGCCATAACATCGTTGGCACGATCTGACGGGAAAATGCTCAAGTAAATCTTTACGTACGATAGGTCCGGACTAACTCTTACTGTTGTTACGGATACCATTGCTCCAAGAATGTACTCCTTACATTCGTTTTGAAACATTGCACTTAAATCGCGTTGAATAAGTCGCGAAACTTTATTTTGTCTTATACTGTCCATCTTACAATGATTTTAAATAATTACCCTTCCGGATAATTATACTAACAAACTACTATTTAGGGTGCAAATATAGCTAAATTAATTGAAAGCCTTGACCATTTAAATGCTTTACTCATTTCCCTAAAACCTTAACTACCCAAATGCGTAACTACATCAAAAACAAATGCAGTGAAAAATAACACTTACATAATTGTATTAACAACATTGTTGTTATTATTTGGCAAAATACCTAGCCTATGTGCTCAGGGGGACGGACTTTTAAATGCAATCTCCGTGTATGGAGGGGTAACAACAAACTCCGGCTACTTGGCAGGGGCAGATTATGAGCGTTATTTTCCACGCACGGAAATGCATATTTTCTCTGGAGGTGTATCCTTTGAGTATATAAATCAGAAAAATAAGGAGCTAGACGAGAATAAATCCCGCTCACAAGCCTTTTTACTTACTCCTCAATACAAATATCGTTACCGCATTATGCCACAATGGTATCTGGGAGCCGGCATTGGTTTATCCATTGGTTTCTCAGACACCTATAACAATTCACAGGGCGGATTATTGCAAGACAGGACATCGGGGAAGCAATTTTGCGGTGGTGCCATGTTAAATGTATTCACTGAATACTCCATTCATAAACGTTGGAATATTCTGCTCTCCCTGCGCGAATTCTACAACGGTAATGCAACGTTGGATAATTGGCTACTCAATGCCAATATCGGTATTCGCTATTTCTTTTAACACACAATACTAACCTTTAAATAACCATACCATGGAAAATAACACAACTCCGGGTCAACTTCAATTTATGGAATTCTTTGCCACATGGTGTCCTCATTGCCAGCGCATGACGGCTGTCATGGATCAGCTAGAAAAAGAACGCACAGATGTTGCTGTCAAAAGATTTGATGTTGATGCTACAGAGAATGATGAGATAATGAAACAGTACAACATTGATGCTATCCCGGCATACGTTATTCTAAAACAAGGACAACCTGTTTGGAGAGGCACGGGAGAGTTGTCTGTAGACGACATCAAGAATAAGCTCGATACGTATAAATAGAAATTCCCGCATATACCATTGGACAAACGGACAGTAAATTTACTATAATAAAATAATGTCGATAATGTATTGTAATAAAGTTATAGTCAATGTTCATAATTGTATCACCAGTACGTATATGCAATTAAGATACGTGTAAAATCTGTCCTCGTTCCCTTTGCTTAGAAATCTATAGAATTCGCTGCAGAGGGAACGAGGACATGAAGTAAATATTGTTTCAATAGTTATTTACAACAAGGAAGCTACCGAAATTTTTAAGATTGCTTTATCGCCTTTGTTCGTTATATTTTGTTGCCCGAACATAAATATATAAGTGGGTAAATAAAATACTATAAACCATATTTTTATCTTTGTGTTATAACATAAACCAAACAGAGAAAGATGATAGATATAAATGTTCAAATACATGATAAATTCTCCATAGAGTTTAAAGTGGGATATATGGTTGATTTGCGTTTACAAGAGAACGATTTCATTACCAATATTTGGATGTTTATACCCAGCAGTCTTGATATAAACTCCTACACCTATGGGAAAGAGCAGTTCTATAAGGATGTAACCTCACACATCAGGTTAATTACGCCTATCTATGATCTTGGCGTCTTGGATTCCGATCAGGCCATGCCTTGGCTGTATCTTACGCGAGCCATTACGGCATTAATGGAGAATGCTACGGATGCTACCCTTGCCGATTACGAGTACCAAATAAAAATGTATGGAGCCATAGTGAAAAGTGCGCTCCGTAAGCGTATGGACGAGCTTCTGTATGACCATCGTAACCGTGACAAACGAGTGGAACGCACCATAAAACAGATTAGTTCCATTGCATCGCGCTACCGTACTGCGCTCTCATTAATGGATGTAAATAGTTTAATGCCCAATGTGTTAGATTATTATAGGTTTGCCGACGAGTTTATCTCCAATACCATTGAACAGCAAAGCTATCGCTTCCTAGAGGAAGTGAGAGGAGGCGACTTAGAAGAAATTGAAAAATGCAAACAGCTGGTAAAAGAGCTCATTGCCGGCGAGGTTCGATATAAAAAACAACAGGGTTTTATGACGGCCTCACTTGAGGACGTTAAACGTAACCGCACCCTAATATACAGGCGTAGAGAGCTCAAAAAATATATTGAAAGTCAGCTTTATTTGGGCTACAGCAAAAAAAAGGACGGCCAAATCACGGAGCAAGTTTACTACAGCATTGCTGCCGGTTTGTCAATGATTTTTGCTACCACTGTGGCTTTTTCCTTCCAAAGCAAATATGGTAATTTTACTATGCCACTGTTTATAGCCTTAGTGGTTAGTTATATGTTAAAGGACCGTATCAAAGAGCTTATGCGATATTATTTTGTAAAAAAAATGTCAAAACGCTACTTTGATAACAAAACAACTATTCATGTAAAACATGCAATATTGGGTTGGATGAAGGAAAGTGCCGATTTTGTCAGCGAGCGTAATATTCCTCAGTACATTATTCAAAAGCGTGGCCGATCAAGTTTATTAGAAGCCGACAACCGTATAACAAAAGAGAAAATATTGCTATACCGTAAACAACTGCGAATAAATGGTACCCTCTTGGACTCTACAAGTAATTATGTAACGTCCGGTATTAACAATATATTGCGTTTTAATTTATGGAACTTTATCCAGAAAATGGATAATCCCGAAATCCCCGTGCCGGTATTGGACGCAGACAAAAACATAACCTATGTAATGGGCGAAAAAGTTTACTACGTCAACTTTCTCCTACAATTTAAATGTGATGGGATAGAAAATTTTAGGCGCTACCGTATCACCATGTCACGCGATGGGATAAAGGAGATTGAGTTACTTTAAACTCTATCTCCCCACGTTATTAAATGGTACAAAACAAGGTAACTAAGAAAGGTACGGAAAAATCGACCACAAAACCGTGAAAAATGGAAGTTCCGGCATATTCAACACCGCTAACTCTGGTAATAATGGGTAACGTGGTGTCCATGGTGGTTGCGCCTCCGGCTGATATGGGTGCTAATTTTCCAAAATACAGAGCAAGAGCAGGAGCCAATAGAAGAGCAAAAATTTCGCGTAAAATATTTGCTGTAAGTGCAACGGTTCCCCATTCGGCACCTTTATATTCCGTAATAAACACAGACGAGAGTGAGTAGTAGCCAAAGCCCGAGCCAATGGCCATACAATCAGCAACGCTGCGCGAAGGTAAGAATACAGATACGGCAGCGCATCCGGCAAGTGTGCCCACAATGGTTCCCAGCGGCACTAAAACAGTCCCTAATGAAGGTTTGCGTAATGCCTCAAGTGCCTTACTGTCACTACCAATGGAAATGCCCACTAAAAACATCAAACCGAATAGTGCATAGAGAGTAAAATCGGTTTCTAAAAGGACAGCAGGAATCAATCCAAAACGGGACATGGCTACTCCGGCCAAAAAACAAGCAACTATAATTACACTTCCTTTCATATGTTGATAATTTGTTTCTTTAATTGTTGAATGTAATTCACAAGCATTAAACTCACTCTAAGGCATGTTTATACCAGTGCTTGTTTTATGACCTATTATTCTTTGAATTAAACACCCACTTATATATTGCCCAAGCGCATAACACACTTCCGGTTAGACCACCAAGGGTAAGTAAAAGAGCTTCCATTCCCAATGTATTGAGATTGGAAAGTATCTGATCATTATTGCCAACAGCTATCCCCAATAGGAACAGTAACAGCATAATTGAAATTGAAATAAGTTTGGGAATAAATTGCAAATCTTTATTCCTAAACAAATAGCCTAGTGCTATACCGGCAAACATTACCGCAATAACTTTAAACATAGGAAAACACATTACTTTAACACGCGGTAAAGGTATGTATTTAACCCATGCCAAACAAAAATGCAGTGCTTACCTTTTATAAATTACGTTAACCCATCCCTACACCATCTAGGGGTTTCATTCAGGTTTCATTCAGCTTTCATTCAGGTTTCATTCAGGTTTGGGGTGTCATACCTGAATGAAACCACAATGAAAGCTGAATGAAACCACAATGAAATGGAAAGAGATTATAAGGAAATACACTTGGTGATGCTGGGGAAAATAGCAAAAGTAGACAAGTGTAGTATAGTACTACCTTCTTCAACCACATGAATACGTTTTTAGATTTAATAACCATTTCCATATAGGAATAACTTCAATCATTTTCTCGCCTACAGTTATTATTTGTTCTGTATCGCGAGTAATAATGTATAGCTTTCGGCATTCCAAAACCTCAGAAATTTTCAGTAATGCTTTAATTTCTCTGTCAATAGTGTCATCGCTGTAGTTAAGGTTATAGGATACCTGGATAGCTGTATAATCTTAGGGAATATAAAAGTCGACTTCGATGTTATGATTATAGAAATAAACAGCATCCTCTCTTCCGTATTTATGAAGTGGATTTATTGCAACCACATTTTCCAGCAGTGAAGTATTGCCATCTAACAAAAAGAGGTTTAAAATTCCATTATCCGTGAAATAATATGTAGGTGATGTTTCTTTATCTACCAATTTACCGGCAATGTTTTGAATTGGATTGATTAGCCAGGCATCTTTAGCATACTCTATATAATTAATAATATTTTGTGTACCTACTTTGGCTCCGGTTGAAGAGACGATATTTGCTATTCGGGTAAATGATAATGGTTGTTTGACACTTTCAGCTAATTTCTTTAACATGATACGCAAAGCGAATGTATTGTCTACTTTATGGCGAGCAGCAATATCGCCAAGGTATATTTTCTGATAGACACTCGTCAGATAGTCACGTTTGGCTGACAACTCAGCTCCTTCCGGAAAACCACCCAAGTAGAAATAATCATTGAACTTGCGCAGAATCTCGGCCTTACCTTCTGTCGATAAAAGTTGAGTATCTGTAATAGTAATTCATACAATACAAATATAGGTCAATTTTGTTTTGCACACAAAATGTAATTGTGCATATATTGTTTCATTTGTGATATAAATTATAAGGAGATCCCATTTAATATTTGCCGTTTTGAATAGATTTTGAGTTTGAAAATGATTCATCCATAATGCTCAGATAGATAGAGAATAGTGGAAGAAGTATTGTTTTTATGAATTTATTAATATAATTTAGTATTTAAGCAATTTCTTTAGTTTAGGAGATAATGGGTTTCTATCCTAAATTTTGAAGGAAAATTAGAATCCAATTTAAAAACTAGTTATATGCGTATGAAAGTATTTATTGTATTATTAATAGCTTTATGTTTCTCATGCAAAAGGGGTGTGAATAATGAAATCGTAATCGATAAACAACAAAATGCGCAACTCTCTGATTACATAAAAAGTTCCCATGCAGTAGTTTTGGAAACGAACGGTGATAGTTATATCCGCAATGTTGAAAAAATAATCTTATATCAGAATCTACTATTTATTCTCGATTCAGACAAAGTCGTTGTTTTTGATAATCAGGGGAAATATATTTCAAAAATCGATAAGAAGGGAAGAGGATATGGTGAATATTTAGGAATAAGTGATATTGGTATTTTTGATAATAGGTTATATATTCTTTCTGGATATAATAAGATGATTTATGTCTATAACTTCTCAGGAGACTTTCTTGACAATATCAAATTGAATGATTTTTATAATAAATTTGAGGTTGTAGCATCTAATCGCATATTTTTATATTCAGAGAAATCCAATCAGCAAATGTTCAACATTAATGTAGCTGATGGTAATGGTGAAATAATTAATCAATTTTTGCCGTTTAAAAAGACTAACAAATACAATTTTGGGGTTACACCTTTCAATCGCATTGATAGTACAACCTTCCTCTTGACATTTCCTTATGATCAGTCATTGTATTCTGTTACGGCAAATGCTTGTAAATTATTATATTCATTTAATTTCCAGACCGAATATAATTTAGAACGGGATATAGAGGATTACTCTTATAGCGAACTTAGCGATGAATTTAACTACAAAAACATCTTAAAGAGAATTAGATGCACATATCAAAAAGATGGTAAGTTATACGTTTTGGCAGCAATGTTTTATGATGGAATCGGGTCAAGAGATTTATTCGTATCAATTGATTTAAAAACATCGAACCAGAAGATATATAGATTTGGGGATACTATTGATGAACAGTACCCATTCATTGGTTCTATTATAGCGATAAACGATAATATGATTTATTCTTGGACACCAGCTTTAAATATTAAAGGTATTGAAAAAATATGTGGTATTACGCAATTTCCGCATCTGCAAGAAACGGATAATCCTGTTATCTTTATATCCGAGCTGAACTAATCAATAAATGCATAGGATAATGAGTAGATATTAAGCATTTAAAGGAGACTTAAATGGACAGAATATAAAAAAGCGCTAACTCTTGATTAAGGTCAAGAGTTAGCGCTTTTTTATGTCTATATTTTCCTATTAGGGTAATTAATATTTACATTTAATCACATTTTAATTGAGATCTATTTATTACAAAAACTTAACCTGATGAGAATTCTTTTATTGATGGTGTGTGTGTGTTGGCATGCCCTTAGTTTTGCGCAGAAAAATGTTTGGAATCCGGATAATGGGAACGGTACGTTTACCAATCCGTTGATGTGGGGTGATTGGCCGGATCCGGATGTGATACGCGTGGGCGATGATTTTTATATGGTATCAACCAGTATGCACTACGTACCGGGTTGTCCTATTGTGACATCAAAGGACTTGGTAAACTGGAAAATGGTGAGCTATGCCGTGGATAGATATCCGGAGAATCCAAAGTACGATATGGAAGGTGGGGAGCTCTATTTGAACGGTGCATGGGCGGCAACCATTCGTCATCATAAAGGGAAATTCTATGTAGGTTTTTGTACGCCTTATGGATGGGGTACTGAAACGGGACATTTCTCTATTTGCGTTGCAGATAACGCAAGTGGACCTTGGAAACGTACCATTTTCCCGGAGTATTTGTACGATCCGGGATTGTTTTTTGATGATAACGGGAAAGTCTATGTGGTACATGGACAAGGAACGTTGTATTTGACGGAGTTGAATGAGGATGCCTTGTCGGTGAAAGGTAAGAATGTGAAAATTTGGAGCGGAGGATTTAAGAATGCGCATGAGCTTGGTGGCGGTTTCGGAATGGAAGGTGCGCATATGTACAAAATAAATGGTAAGTATTATATTACGTGTCCGGCAGGAGGTACGGAGGGATGGCAAATTTGTTTACGTTCGGATAGTATCTATGGCCCTTATGAACATAAGCTGATTATGAATTGTAGTAGTTCCTATCCTCCAAACGGATTGCATCAGGGAGGAATGGTACAGTTAAAGAATGGCGATTGGTGGTTTATTATCATGCAGGACCGCGGCGCCATAGGGCGGGTACCTTGTTTGGTGCCGGTGGAATGGGTGGACGGATGGCCTATGTTGGGCAAAGATGGTAGGGATTTGATTACTTATCCTAAACCGAATGTGGGGAAAACGCATGCAATGCAGTCGCCAGCAACATCGGACGAGTTTAATAATGCCAAGTTAGGTTTGCAGTGGCAATGGAATCATAACCCAAACAATGAACGTTGGTCTTTGAAGGAGCGTAAAGGTTATATGCGTTTAAAAGCTTTGCAGGCTACTGATTTGAAAAAAGCGCGCAATACATTGACACAAAGAGTACAGGGTCCTAATAGCGAGGGAACAGTGGAAATGGATATTTCAGGACTTAAAAACGGGAATGTTGCCGGATTCGGTGTGTTTGAATTTCCGTATGCTTATGTGGCAGTGGAGCAGAATAATGGAAAACGAGAGTTGGTGATGTGTAATGATGGTAATGTAGTGGAGCGCATTTCCGAAATTCCGGGTAATAATGTATGGATACGCGCGCGCGTTACTGATAGAAACTTTGTAGCTAAGTTTTATTACAGTTTTGATGGTATTAACTATTCCCCTATCGGCAATGACCTAAATATGGGATTAGGACTTCCGTGGACAGCAAACCGTTATGCGTTGTTTAATTTCTCCAAAATGGCGGAGGGTGTAAATGGGCATGCGGATTTTAATTGGTTCCGATTTACGGGGAATTAATTACATAACAGATATGGTATATAACGGCGAGATTATGTGATCTTGCCGTTATTCTTTATATGGTAATGAAAATTAAAGTAGAGAGAATTATTCCATGATTGGAAAATAGAAACGAGTTAGATATGTATACCTAATTTTATGTATATTTACAAAATGCATATAGTTGTATACAATCAAATCTATTTTAAAAAATGATAAAGGATAAAATAACGATGATAAAATATGTAATGTTGATTTGCGCATTGATTATAGGATTGGTGGGATGCAAAGAGGGAGATGAGTTTCCGACATTAGATGTTGTGGATGCCAAAATTGTTTCAGTACATGACGTGTTGGAAAAGATGCGTTTTATTCCTTTAGAGACAAGTGCGGAGTGTTTGTTAGGTGATGTTAGGGAGGTTATTGTGGAAGATACGTTATTATTTATTCCTTCACGAGAAATAATTCATATAAAAGAAGTATATGTTTTTAGTACATCGGGGAAGTTTTTACGCTCCATAGGCTGTGAAGGAAATGGACCGGGAGAATATGTTAACGCTATTTCTAGTACAGTGGATAAAGAGCGTAAAGAAGTACTGATAATGGATATTTCAAAGAACTGTTTGTTGTGTTATGACTATGATGGAAATTATATAGAAACGCGTAAATTAAATAATGTACCTAATCATGCCACCAATATGCAATGGTTAGACAAGGGAAGATGCGGGTTTATTTATCCCATTGGTATCGAATCACAAGCATTTCAGCTCTTTATGATTAACGGCAGTGGCGAGAAAGTTGCTCAGGTAGGAATGATTAATAATTGGGCTGGAGAATCCTGGTATATAGATAAGCGTGCAGGTTTTAGACAAACTAAGAATAATATATTGGCTTTATGTTCGTTCAACGACACGTTGTATCAATTGAACGATGGATGTTTTGAACCGTTGTTGTTTATGAAAACGCCTAATACTTTTGTTAAACAGATGTCATCAAAAAGTTATTTGGATGTGATTTCGGATATTAGTATCGTAATGGGGCGAGATAATGGATTATTTTTTCAATACAATGGCATGCCTTATTTGTTAAACATGAATGCGAAAAATGAGCTATTGTGTATTGCAGACATGCAAGATAAATGCTTTTTAAGTAATTGGGTAGGGACTAATGGCAATAGTGTATTGGGTATGCTTAGGCCGGAAGTATTACGAGATATAGCGAAAGATTACCCTGAGTGGTTTAAAGGGAACGGATTGGATATTGATAGAATGAATGAGGATGGAAATCCGGTGATTTGTGTTTATGAGTTTAAGTAGTTATTCGTTCTCGAAAACCGAGTGGATAATGCCAAGTTAGGTTTGCAATGGCAATGGAATCATAACCCGAACATTGAGGGTTGGTCTTTGAAGGAGCGTAAAGGTTATATGCGCTTAAAAGCTGCTGCGGGCTACAGATTTGAAAAAACGCGCAATACGTTGACGCAAAGAGTACAGGGATCTAACAGTGAAAGAGCAGTTAAGATGAATGTATCTTGATACAGTAATTATTTGTCTATAGAACATAAACTTAACATGGGAGTGAGGTTTCCGTGGACTGCAAATCGTTACGCGCTATTCAATTTCTCCAAAACGGCGGAGGGAGTGAACGGGCATGCGGATTTTAATTGGTTCCGATTTAGGGGAATTAGTATGATGTTGTATTTAATGGTGGGACGGGATGATCTTGCTGTTTCTTGATTACAGATAATTCTATTTCAATTGTAGCATTAGCTTGATACGATATTAACCGTACTAACGCTTATAATGTTATTTCAGTTAAAGCGTTTAGTACGGTTAATAATGTATTGATTTCTATTTATAAATCAATAGATGCTGATTTATTTTACAAATTCCCAAGGTCCCCATGGATCTTTGCCCGGATAATCTCCGGCAGATGCATACCATTTATTTTTATAGATATGCCCATTGTATATTACGTGTGTTTGTGGGGTGGGATATGGAATAGTTAAATCATAAGCTAATGCTTTGTCTGGTGTTGTTCCTTCGCCATTTTCAAGAATGATTTCCCATGGTCCATTAGGCATTCCAGGAGTTTCTCCAATGTTAACCCACCATTTACTTTTGTATTTCTTACCTTCGAATATTACGATTGTGCCTGGTGTTGGATAGGATTTAGTAATATCATATTGAGGAATGTCGCCGTTGCCTCCGTCGCCGTTACCTCCGTCGCCGTTACCTCCGTCGCCGTTACCTCCGTCGCCGTTACCTCCATCGCCGTTGCCTCCGTCGCCGTTGCCTCCGTCGCCGTTGCCTCCGTCGCCGTTGCCTCCGTCGCCGTTGCCTCCGTCGCCGTTGCCTCCGTCGCCGTTACCTCCGTCGCCGTTACCTCCGTCGCCGTTACCTCCGTCGCCGTTGCCTCCGTCGCCGCCTCTGACATGTTGCCATACATCAGCTATTCCAGGTTCATCACCTTGTGTCCACCATTTGTTAGACCATACTTTATTGTTATGTAGCACTTCTGTACCAGCAGTTGCATATACGACATTAGCCTTCCACGTTGGGATATTTTCAACTGAATTCTTGTCAATAATCTTAATATTGATTTGGTCCGTTGCAGTTTCTCCGGTATTGTTTGTTGCTTTAACTTTTAGTAGATGTGTACCAATTGCAAGTTCTGGTAACGTGATAGTAAAAGGTTCGGCTGTAAGTGTTTGTACCAAGATGTCATCAACATAGAATGTAATCTCATTTGCACGACGTACATTTGCTGAAAATGTAATCGTTTCGCCTTCACGAATAATTGCATTATTGGAAGGAGTGCTTATTTTTACAGAAGGGGTTGTGATTGGGGAGTTGTTCTCCAAAATAGAGTATGCGATCTTTGAATATTCGATACCGTCTAATGCTGTGTTTATAGCCGATTTTTGTAATAATTGCCAAAACATAACTCCGTCTCCTTTTCCTGCGCGGTTATGTTTCCCCCCTTGAGCAACATACTCGGTGAATTCTCTTAGTTTACTTTCGTCGTATGTGTAGTAAGGTCCCCATGGTTCCTCAGGGATATGCATACCGAAAGCAACGCGGAAACCATGTTTGTTTGCGTAATAGGCGTATGAGTCGTACATAATTTCTCGTTTAGAAGCCGAGCCAGTGTTGTATCCTTGAAAAGCAACAAAGTCAATCATGTCGCCTACGGCTTTAAATACAGGAATCATATGTCCCGTTGAAGCAAAACCGTAAAGAGAAATGGTATATCCGGCAGAAGAGGTTGAGTTGTATTCATTTGCCAAATCGTCGCCCGTCACTAGAGCTCTGTTCGTATATGCGTATGGCGATTCGGGATCGTCATTTTGTGTATATGGGGTAGGGCGTCCCAGTGCTCCACATCCGGCAGGAGCACATGCAATTAGAAAGCCTTCGCTCTGAGGCAATAATGCTCGGGAGGAACGAATCATATCAATAAAACGCTCTACATTTTTTGGTTCTCCAATGGTTTGGAAACCTCCGTTAGGCTCATAATCCCAATCGATACCATCAAATCCAAAGTCGCGAACGAAATCAGCAATTTGTTGATGATTAATGTCATATGCTTCGTCGGTTCCCCAGTAAGTCTCGCCACCAATAGATAAAATGACCTTAATGCCTTTGTCTTTTAATATGGTTACCGTTTCTTTTAAGATTTCTCCATCATAAGGAACTTCAATGCCAACCTGCTTAATGTCTAGGGATCCCTTTTGATATCGCATATTAGGTTTAACAAAAGATAAGAATATATGAGTAACCTCCTCGGGAATATTTCTTAGTCTAGAACCTTCCGTATTTGGATAGGTTTCACTCCATGAGGGAAAATATCCGACAACAAGTGGGTTATGCTGACTAGCTGTTTTTGTTTGAAAATGTGAATTTGTAGGTGATAAATTTTCTAGTGAAATCTCGTCATGCTTACTACAAGCAATCATCATAAGTAAGGTTATACCTTGAAAAAGAATTCTTTTAACCATTTTTTTGTTCTAAGTATTATTATTGTTTTTCAGAACGAAAATATGACTATTGTGTTATTCGTGCAACGAGCACAATGTAATTATGTATTTACTTTTGAATTTATAACACTTATCTCCTCTTTTGGTAGAATATAATACATAAAAATAGATGGATATAGGAAAAAATAAGCTATTCATCCTCGAAAACTGAGCGAATAACGGTTACTGTAGGTGTGTTGAACTCGGTGTTTAAATGGTCGCTTAAGTAGCGGATGAGGATATCTAAGAGTATGGATCGGCTTTGGCGGTTTAGTTTCAGATTCTCTAATTGGCTCAACGGATGTGAAGCCAGTTGATAAATGATGCGCGCGGCATTTGGTCCGGCGGTGGCAGGTTTACCAGCATCAGCAGGGTAGAATTTTCCGTTCTCCACATTAAATATATAGCCGTCTCGGTAGCTTAATGTATCTATTTTGAAGCCTATAAAGGTGGGTAGGCGATAGAGGAAATAGAGGTTAAAGTTTCCGATGCCTTGTCCGGCGGCATCGAGATAGGTAATGGAATTAAGTAGGAAATCGAATAAATCCGTGTTTTGTTTCTCAGTGCGTAACACCAAGTCTAGAAATTCGCCCCAAAGCAGCGCGATGTTCATTTTGACAATGTCAAAGTAGAGTGCGTGCGATTGCATGCGTGGAGTGATGCTTTTGCATTTGTGAAGGGTACTGCGGTCGTTACTTTCAAACTCAATCTCCACCAACTGCATGGGATGGACTTGTTCCCCACGTTTTTTTAGTTGATAGGCAGGCACGATGAATGACAGATAGCCCGCCTCCCGTGAAAAGGTGCGGACTATCCGTTGTGTATCGTTGTAATTAACGGTTTTGATGATTATGGTTTCAACAACGCGCACGCTAATTATCGGTTTTGAAGAAATGCAATGAATTTAGCTGTTGCGCGGCCACGGTGGCTAATGCTGTTTTTAAGGTCCATAGGCATTTGCGCGAAGCTTTCAGTGTATCCGTCAGGACGGAAGATTGGATCGTAACCGAAACCTTCGGCTCCATGACGTTCTGTAAGGATTTCTCCATCTACTTCGCCTTCAAATAGGTGTTCCTCGCCGTTAAGAATTAGCGCGATAACTGTGCGAAAACGAGCAGCGCGGTTAGTGACACCTTCCATCTCGGCAAGTACTTTGTTCATATTGTCGTCTGGCGAACAGTTAGGCCCGGCGTAACGCGCAGAATATACTCCGGGACGACCATCAAGGGCTGCAATTTCAAGGCCGGTATCGTCGGCAAAGCAGTCAAAGCCATAATGCTCCTTGATATAATGGGCTTTTTGCAGGGCATTTCCCTGTAGTGTGTCTTGATCCTCAGGAATCTCTTCCGTGATGTTCATTTCGGCAAGAGTTACCACTTGTACGGTGTCGCCGACAGCTTTTTGAATCTCGGCAACTTTATGTTTATTATTGGTAGCAAAAACAATTTTCATAATTCAACTCGTTTAATAGGGAAGCAAAGGTATTAAATAATGAGTGAATTGACTACCTTTGTTGTTGTAATTGAAATGTAAATATGCAAAAAGGAGTAGTAATAAAATCGACAGGTAGTTGGTACACGGTGTTAATGGCGGACGGAGAGCAGGTGGCTTGCCGTTTGCGTGGGAAAATACGTATTGCCGGTATCCGTTCTACAAATCCAATCGCTGTAGGCGATGGCGTAAATGTGGAGATTGACGGAGAAGATGGAGTGATAACGAGTATTTTACCTCGACGTAATTACATAATTCGCCGTTCAACAAACTTATCTAAGGAAAGCCACATTTTGGCGGCTAATGTTGACCAGGCTTTGTTAGTGGTAACGGTTGCTAATCCGGAGACCTCGACAGTATTTATAGACCGTTTTTTGGCTACTGCCGAGGCTTATAATATTCCTGCTATTATTGTATTTAACAAAATGGACCTTTACGATGAGGATAATTATGCCTACGTGATGGGATTAACGGCTATTTACGAACAAATAGGTTACAAGTGTATTCACTGCTCAACTATTACCGGAAAAGGTGTTGATGAGGTAAGGGCATTGTTAAAGGATAAGATAACGGTACTTTCGGGATTATCGGGTGTTGGAAAGTCATCGCTTATTAACAAAGTAGAGCCGGGATTAGATTTGAAGACGGCTTCAATATCTGATGCGCATAAGTCAGGAAAGCACACCACAACTTTTGCAGAGATGTTCCCATTGTCTGAAGGAGGTTTTATTGTAGATACTCCAGGGGTGCGAAGTTTTGGAACTATTGATATGAGCAAGCAAGAGTTATCGCATTTCTTTCCTGAAATTTTTAAAATATCCGACGAGTGCCGTTTTAATAACTGCACGCATACCCATGAGCCTGGTTGCGCCGTACGCGAAGCTGTTGAGGCGGATGAGATAAGCGAAAGTCGTTACTGTAGCTACCTAAGCATGTTTGAAGAGGAAGAAGAAAATAAATATCGAAAAGGATAGATGATGAATGCTGGGCTTTTGCCCGGCATTTATGTTATATAGCTTTTTAAATATTATTACCTGTTCTTTCCCTAAACCTAAGCCATAATTATACGTTTAATATGCAATGTATAACACTAACACATATTGATTATGAGCCAGGGAACAACAAAATTGTTATTAGGCATAGCTATTGGAGCTGTGGCCGGAGTGGCATTAGGCGCGCTTTTAAGCTCTCATAAACATGAAATTAAAGAAGGCGTAAACAGTGCTGCATGTAAGATTAAGCACGAGATGGAGGAGTTGACAAAACGAATCAAAAAGGAGCTTGAACAAAAAGGTGTCGATTATTTAAAACGCATTGAGGAGTTAACGGCAGAGATGGCAAGAAAGGCGGATGAATATAAGCGTGCCGTTGAAGCGGACTTAGAGAAAAATAATCGAAAAGAAGAACCAACAACATAGTTAAAGTTATGCAACAATATTTTCAGATGATAGAAGCTCTTTTAAAGGAGTATCTCAAAGACGAAATAGAGGTAGGAAAAATTTATCTCTTTAAAAAGTTAGCGATGGTATTGGCTTTTACATGCCTTGTCTTGTTTTCACTTTTTTGTGTTATTTTGCTATTTGTTTTTATCGCTGTACTGATAACAATAGGTATAGGTGTATTAACGGATAGTTATGCTATAGGCGCATTAATAGGTTTTCTATCTTTTCTGATTTTCTATTTGTTGTGTTATTTCAACCGTCACGCTTTGCTGTCACATTTTACGCGTAGTATGTTCCGTAATATGATGGAATATAGAGAGCGGAAAAAAGAGATTTAAAGCTTGTTTATCAAATGGAAAAGGATATTGGAATGATGAACTTCATTCCAATATCTTTTTTTATTTCTTATTTATGGCATTTATAAGCGAAATTGCGGCATTGAATTGTTGCAATACTTCCTCGGATTTAAGCCAATAATTCGTTTTAAGACCTATCATTGTTGTATCCTCAAATTCCGGAAATGCGGGGATAACCTCACGTCCTTTCCCAATAACCAATTTAAGTGGTTGTATTTGTTTAGCCAGACTAATATAGGATGCTATGGTTTGAGGTGTAATATATTTTTGTAATTTATCCCAATCCGTGGTCTTTATACATGCACTTTTATCAATATCTTTTTGTCCAGTTTTAATTGAATTGCTATTGAAGAGCATATTTAATATGGGGCTTAGTCTGGGTTCAATTTCGCAAGATACATCTGATTGTTCAGCAAAAGGCGTATATATGCCGCTATGTAATGTATTCATGTACATTTGGGCGGCGAAAGAATCGTAGGCATAGTAGAATATCTTGTCCTTTTGCATAAAAGCAAATTTGTCATGTACACTTATGCCATTATTAATCATGCCAAATAGTTTGATCTCGGTTTCGCTATCAACATACGTAAAATCGTTTTTTTGAGCAATAACCTTATATTCTTCTAGTGTTGTCATAATTTGGATATTATATACTAATATAATCAAATTTACAGAGTTATAAATAGCTAGACAATAAGTTAACTGAAAAAATAATTGAGTCTGCAGGATTCGAAATTGATTAACTAAATATGTGATAAGGCTACATATCAATAATGTTTTATAATCTAATTAAGTTAATAATATTTCTAGGTTTTAAAAGAAGACGATTTATTATTAAATAATCTACTAAAGATAGAGGAGCTTAAACTATAATATTATATTTGCCTCAGTAAACTCACAAACAAAAGCCAAGTAGAATGAGAAAGTTGATAAATACACATGAGATGTTCATTGCCTCTGAAATATTAAGGTATATTCAGACCAATGCTGCAATGAAAATTTATTCTTGGGGGGTGAGATGCTTTGGTGAATATTATGATATGCATAAGGATGAAATAACTGTTGTATTCCATGTACAAGGTATGATGTTTCAAGGTTGGGTGCATGTTGGTTATGATGAAACAGCAGATTGTTTTCGAGTTTACTTATCCAAGGAGTTAGAGAGTAAAAAAACACTGAAATACGATAACATATATATTGATGATGTTATTGAGTTAATTGATCAGGAGGTTGAGAAACCGATAGAAATGTCTAATGAGGAATATAAAGCAATTATGAATGTATGCTATTCCTCTATTCTGTTTACTTCAAATTAGTAGTTGTAACTAAAATACCCTCGGCAAGATTTCTTGCCGAGGGTATTTTAGTTTGGGTTATTTACCCGTTAGAAGTTATATCTTACCATTAAATTTGCGCGACTGGCGTTACCGTAGTTTTTATCGTATTCATTTTTACGGCCATAAATATACTCTAGACCCATTTGTCCATATTCACTGAATTGCCAAATAACATTAGCAAGAGCATATTGTGTATACTTATATGCACTACCGCCTAGTGTTTCCATGTTTTGCATACGGCTGTAACTATATACAAGATTACTCTGTACGCGTTTGCACCAATTAAGATTAAATGCTCCGTAAGCACCCCAGTTTGTAGGTGAACTTAGGCGTCCTTCTGTGTGTCGTGGGATTAAATCATAGTCAATACCACTTACGTCTTGAACATAAGTTGCAATACCATTACCATAAACACCTTGGAATTGGAAATTTGCCATTTTGCATAGTTTTACGTTACCACTAAGTGCTGCTCCCCAGCCTACAACAGTATGTTCTGATTGGTTATGAGGTGTATTCTCTTTGTAATTTAGGAAACGCATAATACCTGCAGCTCTTAAGTAACTACCATCCTTAAATTGATATTTTACTGCCAATGGAATATCCGGAGCTTTTGGATTTAGTTGTTTTGTTTTATTTTCAGTATAGGTTGGGACAACATATTCAACAGCTAACTCAGCCGATAAATTTTTGTTGAAATTATAACCATATCTAATCATCGGGTTCTTTACTAATAAAGCACTTGGAGGACCTTGTAAATCAATAGTATTAGGAGCAGCTGCAATGTCTCCGAAAGTACTCCATGCTTGTCCAAATGTAAATCCTTTAAATTGAATAAAAGCTTGTTGTAATTGTGGTGTTTGATTTGGGCCCACAAATTGCATATTAATGTAAGCATTTAAACGCCCTACGTCTGTATTTGCAATTAATTTAAAGAATAATGTCGATTGATTTACATTTAAATTGAAACTTGGCGATGGTTGTTTCTTTCCAAAGTGTTGCATTGGAATTTGCGAAGTAACAAAATAGTTGTAACCGTTATTGTTATTAATATTACAACCATTAAAGTCATAAACACCTTGTAACTGTACATATCCTCCCATACCAAAAATAAAATTCTTTTGGGAGTTGTAGAAGATAAATCGCGGCGATGCCGGATCACTAAATGCAAGAGGGAATGCTTCCTTCATCATCGTATAAAAGTTATAATGGTCTTGTTCTGCAGAGACCGAGGTAACTTTTACTTTTTGTGCTGATAACTGAGACTCAGCAAAAACACTTGCCAGAAGTGTCATCATTAGAATAATAGTCAGTTTTTTCATATTCGTCTAATTAAGTTATATTTAAATAATTGAGGGTTTATACGCGTTACTTGATGTGGTGTTATAATATATGTTATTAATCTTCAGGGTTAGACGGGTCTGTATTGAATAAAGTTTTATTACGTAATAGATAAGCAATAACGGCAATGATTAATGCTGCGAACATATTGACCCAGAATGGGAAACGCATATCATTTACCCTGTTAAATATTACCTGAATCCATTCTACAACAAATGGGCATACACAAATAGCTAAGTAATTGGCAGACATTACAAGCGCTAATGCAAATACTGTTTTCTTTGGAATAGCTGCTAAGGATGTTTTTTCATAGACAATAGGTTGAACAATGCCATATCCTAAACCCACGAGAATGGCTCCTGCTCCAATAACAATCAATGCTTTCGATACAAGAATGAGTAGAAAGCCCAGGCTCACAGACAGAAAGCTCAATGCAATAGTCCATTTTTTTAGCCAACTTATAACGTTAGATATAAAAAATCCGGGCAACATGATGGCCAAGAAAAATAAAGAAATCATAGTTCCCGACTTGGTACTATCAAAATGGTAGGACTGCAGTACAAATGGCAAATTAAATGCAATGAGAACAACTAACAACGTCATTAAAAAATAAATAATAACGAGTCCCGAAAGTAGTTTAACATTAAATTTCTTTCCCTCGGCTGTATAAAGTTTTAATGCGTCTGTATCCTGTTCGGCCGTTGTGTCTTGTGGTTGAGTATCGGTAACAAGTCGGACATTATTTTTTTTCAGATATGCATTACTTAAAAATGGCATAAGTAATAATGGAATTACTGGAACAAGATATACGATAAAGGAAAGATGCCAATTTATCGTGGCAAATTTACCAGCTAATATTGTTGCAATAACTAATGTCATGTTGTTTATCCCAGAACTTAATCCCATCTGCTTAACACGGTACTTACCAGTGAAGAAGTCTGCAATCAAGGCTGTAGAGTTAGGTATAATTAAACCAGCACCTATACCAAGAACACAACTTAATATAATCATAAATGTCATGCTCTTAGCAAAGAAATAGAGGACACCGCATGCCAAGAAAATACTCAATCCAATGTATAAAACTAAGGATTTATCTCTCGATTCTGAAATCTTCCCAGACAATAAAACAGCCGGAATAATCAATACGGATGGTAGCGATGTTAGCATCTGAATCTCTAAATCGGAAGCTCCGGAGAATATCGTATCAAGTTTTCCTAAAATAGGGGAAATAGCTAAACCCGGTAAAGAGGTAATTGCGGAGATTGACCATATACTTAGTAAGGTCAATAACGGAATAGTTCCTTTACCCGTTTTTATTCGATGTTTCATTAACTGGCTAAACATAAGCTAAGGCATTAATTATTATATAAAAGATATCAAACATATTTTGATGTATGGATTACGATATTCGCTAATAATAGTTGTCAAATTTCTGACTCAACTTTACTCAATGGCTGTTTTTAAACTTCCTTTTCAAAATGAATAGTAGATTAAGTTTAAAGGGAGGTAAATAACGTTAATAGAATATGTCAAATTAAACATGGCATTCCTACCCTCCGTACAAGAATAACATTTATACAAACTATAAAATTATAAACGCTAGTATTCATATTTAAACAATACAGAAATGGCAACAAATCAAAAATCAACAGGAAAAGCGGTTAAGCTCGGAATTATGACGCTCGCAATGATGAACATTGCGGCAGTTGTAAGTCTCCGTGGTCTTCCCGCTGAAGCTGAATATGGAATATCTTCAGCCTTTTATTATCTATTCGCAGCTATCGTATTTTTAATTCCAACCTCATTAGTCGCAGCCGAACTTGCAGCAATGTTTTCTAGCAAAGAGGGTGGAGTATTCCGTTGGGTAGGTGAAGCGATGGGAACACGTTTTGGTTTCCTTGCAATATTTATGCAGTGGATTGAAAGTACAATTTGGTATCCTACAGTATTAACATTTGGAGCAGTATCCATTGCATTTATCGGCATGGACCATACGCATGACATGGCTATTGCATCCAATAAGATATTTATGCTTGTTGTGGTATTGGCAATTTATTGGGTTGCAACTTTTATTTCGTTAAAAGGATTACATTGGGTAGGTAAAGTATCTAAATTTGGAGCCATTGTAGGTACAGTTATACCTGCTGCTCTTCTTATCATTTTCGGTATCATTTACCTTGCTACAGGTGGCCATAACAACATGGACATGAGTCAAAGCTTTATTCCAGACTTTACTAAGTTTGATAATATAGTGTTAGCTTCTAGTATATTCTTGTTCTACGCAGGTATGGAGATGTCGGGTATTCACGTTATGCAAGTGGATAATCCAAATAAAAACTATCCAAAAGCTATATTCTTTAGTGCCATTGTAACTGTGTTAATCTTTGTACTTGGTACCTTTGCGTTGGGTGTTATTATCCCTCAAAAAGACATTAACTTAACTCAAAGTTTACTTGTAGGTTTTGATAATTACCTTTCATATCTACATTTAAATTGGGCATCACCAGTTATTGCTGTCGCTTTAATGTTTGGTGTACTTGCAGGAGTACTTACTTGGGTTGCAGGTCCTTCAAAAGGTATCTTTGATGTAGGTAAAGCAGGTTATTTACCTCCATTCTTCCAAAAGACAAATAAAATAGGCGTTCAACGTAATATCCTATTTGTTCAAGGTGGTATTGTAACGTTATTGTCATTACTTTTTGTGGTAATGCCTTCAGTACAATCATTCTATCAAATCCTTTCGCAGTTAACTGTACTTCTATATCTTGTAATGTATATGTTAATGTTTATTGCTGCAATTGTATTACGCTATAAATATCCGCATGTAGAACGTCCATATTCCATTGGTAAAAAAGGTAATGGATGGATGTGGTTAGTTGCAGGTTTAGGATTTTTTGGATCATTGCTTGCGTTTGTATTAAGCTTTATCCCTCCTGGACAAATTGCAACCGGTAGTAGCTTTACATGGTACCTAATCCTATTCTTAGGTTGTGTCATTTTCGTAGCTTTCCCATTTATTATTTATGCTTGCAGAAAACCATCTTGGAAAGATCCAAATGTAACTTTTGCACCATTCTTATGGGAAACACAAACAACTCCTGCATCTCCAGCATCACCTTCAGCAAACAACAATGCGCAAGGTAATACACCTCCGCCAACTAATAAGCCTGATAGTGATAAACCGGCTGGCGATAAACCCGCAGGACAATAAACTTAGTGTATAGTTTTGACATAATGATTACAGAATAAAGTTTATAAGTAAAAATGAAAAAGCAAATAAAAATAGACGAACTCCGTCAGGTTGTAAATGAAGCATACGATAAATGCAAGGGGATAAAAGAGGGGGCCAACGCCAATTACATTCCTTTTCTTGGAAGTGTAGACTCAAACCTATTTGGTATATCAGTATGTCTTCCGGATGGAACACAAATTAATGTAGGCGATATCGACTATAAATTCGGTATTGAATCTATCTCCAAAGTACATACAGCAATCCTTATTCTTCAACAATACGGTAAGGATAAAGTATTGGAAATGATTGGAGCAGACGCTACCGGATTGCCTTTTAATTCCATCATGGCCATTTTATTGGAAAACGATCACCCAAGTACACCACTTGTTAATGCGGGAGCGATAGCTGCTGCAAGTATGGTGAAACCTATAGGCGATTCTAACTCCAAATGGGATGCCATTGTGGATAATATGATGGCACTTTGCGGTAGTGAAGTAGTTTTACTAGATGAACTTTATAAATCAGAAAGTGAAACCAACTTTAACAATAAATCCATCGCTTGGTTATTGAAAAACTACGGACGCATATATGACGACCCGGATATGGCTCTGGATCTTTACACCCGTCAATGTTCTATGGGAGTTACTGTTGAGCAGCTAGCTGTCTCTGGATGTACCATTGCTAACGCAGGCTTGAATCCTGTAACAAAACAACAGGTCTTTGATCCTAGCATAACACCGTATATCACATCACTAATTGCTACTGTAGGTTTCTATGAGCATACGGGCGATTGGTTGTACAGCTCAGGAGTCCCAGCCAAAACCGGAGTAGGAGGAGGCGTAATGGGTACCGTCCCTGGCGTAATGGGTATTGCAGCCTTTGCTCCGCCATTGGACAGTGCCGGAAACTCAGTGAAGGCACAAGCTGCTATTAAGTATATTGCAGAACAAATAGGTATGCATATCTTTAAAGGGGAACAAATTGAAGTTATCCCATAAACATTATTAGTATACCAAGCATAACCCCTCAATGGAAAAATGAAATACCATTGAGGGGTTTCTAATTAAAAAGACAATGTTATAATTGTTCCAACATTCTGGACCGAATTAATCTTGTAATGAATATCGTTATTTTCACAAATCTGAAGAGCAATGGATAAACCAATACCACTTCCTGCAATTTTATTTGTATTATCTGCTCTATAAAATGGTTTACTAATGTGTTCCATCTCTTTGTATGGAATACCTATGCCTTTATCCGTAATCGTTATTTCTAACTTATCTTCCACCTTTGATAGTACCACTTCTACCGGTTCATTATTGGAATATTTAGCTGCATTCTCAATAAAATTCCATAAAGCAATAAGTAACTGTGTACGTGGTTTTGTAACATTTAAAATCTCATAATCCTGCGTGCTTATGGTTATGTCAATGTTCATGGTTGTTTTTGGAAATCTATTCTTCAGTTTGTCAAAAATCTCCCATAATAACTCATCTACTCTACAGGACTCAACATTTGTTTCATTGGGTTGCACTTTGGAAATTGTAATTAATGTGGCTAATATATTTTCCAAGTCTTTAATTTGTCCCATCAGCTTTGTTGTTAATGCAGTATACTCCTCAGGAGTTCGAGGGCGTAGTTGAAATACCTCGAGATGTCCTTGCATGGAGGCTAATGGAGTTTTAAACTCATGCGATACGTAATTGACAAAGTTTCGTTGAATTATAAACGACTTAGCAATCTTATCCAAAAGTAAATTGAAAGTGTTAACTAAATCTTCTAGCTCATCGTTTGTTGCGGGCAATTGAATCTTGGTTTCCAAACTCTCTGTCGATATCTTATTTACCTGTCCAATAACCTCTCTAAATGGACGATAAGCGTTGTATGCAATAACTCTGCTTAGTATCACCATTAAAAGGATACCCAACGCTAACCCACCAAGTAAAATCCATGACAGTAAATAAAACTGGCGCATCGCTACCTCGCGTTTCTCTTTCGCAATTACTACGAAATCTCCCTGATTATCCGAGTAGTAAATGCCATAACAAAAGAAATCACCATAGGTAAACTCCAAAATGCTTTCCTGGCGTATCATGTCGAGAACCTTTCCTGGAATTACATCATAGTGTGACCCATAAGCAATTTCATCCTTCTCATTGTAAAGTTGATAAAAAGTATTATTCACATTCTCGTGGAACTGTTTCTTCACTTTTGCAAACTCTGTAGTGTTCAGTTCATCCTCCTCTAAGTAAAAAAAAGCAATCAGGGGTGCTGTTTGCTTCATTCCATTGTAAAGGGCGCGCTCGGTATAATTATAAAATAACAGCAATACCAATAAGGAGATAAAAAGGAAAACAACTCCAAATACCACCGAGCTATATAGCGATAATCTACTTTGTACTTTCATCTGTAATTAATCGGTTTTTATCTTATCCTATTTAGTTTGTTTGCAGTAAATAACGTCTCAATGTGTCATTTTGCCAATGCACATAATGTGTCTTGACATTATTCTCTAGTCGCGGCTACGCATAATATAACCGCGTCCTTTCACCGTTTCAATTCGTTTTTCATTATTGGCCTCGGTTTTATTTCGTAAATAGGATATATATACATCAACAATATTGGTCGATGTATTGTGATAAATACCCCATACCTCGCTCAATATCTGAGTTCTGGTAAGCACTTTGTCTTGATTCTCCATAAATAACTTCAGTAACATAAACTCCTGATGTGTAAGAGAAATTACAACATCTCCATGTTTCACTATATGTTGCTCAACATCCACCGTCAAATTGCCACAAATAAGAGTTTTACCGTTTACATCTCCATCATAATGCTGTTTTCTGCGCAGCAAAGCATTAACCCGAGCCAATAACTCGTTAAAATGAAATGGTTTGCTTAAATAATCATCAGCACCCATATCCAAAGCCTTAACTTTGTCGTCCACTTCGCCTAGTGCGCTTAGTACTAATACAGGAATTCTTAAACGTTTAAATCGCATGTATTGTAATATCTCATAACCGTCAATATCGGGAAGCATAATGTCTAACAGTACCAAGTCAAAATTGGCTGTTCTTATCTCACTCAATGCCTCGTTTCCTGTTTCGGCAAGCACTATTGTAAATCCGCTTTCCTCCAGTCCTTTAATCAGGAATTCACTAATCCTTCTGTTATCCTCAATGATTAATATTCTCATGCGCTGTCACTTTTCGTTTACGCGAAGATAGTCTGTCATTTTTATATGCCCAATAAAAAAGCTGTGGAGTTACGGTAAAAGATAATAACATACATATAACTATTCCTCCCACAATCATTATAGCTAACGGCTTCTGAACTTCCGACCCCATGCCGTTGGATAATGCTGCTGGCAATAGCCCTGTTGCCCCCATTAATGCAATCATCAATACAGGACGTATGCGTTGTTTTACAGCATGATTTATTGCATACCTCAAATCATGTGTCATAAGTAGTCCATGTTTCATATTAGCAATAAGTAAGATACTGTCTATGGATACTATTCCAAATAAAATAATAAAGCCAATACCTGACGATATTCCAAATACTGTTCCGGTTACCCACAAAGATATAAACCCACCCACAAATGCATAGCTCATAGTAGAGGCAGCAACTACGGTATCTTTAACATTCCCAAAATTCAGATACAGTAAAAACAGAATGGAAAGTAACGCCACCGGAACAATTAAAGACAATCTTTTTATGGCTCGATTCTGACTCTCAAACTCCCCCGACCACTCCATCTTATTCTCCGTATTAAGTTGTACCTGCTCCTCCACGCGTTTTTGTGCTTCTCTAATAGTAGATCCCAAATCCCGGTCCCGTATACTGAATCCTACACCTATGTACCTACTGTTTCCATCTCTATAAATAAAAGCAGGTCCGGATTTAAATCCAATATCTGCAATCTCTCGCAAGGGTACTTTTGCCCCGTCCATTGTAGGTATTTGTATATTGCCAATCTTTATCTCGTCATCTCTATAAGGTTCGTCATATCTAACAACAATGTCAAACGTCCTTTCGCCCTCGTAAAAGCTTGATGCAGCTTTTCCACCTATGGCCATCTCAATTACTGCCTGCGCGTCGGCTTTAGACACAGCATATGTAGCCATGCGCTCCTCCAGCAACTGTATTTGTAACTCAGGCAAGCCAATGCTCTTAAATACGTTAACATCCTCTACACCGCGAATATCCTTAATGGATGCAGCTGTTTTTCCCGCAATCTCCTCTAGCTCATACAAATCGTTCCCAAATATTTTAATTACTAACGCGCTCTTTACGCCTGCCACATACTCCTCTACATTATCTTGAATGGGCTGACTAAACGCCAAGTTCATACCCGGAAATAGCGTAAGAGCCTCACTGATTTCCTCAATGAGTGCATCCTTACCAATATTGCGCGTCCACTCATTGTCCGGCTTTAACTCAATGTGAAACTCAATATTGAAAAAACCTGTAGCATCCGTTCCGTCATTAGGCCTACCCGTTTGTGTTAGTATAAACTCAATCTCTTCAAACTGTTGTAAACGCACCTTCATTTGTTGTGTTAGCTCAACCGATTCGTCCAAATTTATACTGTTAGGCAATGTTGCGCGCACATAAATGGCTCCCTCATTCATACTCGGAATAAACTCAGTGCCCCAAAAGGAGAAACGCGCAAAGCACGCCACCAACAATATGGCAAAGCCCACCAATGTTGCTCTTCTGTGTCGGCCGCTCCACTCAAAACAGTGTTCTACGCCCGTAATTAACGCTCTGCTAACCACGTTACTTGTCTCTTTTACCTCCTTGCGAAGTAGCATCTTACACATTACAGGTACATAAGTTAACGATAGAATTAACGATCCCAATAATGCATATCCAAGAGTAAATGCTAAAGGAGAAAACATCTTGCCTTCCACCTTCTGGAATGCAAATATTGGCGATAATGCAACCATTAATATTAGCTGTGCAAAGAAAATATGTGCCGCTACATGCTGTGCGCTTTTCTTTATAATGCCGTTCTTTGACATGCCCTTAAAGCGACTACCTAGTTGGCGGGATTTACCGGCAAGTGCCACATACACTATTTCCACAATTACCAGTGTGCCCTCCAACAGGAGTCCAAAATCCAGCGCACCCATCGAGATAAGATTAGCAGGTAGCCCTTGTATCCTTAGCATAATAATTGCAAAAAGAAACGAAAGTGGTATCACCGTACTAACAATAAGCGTTGTGCGCCAGTTATATAAAAATAGAAATACAATAACAGTAACTAATATAATACCCTCCAGCATATTTTTCAGTACCGTTTTAACCGTAGTGTCCACCAACTTGGTACGGTCCATAAACGGCTCTATCCTTATATCGTCAGGTAATATACGCTCATTTAACTCCGTAATCTTCTCCTTTAATCGGGTAATAACGTCGGTAGGATTCTCCCCCCGTAACATAATCACAATTCCTTGCACCACATCGTCGGTATCATTGAAACCCACTTGTCCCTGCCTAGGCTTAGCGCCCACTTCCACCCGTGCCACTTGCTTTACACGTACGGGCGTACTGCCGCGCACCTCAATAAGGGTATTCTCAATATCCTCAACACTCTCAAGCAAACCTAAACCTCGAACAACAAAAGCCTGACTCCCTTTTTTTATAATATCGCCACCCACGTTTACATTGCTTGTGGCAATAGCTTCATACACTTGTAAGGGAGTAATTCCGTAATTATCCAATTCAGTGGGGTTTACTTTCACCTCATAAATCTTCTCTTCGCCTCCAAAACTGGCTATGGTTGCCACGCCCGGTACGCTCAGTAGTTCTCGTTGTACTACCCACTCATTAATGGCCGACACATCCTTAATGGGTAAATCACTACGCAGTATATAACGGAATATCTCGCCTGTTGCTCCAGATGGTGGCTCAATTTCCAACTCTACACCCTCAGGCAAGTTAAGTCCCATAATACGGTTCGATGCATATTGCTGGGCATAGAAATCCTCCACACCATCTTCAAAAAGTACATTAATCACAGATAGACCAAATAGCGATGTTGAGCGCACATCCGTCTTCCGTGGTATTGTGTTAAGTTGCTGCGTAATAGGTAGAGTGAGAAACTTCTCTACCTCCTCTGCGCTCCGTCCCGGCCATTGGGCAATAACCTTTACGCGTGTATTTGTAACGTCGGGATAAGCCTCAATAGGCGTGTGCAGATAGGAATATACACCGGCTACAAACAGTACAAGCGTTAAAAACAGAACAAACAGATGATTACGCAGCGAAAATGATATAATATTATTTATAAACTTATGCATCCTTTATATCTCCTTTAAGCCCGAATAGATTAATAATTGGTTCTTTACCACCACCTCTTCCCCTTGGTGTATACCTGTGGCTAAATAAGTATAATTGTTACTTGTTGCATGTGGTGTTACTTCTCGAACTTTAAACGCGTCTTCCTCACGTACCACAACATAATAACGGTTGTTATCAAATATCAGCGCATCCGTAGGTACACTTGCCATGTGCTTGTTGCACTCTCGGTTATTTACACGTACAGCAACGTTCATTTCCGGCTTTAAAGCCAGTTCCTTATTGTCCATAACGATACGTGCTTTTAAAGTCCTGTCCTCCGCATGGAACACATGCGATACATGGTTCACATGCCCATTAAATGTACGTCCCGGATAGGATACGGATGTTATCTCCGCCTCGCACCCCGGAACCACATGTTGCATATTGGCAGCATACACATTGGCAATTACCCACACCACATCTAAGTTAGCCACGGTAAATAGTGCTTCACTCTCAGTTGTTATAGTACTCCCCACAGTGGCATTACGTCCAATAACATAACCGCTCATGGGAGCCTGTATGGAAAATACACCATTGCCCGTACTGTTGCCATACACGCTCATATCGCTCTTAATTTTATGTATCATGGCTTGTAACTGCTTCACGCGCGAAACAGATTCCAACATCTCCTTTTCAGAAATAATCCCATCCTTTAGCATATCGCTATACATGGTCTCCTCACGGCGCGCCACAGTAAAATCGGACTCTAATGCCACTAACTCGGCTTGCATTGCACTAAGTTCACTACTCTTAAATTCCAGCATAACCTGTCCCTTTTCAACCTTATCGCCAAGAGCAAAGTAGGTTTTAACCACTACACCACTGCATAGAGATGTGTAATGTACCGTCCGGTCAGGATCCGTTATTACTTTACCGGGTAAAACAACATCGTTACTAATTTGTTTGTTACGTGCGGTTACGGTATGCACCGTTGGTTTGCTTTCTTGTTCCTTCTTTATAACGTTGGGCGTCTCTCTACACCCGCTCTGTATAAGGCCGCTAATACTTAAAATTAAAAGATAATAACCTCTCATTGTTCACTGTTTATTAAATCGGTTCCCACGTTAAAACGCAACATCTCATAGTTTTCATAAACTTGCTTCTCGGCATTGTTCCAAGCCTCTTTGTTTGTGTGATAGGTTTCTAGGAAATCAAGAAACTCAATCATACTGATATTGCGTTCCACCACATTTTTTAAATAACTATTTAGCATATTCTCCATCTCAACCAATAACCTGCTATTGGTGTCATTGAAAAAGAATTGGAATGATTCCGTGTAATTCCTGTAAGCCTCTGCAACCTCGTTACGCACCACTTGTTCATATTGATTTTGTAGTAGCGCACTTTGTTCCGTTGCTAATTTTGCAGCTTTTATAGCTCCTTTATTACGGTTAAATACCGGTAACTCCATGCCTATGCCTACACCAACAAAATCCTTCCACACGCCGCCTGCTCTATCGTAGTTGACACTAATGTTTAAATCGGGGACACGCATGGCCTTTTCGTACCTTATTTGTTCCCGTTGCACACTCGTGTTTAATTTACCAATGTTGATATCGGGTCTGGAATTAAGAGCAACCGCAATCATGTCCGATAATGATAAATAAGTAGGAACCGGGAATTGATAATTATCCGGTAGGATTGCGAGTGTACCGGTAGGTGTAATATATAGAAGGGATCTAAGTCTACTGTCTGTGGTGCTCAATTCCCGGTTTATATGGACAATAGAACTCTCTGTTTCAAAAAGGGCGCCACGCAAACGCATTACCTCACGTTGGGCAACATTTCCACTCTTTGCCTGACGTTCATAGGCGCTAATAACATACTTTAGGTAGTCCTGTTGCTCCTCCAATAATAACTTACTACGCTGCGCATAAGTATGCTCCAATACAAGTTTGCGAAATTCCAATTTCATGTTGCGCAATAGCTCTTCAAACTGTTGTTTCGCAATCTCTTTGTTTAACAGCTCAATTGCAATGAGTTTACTACGTTTACTTGCAAGAGATACCAGTTGACTCAATTCGGCAGAGAATTGCGCATTCTTACCAACACCTCCCCACAGTGGGGCTATCAATTCCGTCTCGCCATCGCGTTGCCTTTTGCTGCTCCAAAAGCTCACATCGTTCACTGACAGTGTTGGGTTATTCCATGCCCGCGCTTGTATTATAGCGGCATCGGCAATGTCAATATCATACTGTCCGGCCATTAACTCCAAATTGCGCTCAAGGAAAAGCGCTTCGAGATCCGAAGCGCTCATCTTGAGTGTATCCCCGGGACAATTACCGAAGGATGTTTGTGAAAGAATAAGGATAAGTATTAAGAAAAAAATTCTTCTCATGAATAATAACTCTCTGTTTTTAGATTAAATCACGCATATAACACATGCCACATACACACGCATTATTTTCACAATCCAAAAATAGACACCTAGTATTAACCCCATCTTAACGCTACATTAGAAGTACATTAGAAAGTGCGCGCATAGCTATACCCTTGGAGTAACTTTGGCGTTAGTTAGGTGTTAGTTAGGGGTTAGTTAGGTGTTTCGACAACCTTTCCACTAGGTTTCGACTAGGTTTCCACTAGTATGTACCCCCCATAGTAGTCGAAACCTAGTCGAAACCTAGTCGTAACCTAGTCGAAACCCCTAACCAACCCCAAGGATACCCCAACCAATGATCTAAGCAAAATGGGGCGTTAATTATGCTGAAAACTGTAACATGGAAAGTAACTATGCGTTTATTCTCTATTTGGAAAATTATTTGAAGGTCCTAGTGCATATTGGAAAATCAGGAGGATTGTGTCCCATTGGAGCATTTAACTGGAGAGGGAAGTAACAAATTTGATGTATTAAGTTTATCCGTGAAATGATACGTACTGCCCGCATGACTATGAAAGTGTTTGCAGTTGTGTTGCGAGATAAGGGAAAACTATACATTAACCGGAAAGATATATTTTTATTGTTTTTATTTTGATTAATTAGGAAGACGGCATTGGTGTACGCATTACACTAATGCCGTTTTTATGTGATGAAACTGAGAATGTCTTGAACTTATTTGGAACGTATATCGTACTGTTATAAGTTTTCCGCAAGGAGTTAATCCGATAATTATGAGTCAGAAATCCCTATTCCGTTTTCAAATCATATCCATCATGGTGTGCTTTTATGTTATGGGCGCTATTGAGATGGTGGGGATTGCTTCTAATTATGTGAAACAGCATTTGAATTTAAATGACACGCAAGCCAATTTACTCCCATCGCTTGTATATATATGGTTCTTTGTATGTACTATTCCGGTTGGGATGGTGATTAAACGTATTGGCGAACGCAAAACGGTGTTGGTTAGTATGGCTGTAATGTTGGTTGCTATGATACTGCCTTTGTTTAAAACATCCTATATTGCTATGATAATTAGTTTTATTGTATTGGGAATAGGTAATGTTAGCTTACAGACTTCTCTTTATCCGTTGTTGGAAAGTAATATTACAGGAAAAGTTTTGGCAAGACATTTAACGATAGGACAGTTTGTAAAAACCTTTTCATCCTTCTCAGCACCTTATGTTGCCATGTTAGGAGCGTTGTATTTTATGCATTTCCTAGGTTTGGGATGGCGTGTGTTGTTTTTATTTTATTTGGTAGTTATTGGGTTTAGTATATTTCTGATAGTTGTTTCGGGAGCAAAAGCTCAGGTGCATAATGAGCAGGTATTTACTTTTAAACAATGCTTACGGTTGGCACGTAACCGACTGGTGTTACTGTCGGTTATAGGGGTAATGTGCCATGTTGGTATTGACATTAGTACCAATACGCTTGCGCCTAAATTATTAATAAATAGGTTGGGTATTGCCTTGGAGTGGGCATCCTTTGCTTCTAGTGTTTATTTTATAGCCCGATTGGTAGGTTGTTTCTTTTGGGCAGTTTATTTGAATAAAGTGTCAAAACGTTTCTTTTTCTACTTGAGTATAATACTCATGTTTATAGCTGTTATTGGACTTTACTGGGCGCACAATACGTTCCTGCTTTATAGTTGTATTGCGTTGATTGGTTTTGGAAATGCTAATCTATTTCCGGTTTTCTATTCGGAGGCAATTCTTAGTAATCCGGAGCAAAAATCGGCCATGTCGGTGTTAATGATAATGAGTCAATGCGGAGGGGCGTTTTTTACGCTTGCTATGGGAATATTTACGGATTTGGTGGGAATGAAGGGAGCTATTACCGTGTTATTGGTGGGAGTGGTTTATTTACTATTCTATTCGTTTACATTGCGCAAGGAAATTCGAAGCATAGGGGCATAACAGACAATCGCATCTCCGTTTTGATAAACAAAGATGCGATTGTATATAATGCGAAAGGGAGACGAGATTAGTCCTCCGTTTCGTATATCCATAAACCTTTTAGTTTATCTTGATAAGTAATGCTGTTTAGCGCTTTTTGAGCTTCATTGTAGGAGGTATAGCCTCCAAAAGATACAAGGTTGCGGTTACGGCTAAAAGGAATCATCAATGCTGAGTGTCCGTCTTTATTTAGTTTTTGGGTTAAACGGATAGCATTGTCTTCAACTTTAAAACATCCTGCAATGACATAAAATCGGTATACCGGTTGTTGTACAACAGGTTCTGGTTTTGCTACAGGTTCCTCAACTTTAACAATGGGAAGTTGTGGTTTTGTTTCTACGGGTTGCGGTTTTTTCTCTCCACAAGCTTGAATACCAAGAAGGGCTAGTATAGATAGGATGTAAAGCGTTGTTTTCATGTTGCTGTTATTTATCATTGTTATTGGAATGATAAAGTTAAGCAAAAGAGTTGAGAAATATGTTTTTTAACTAAAGAAAACCACACGGATTAGTGTGTGGTGTAAACTTTAAATTGTGTAATATCCGCTCTGTAAGGTATTTGGAAGGTATTTAAACCTCCGCCGGAGTAGGGGATGAATGAAATGGAGCTTCCTGATGTTTGCAATGGGATACGACTGTAACTTATTGAGTAAGGGAGTGTTTGCCAGTTACGAGTGTCCGATTTCTCGGTCATGGCATTCGCCAAACCTACGGCAAATCCAAGCCATTCATTCTGTTTTCCGGCCAATTGTTTTAGTCCTTGTTTTGTTGCAACGCGCAAAAGAGAGGTAGAGAACTCCCGTACCATGCGGTCATGTAAGGATTTAAAAGCAATGGCGTTAATGTTTTCAACCATTTGTAGCGGATAGGTTTGGTTATTGTATTTTATGGAAGCATTGGAAATGCTAGGTTTACGTTCCACGTATTTTGGAAATGCGGCACGCACAACCTGCACATTGGCTAATGAGCTTTCATCTCCGCCCATACCAATAAAGAAAGGAAAGGAGAGTCCGTATTCCTTGTTGTTAAATACTACCATACCGTTTTTTTGCGGATCCATGGCAAAGTTTATACCCCATTCGGCCTTGTATGGAGCGGAGCCGTTCATCCACAGGAATACTAGATTTGCACTTAATGAGGAAATAGTGTTAATGTTTAATTTAAACTGTTGGGCGTATTGATCTGCTTCGTCATATAGTCCGCTTAACTTGGCAGTACGCACCATGTCCTCTTTTAATTGTTGGGGAGCTGTTAGGCCATATTGTTTGGCATAGTCGCCTTCATAGATATTATATGCATTGCGATAGGCAATGAAGGCATTGTTGTAATCCTTGGTAGCATCGTATATCAATCCCATAAGTAGATGCGCAAAGGCATCTTGTTGATAGCGTGATTTATGATCGGGGTATTTGTCATTGAGTTGTTTTAGCCGCATGTTAATGCGACGCACTTCGACTAGCGCACCTTCAAAATCGTTAAGAGCCAGGTAATTCAGTGTTTTATATACATTAAGCATAATAACCTCGAAATCCTCCGGTCTATATGGGCGAACTTCGGGATTGGTTACTAATGCTGCAATCTCAGCAGCCGGTTGTCGCACCTGTTGTTCAATAAGCTGTTCGGCCTCGGTAAATACAGCATTACTCTCGGTATTCTTTCCCATCATAAACTCAACGTAGCCAAGGTTCAGTAAATAGAGTATTCTATTTTTTCCTTTTTGTTGTTTCTTATCGCCTTTAAGAACCTTTTCGGCCAACTCGTATTGACCGCTATTTATAGCACTGTCAAATTGTAATGTACGCTGATGCCAAGTGGCACAGCCACTCAGCAATAGTGTACATAATATGATGATAGGGAATGATGCTTTCATATTGAATTAAAAAGCGCGATCGCTAACCTGTTTTTTTATTTTTTGACTACCCATCCAAACTACTTCATTGGTTTCAATGTTAGATAGTTGAAGGTCTACCTGATAATAAACTACCTTATTCTTTTTGTAGCTGTCAATGATAGAGTTAACTGTTCCTTGCAACATAAAATCGGCACCTAGTTCGCGTCCCCATTTTTTCATGGTTTCGGGTGATACAAAGCCGGATTGTTGGTCCTTACGTTCCACACGTAACTCTTCACGTTGAGCGCCAGCTTGTACAACACGCACAGAGCCTGAGTTTATCATGGCACGTTCAATATCCTTGATAAATGTTTCGGTGTTGATGTGCTCATGTGTTTTATTAAGAATTGCTCCAACAACTACTACAGGGCGTTTGTTGTCATGGCTTTTTTCATAAATAGGGATCCATTTAGAACTGACAATGTCATTGGCTAACTCGGCCGATACCATACGTGAGTCCGAATCGTTCCATGCCCCACTAAGGTCTATGGTTGTATTTGTATTTACACGAGTTACTTTACGGCTACCACAACCGGTGAGTAGGCAAGCCGCTAAAATAGTGATGAGGAAATAGCTTAATTTTTTCATATCTGTTTCAATTTTAGTTTCTATGATACAATGTTATCAATTTATAACGGACGTGCAATAATTATGCCGCTTTGATTTTTTACTCCCATTAAATACTCTCTAAGTGGCTGTTGTGTTTCGACAACGGCACCTTTTTCGCTCGATGCGTGGATTAAATAGACTGTTTTTCCTTTTTTAATGGCTATGCCCAGATGCGAGGTGTCCAGTCCCTTGATGTTGGTGGTGATTAAAATGATGTCTCCATTTTTTATGGAGTTGTAAACATTGTTAATAACTTTTTCCTTCGGGATATAAGCAATGGAAGTACTATTAATGTTGTGTTCCATTGCCCTTATGGCGCTGAGGTTTGTACTATCGGTTTTTAGACGAGGGTATTTTAAGTAATTACGAGACATAAAATCAACCTGAGGTATAAAAGGCAGTAACTCAAGAGAGGGGGTTGCGTTAATAAGCAGGCCGTTTTGTTGCATGGATAAAAGCCATGCTGTTGAGTAATGTAGGCGGGAGCTGTAGCCATTTATCTGAGCTTCTTGGTAGCGTATTTTGGTAAGTAAATCCCCAAAAGCATGTTCAAAATGGTTTAGTGTGTCGGTAAGTACGGATAAGGCTAATACATTATCCACAAATGTTACACAATCCAATTCTTGAGCGTTAATGATAAGTGTTTCCGCTGTCCCACGGTCTAACACGCCGGCAACGTAAGGTGTGCCCTTAAGGGTTGAGGCAAAATGAATAACACGCTCATTTACGGGAAGCGAATATATACCTTGTGTAAAAGCAGAAACCCAAAGTCCACGCAGATGTTCCACGTGGCTTTGGGTTGTTGCCTGTGCATATAAACTCCCTGTCAAGGACAAAAGGAGTATAGCCAATATTTTATACATAATTAAATGTCTGCAGCAGTAAATTGTTCAAGGAAACGAATATCGTTTTCAAAGAATAAACGTAAATCGCGAATTCCGTATTTTAACATTGTAATACGTTCAACACCCATACCAAGTGCAAAACCTGTGTATTTATCAGGATCGATGTTGTTAAGTTTAAGAACGTTTGGATCAACCATTCCGCAACCTAAAATCTCTAACCAACCTGTTCCTTTACATACGTTACAACCTTCGCCTTTACATAATGAACAAGATACATCCATCTCTGCCGAAGGTTCGGTGAATGGGAAATATGAAGGACGTAAACGGATTTGTGTATCGACACCGAAAAGTTCCTTAGCAAAATAGGTAAGTGTTTGTTTTAAATCGGCAAAAGATACGTTCTCATCCACATATAACGCTTCAATTTGATGGAAAATACAGTGAGCACGTGCTGAAATAGCTTCGTTACGGAATACACGTCCCGGAGTTACAAGGCGTAACGGAAGGTCGTAAGTTTCCATATCTCGTACCTGTGTTGAAGAGGTATGTGTGTGTAACAAGATATCCGGATTTTTCTCAATAAAGAAAGTATCCTGCATATCGCGAGCAGGGTGTTCATCCGGGAAGTTAAGTGCTGAGAAGTTGTGCCAATCATCCTCAATCTCCGGTCCCTCACTGATAGTAAAGCCCAGTTTATTAAAGATTGCAAGGATTTCGTTACGGACAATAGCTAGTGGATGGCGTGAACCTAAGTGAATAGGATCGCCCGGTTTAGTTAAATCGTCAGAAGAGCCTGTAGTTTCTTGGCTACTAAGGGCATCCTTAAGTTGATTTACTTTATCCATAGCAGCTGTTTTTAATTGATTCAGCGCTTGTCCAATTTCTTTTTTCTGATCGTTAGGAACAGTTTTAAATCCGTCGAATAAAACGGCAATAGTTCCTTTTTTTGAAAGATGTTTTACACGAAAAGCCTCAACTTCGTCCAATGAAGTGGCATTAAAACCATTGATCTCGTCAATAACCTCTTTAATCTTGTCTAACATATCTATGTTGTTTTAAGTCAATGTATACTGTCTGTTACTTAATCCGGCCGACAAGGCAGGGAATGTTTGCAAATATATATAAAATAACCGACTTTTTATAAGTAAAATCAATCTCAAAATTCGCGAAGAGAAATGGGGCATTGTGATGTAGTTATTCTATTGTTTGCAAAAATATAGACTCCGAGTTTATGTTTTAGGGCTAATATTTGAGCTTATACGTTTAATGATGAAATATTTTTTTTCTAGGAAACGAGTGAATAATGTAAATTTTTATGTTACTTTACGTACATAGTTCGTAGAGGAAATAATTGGATAAGTTTCAATAAAACAGGCTCATATGAACATAGTATTTTTAGTTATTTTACTTATTATTGGAGTTGTACTTGTAGTTGCTGCAATATTATATTTGCCGGCTATTACAGTGGCAGGATTTTTTGGCTTGATATGCTTGATGGGAGGAATAGGGATGTCTTATTTCATGTATGGTATGTGGGCTGGACATTCCGTTACTATTGGCGTAATTTTGCTGATATCAATGGTGTTTTTGTGGTTTATACGAAATAAAACGTTTAAGCGTATAACCGGAAATAATATGCTAAAGGATGTGGTGGAAGGTGTTGACTCATCAATCCATAAAGGAGATGTGGGAGTAACATTGGGGAACTTATCTCCGGTGGGCAAAGTGTTGATAAATGATAAGATTGTTGAAGGTGAGAGCGAGATGGGTTTTATAGGCGAAGATAAACAGGTGATTGTACTAAGAATTTTAACAAATAAAGTAATTGTAAAATTAAAAACAGAATTAGATGCAGGAAAGTAGTGTGCTTTTAATAGTGATTTTTGCGGTGATATGTCCGCTAATCTTATGGATTATCCTATACTTTATTCCGCTTGGATTGTGGTTTCAAGCATTAGTTTCGGATGTTAAAATATCGTTATTACAACTTGTACTTATGCGTTGGCGTAAAGTTCCTCCGGGAGTAATTGTAAGCGCTATGATTGAAGGTAAAAAAGCAGGGATTGAGTTGTACCGTGACTTACTTGAAGCGCATTATTTGGCTGGAGGACATGTACAGCAGGTTGTACATGCGCTTGTGTCGGCATCTAAAGCTAATATCGATTTAAGTTTTCAAATAGCAACGGCTGTGGACCTTGCAGGACGTGATGTGTTTGAGGCTGTGCAAATGAGTGTAAATCCTAAAGTAATAAATACTCCACCTGTAGCAGCGGTTGCTAAAGATGGTATCCAGTTAATTGCTAAAGCGCGTGTAACCGTTCGTGCTAACATTAATCGTTTGGTTGGTGGAGCCGGAGAGGAAACAATTTTGGCGCGTGTAGGTGAAGGTATTGTATCATCTATCGGATCGGCAGAGACGCATAAGACCGTATTGGAAAATCCGGATTTTATTTCGAAAGTGGTACTTAATAAAGGATTAGATTCGGGAACAGCATTTGAGATACTATCTATTGATATTGCCGATATCGACGTAGGTAAAAATATTGGAGCCGGATTACAAATTGATCAGGCTTCGGCAGACTTAAAGATTGCACAGGCAAAAGCAGAGGAACGCCGTGCTATGGCGGTTGCGCGTGAGCAAGAGATGATTGCTTTAGCACAGGAGATGCGTGCAAAAGTAATTGAGGCGGAGACTGAGGTGCCGTTAGCTATGGCCGAGGCGATGCGTTCGGGCAACATGGGTTTTATGGACTACTATAAAATTAAAAACGTTGAGGCGGATACGCAAATGCGTAATTCGATAGCCGGACCTGCAACAACAACAGTTGAGGAATAGAGCTAAGAATGTAAAAAGCATATAAAGAAATATCCCGGTATAAGCAGCGCTTGTACCGGGATATTTCTTTTGGAAAGGTGTTTAGCCAATTAAAAACTCAAACAATGTCGGGTTATCGTTAAGATATTGGAATTTGATATTGTGAGCTTCCATTCGAGCAATAAGAGGCTGAAAGTCCTCCGGAGAGTGAATTTCAATGCCAATTAAAGCAGGTCCTTGCTCCCTATTTGTTTTTTTCTTGTATTCAAAATAGGTAATGTCATCTTCTTTCCCGAGTACATTGCTAACAAAATTTTGTAGTGCACCCGCGCGTTGCGGAAAGTCCACAACGAAGTAATGTTTTAAGCCTTCAAACAGCAAAGAACGTTCCTTGATGTCCTCCATGCGGGTAATGTCATTATTACTTCCGCTGACGATACATACTACTTTTTTTCCTGCAATCTCATCGCGATATTGATCTAATGCGGCAATACTTAGCGCACCAGCCGGCTCAACGACTATCGCATCACGATTGTATAACTGTAGGATTGTGGAACATACTTTCCCTTCGGGTACGGTACATATTTCGTCCACTACTTCTTTACATACATTGTAGGTATGATTACCAACGAGTTTTACTGCAGCTCCGTCAACAAACTTGTCAATATGGTCAAGTGCTGCAGGCTTACCCATAGCAAAGGCATGTTTCATACCTGCTGCTCCGGCCGGCTCTACACCAATGATTTTTGTTCCAGGACTCATTTGTTTGTAAAAGCTTCCAACTCCTGCCGCAAGTCCTCCTCCACCAATTGGAATGAAAAGATAATCCACTTTGGTTTTCATGGCATGTATAATTTCCAGACCAACGGTTGCTTGTCCTTCAATAATGCGTGGATCATCAAATGGTGGGATAAAAGTTTGTCCATTCTTTTCAGCAGCTTGCATGGCTGCACTATTTGCTTCGTCAAATGTATCGCCCACTAAAACAGTCTCAACATAGGGACCACCGAACATCCGAACCTGATTGATTTTTTGTTTTGGGGTAGTAATTGGCATATAAATAGTGCCATGTATGTTAAGTTTATTACATGAAAATGCTACACCTTGTGCATGATTTCCGGCACTTGCGCATACAATTCCCGCCTTGGTTTGCTCTTCAGTTAGCGAACGAATTTTATTGTAGGCTCCACGAATTTTATAGGAGCGTACCATTTGTAAATCCTCACGTTTAAGATAAACCTCTGCACCAGTCTGGTCGGAGAGGTTTAAGTTTTGCATTAATGGAGTAGGAGAGAGTATCTCGTTTAGTGTATGACCTGCTTTGAGAATGTCTCTCAAAGCAGGGAAATAGTGTGTTGTCATAGTGTTCAATTAGTTATTTTCCGGTCTTAGCGCGCGGACGGCTGCACCCGCTTGCCACATTTCCGATTGACGAAGCTCTGCTAATTCGGCTTCTAATTTAGTGCGGTAGTCTGGTTGGCTGTTTGAGTCAATTGAGCGTTGTGCTTCATTACCAACTGCTACTTCGCTATATAATTTTTCAAATACCGGACGGTTAGCATCGCGGAATTCTTTCCACCAGTCTAACGCACCGCGTTGTGCTGTTGTTGAGCAGTTTGCATACATCCAATCCATACCGTTTTCAGAAACTAACGGCATAAGACTTTGAGTAAGTTCCTCTACAGTTTCATTGAAAGCCTCAGATGGAGTGTGTCCGTGAGCACGTAAAGTTTCATATTGAGCTGCAAATAACCCTTGAATAGCACCCATCAATGAACCGCGTTCTCCTGTAAGGTCAGAGTATACTTCGCGCTCAAATGTAGTTTCAAATAAGTAACCTGCACCAACACCGATACCCATTGCAATGGCACGCTCCCATGCGCGTCCTGTTGCATCTTGGAAAATTGCGTAACTTGAGTTTAGACCACGTTTCTCAAGGAACATACGGCGTAATGATGTTCCCGATCCTTTAGGGGCAACTAGGATAACATCTACATCAGCAGGTGGAATAATTCCTGTACGGTCTTTATAGGTAACGCCAAAACCATGAGAGAAGTAAAGTGCTTTGCCTGGTGTTAAGTATTTTTTCACCGTTGGCCACATTGTAATTTGTCCTGCATCAGAAAGTAGGTAAACAATAATGGTTCCGCGCTCTAACGCCTCTTCAATTGGGAATAATGTTTTTCCTTCTACCCATCCGTCAGCAACTGCTTTATCCCAGCTAGGACTGTCTTTACGTTGACCTACAATTACGTTGAAACCATTGTCACGTAAGTTTAATGATTGGCCAGGGCCTTGTACTCCGTAACCGATAATTGCGATAGTTTCGTCTTTTAAAGTTTCTAACGCTTTTGCTAATGGGAATTCTTCACGAGTTACTACTGTTTCTTCTACTTGTCCGAAGGTAATTTGTGCCATAATTTTAATGATTTATTGTTAATAATGTAAGTTATAAGATTGTATTTTCTTCTACAGAATTATTCTTTGTAATTGCTACTGCGCCTGAGCGAACAAATTGTTGCACTCCGTAAGGCTGGAGCATGTCAAAAAGATTTGCAATTTCCTCTTGATGACCAGTTTTTTCCAAAACCATATAGTCTTGTTCAATTTCCAAAATGCGAATATTGTGTTGGCGTATTAATTGTTCCATATTGCTATTGCGCGAAACTTTGTAAAGTGCCAATTCCTGACGGATTACCTCTTCTGTTTGGTAATAACAAGCTTTTAAAATATCTATTTTCTTTTCAAGCTGTTTAACTAATTGTTTAACCTTGTCTTGGGTTGTATGTACCACTAGTACAAATTTGTGTACACCCTCCACTGCCGACTCGGAAGCAGTGATACTTTCTAGGTTAACATCTCTATAGGTAAACACTGTTGTTATTTGTCCCATTAACCCGACCTTGTTCTCGGTATAAACGGTGATTATATATTTATTTTCCATCGTGTTGCTTTTATTGTTTTAACATAACCTCATATACAGCATGTCCTGCAGGAACCATAGGGAATACATTTTCCTCTTGTCGTACCACAACTTCAAGTAAAAATGCACCTTCGGTATTTTGCATTGTCTCAATAGCTTCTGCTAAATGTTCCCTAACTTCAACCTTTAAGTAAGGTATTTGGTTTGCCTCAGCTATTAATCCGAAGTTAGGATTGGTCATCTCTGTAAATGAATATCGGCTGTCAAAGAATAATTCCTGCCATTGGCGTACCATTCCAAGGAAGCTATTATTAAGAAGTATAATCTTAACGCCAACTTTACTTTGAAAAATGGTTCCTAACTCCTGAAGTGTCATCTGCAATCCGCCGTCTCCAACCATTAGGCAAACATCTCTGTGAGGTGCACCTATTTTAGCACCAATAGCAGCTGGAAGTCCAAATCCCATAGTACCTAAGCCTCCAGATGTTACAATACTACGTGGACGAGTAAACTGAAAATAGCGAGACGCCATCATTTGTTGTTGTCCAACATCCGTAACTAATACCGCTTCGTGGTTGTATGCATGCGTAACGGCATTTACAACCTCGCCCATACGTATTGGTCCTTCTTCAGGGTTGATGGCTTGGTTAATAACCTCCTCGAATTCCTTCTCATGGCATTTGGCAAACTCTTGTTTCCATGCTTCACGCTCCATTGCTTCAACGCGAGCAGTTAGCATTGGTAATGTGTCTTTTACATTTCCTACAATAGCCACGTCTGCGGGGATAATTTTATTCACTTCGCTAGGATCAATCTCCATATGAATTATTTTGGCATTCTTTGCAAAGCTTTTTGTGTCGCTTGTTACACGGTCGTCAAAGCGCATACCAACTGCAATAATAAGATCACAATCGGGATTCTTGATGTTTGGTCCATAATTCCCGTGCATTCCTAACATACCAACATAATTTGGGTGCGCTGTTGGCAAACCAGATAATCCCAATAGAGTTGCAGCAACCGGTAAATCGGCCTTTTCAATGAACTCGCGGAACTCATCCGTTGCATTTCCAAGTGTAACTCCCTGTCCAAGTAACACTAAAGGTTTTTGTGCAGTATTAATAAGTTTGGCTGCGTCCTTTATTTTATTTTCTTTTATAGTAGGATTTGGAGTGTAACTGCGTATAGCTTCCGTAATGGCATAAGTAAAATCGCACATAGAAAGTTGAGCATCCTTTGTAATATCAACAACTACCGGCCCGGGACGTCCACTATTAGCAATATAGAAAGCTTTTGAAAGTGCCGGAGCAATATCCTCTGCGCGCTTTACTTGGCAATTCCATTTAGTAACCGGTTGCGTCATTGATACAAAATTGGTTTCTTGGAATGCATCGCTTCCTAATAGTGTTGAGCTTACTTGACCACTGATAACCACTAAAGGGGTTGAATCCATTAATGCGTCAGCTAATCCTGTAATTGTATTTGTTGCTCCAGGACCTGATGTAACCACACAAACTCCTGTTTTTCCACTAACACGAGCATATCCTTGTGCTGCGTGTACTGCACCTTGTTCATGGCGAACAAGAATGTGGTTTATTTGCTCTCTATAATCAAACAATGCATCGTATACCGGCATGATAGTACCTCCGGGATAACCGAAAATGGTATCGACACCCTCGTTTATTAGGGATTCGATTACGGCGCGTGAGCCGCTCATTGTATTACTTTCTGCTTGTGTATTCATTCTATTATTGTGTTATTGTTAGTGTTACTGTTGTGGTAATGTGCGGACGGCTCCTTTGTCTGCAGAGCTAACTAGCATGGCGTAAGCCTGTAGTGCTTTGGAAACGTTCCGTTTGCGGTTCAAAGGCTTGTACTCTTTCATTGCTCCTCGTCGAGCCTCTAATTCAGCTTCCGGAACTTGTAGAGTAATGGAGCGAGTAGGAATGTCAATACTTATTTTATCGCCATCCTTAACTAAGGCTATAATACCCCCTGCCGCTGCTTCCGGTGATACGTGTCCAATACTCAATCCTGAAGTTCCACCGCTAAAACGGCCATCTGTAATCAATGCACAGGATTTATCGAGCTTTTTGGATTTTAAATAGGATGTTGGGTATAACATCTCTTGCATACCCGGTCCACCACGCGGTCCTTCGTAACGAATTACTACAACATCACCGGCTTTTACCTTGTTGTTTAATATTCCATTCATTGCATCATCCTGACTTTCAAAAACTACAGCCGTTCCGTCAAAATGAAATAACTTCTCATCAACACCAGCAGTTTTAACAATGCATCCATGTTGTGCTATGTTACCTGTAAGTACAGCTAAGCCACCATCTTTAAAGTATGCATTCTCTACATCTCTAATGCAGCCAGATGCTTTATCCGTATCAAAAGTGTCGTAGTAAAACTCTTGGCTACCCATTTGCTTGTCACCACGGTTTGCCGGAGCACTCAAATAGCGTTGGTTAAAATTGGAGTCGGAGTTATTAACATTGTATGTGTTAATAACTTTGTTGATATCTTCGTTAATAACGTGCTTGCATGTAGTATTCAGTAAGTTATGTTTGCTTAGTTGAGACATTATTTCCATAACTCCACCTGCTCTATTTACATCTTGTATATGGTAAGAGCTGTTTGGTGCCACTTTACAAAGAACAGGAACACGTCTAGACAAAGCATCTATATCCTTCATTGTGAAATCAACTTCAGCCTCTTGCGCTACTGCTAATAAGTGTAGAACTGTGTTTGTACTACCACCCATTGCAATGTCTAATGCCATCGCGTTTAAAAATGCATCACGATTTGCAATTGTGCGTGGCAACACACTATCATCACCATCACGATAATATTTATATGTGTTTGTCACAATTAAATTAGCGGCTTCCTCAAAAAGACGTTTTCTGTTCATGTGAGTTGCAACAATAGTTCCATTTCCAGGAAGCGATAATCCTAAAGCTTCAGTCAAACAGTTCATTGAATTTGCAGTAAACATACCCGAACAAGATCCGCAGCCCGGACACGCATTCTTTTCCATTCGTTCAACAGATGCGTCATCAATATCCGGATTAGCACCGGCAACCATTGCATCTACTAAGTCCACCTCACGTCCGTCCACTACACCTGCTTCCATCGGACCTCCACTAACAAATACCGTAGGGACATTTAATCGCATAGCTGCCATAAGCATCCCCGGGGTTATTTTATCACAATTGCTAATGCAAATCAAGGCATCTAAACAATGCGCATTTGCCATGTATTCAACACTATCAGCAATCACCTCGCGCGAAGGTAGTGAGTATAACATACCCTCATGTCCCATAGCAATACCGTCATCAACGGCAATTGTATTAAACTCTGCAGCAAAGCATCCCTGTTTTTCAATTAAGGCTTTTACCTCTTGGCCAATGTTGTGTAGGTGTGCATGTCCCGGAACTAATTGTGTAAATGAATTAACAATACCAATAATAGGTTTTCCAAATTCAGTTTCTTTCATTCCGTTGGCGCGCCAAAGTGCGCGTGCTCCGGCCATGCGTCGGCCTGCAGTGGTTTTTGAGCTTCTTAATTCGTGTTTCATAGTGTAGTGCAATTTGTGTTTTAAAAAAAGAACCTTCCTCCGTGGGGAGAAAGGTTCGTGTGTCTTTACAATTATATGTATACGCCTTTCTCCCGTCGCTATTGAATAATAATGACGCTAATCAGGACCACAATAATAATTGATAAAGTATGATTCATTTTTGTTAGTATAATCGAGTTAATATTATAAAAAAACGCCCTCCTGATTTCAGGAAGGCGTGTATCTTATATTTTCATTCTTCTATATGTATACGCCTTCCTAATCCCTAATGACTACCAGGTTAATAATAATGACGTTTACCAGAATAGAAGATGTATGTAACATATCTTTTTGCTTTTTGTTTCGGATGCAAGTAAGTATTAATTTTTCTAATATGCAAGATAAAAATAATAAAAGTATAAATTTAAACAAATAACATAGTCTTTGTTTAAATATTATTTACTACTACTGCTCTCATTATGATGCCGTTTCAGTGAGAACGCTATTGGAGGTAATAAAAGTATAACATAAATAGCAATAAGGATAAATAAATAGTATTTATGGTTAACAGACCCTATCTGCTGAGGAGGAAAAAAGCACAATACAAATGAAACTAGCGATGCCATGAAACCCATTATTCCAATAATCCATGAAACAATAGTACTTCGAGATACTTTAAATGGACGTTGCACATGAGGTTGTTTATATCTTAAACGCAAATACGACAGAAACAATATCATATACATGGTCAAATACACCGCATTGGTTATTTGTAATAATAACTGATACCCTTGTTGAATCTGAGCAGATACAACATAAATAAACGCTAATACGGTCACAATAAGAAACTGTATCAACAAAATTCCAATTGGAGCACCTTTCTTGTTTTGCTTCTCAATGAATTTAGGGAAATAGCCTAATTGAGCTACATAGCGCAATACTGTCGATGGTCCTGATATCCAACTAATGGTATTTGCAAAAACTCCTAATGGTAATGCTATTGCTATAACAGGCAAAAGAAACTCAATATGCATTAGTTTCAAATACTTTTGGAAAGCAACAATCACCGATTGAGTAATATTGATCTCATTTTGTGGAATAATTATGGATATGGATAATGTTCCCAATATAAATATTAATCCTATTATTAAAGCAGTTATAATCAATGCTCGAGGATAATTTTTTGTTGGGTTACGCATCATTATAACGTGCGCACCATTAACCTCCATTCCCGAGAAAAAGAGCATAATACTTGCGGCCATAACAAATTGGTCAATGTTGGTAAGGCGCGGAAAAAGTACTATAGGCTCCATTTGCATTTGTATCTCTCCACCAGTTACCACATAGTAAATTGCAAATCCGATAAGTAAAATAGCCGGTACATATATTCCTAGCCATACAGAAATTCTTGATAGCCAACCTAAGTTTTTTACACCGCGAGATGCGATAAAGGTAGAAATCCAGAATATACCCAAAATTACAGCCATAATATAGTATTTATTATTAGCTAAATCCTGGGCAACAACTTCGTCCGGAACAACATAAGAGAGAGTAACTGCAGCAAACGTAAGGGATAAAGGATAAAAAAAAACGGATTGTATCCATTGTAACCAAATTGCCCATACTCCCACTTTAGGCGAAAATGCTTCCGATACCCATGTATATACGCCGCCATCACGCGGAAACATAGAGCCAAGCTCTCCTGAAACAAGTGAAATTGGAATTAAAAAAACAATAATCGCAATTAAATACAGTGAAATGGAGGAAAGTCCATACACTGCCTCCGACGGAAATCCATAAATATTAACAACAGTAGCAACATTGAGGGCCACTAGTGTTCCAATACTGAACAGGGCCGTTTTATTTACATTGTTTTTTGCATCCATAGTGGTAGGGTTAAAATAGAGAGTACCTAATGGCACTCTCTATTATCACTTCTTGAAAGTGCTAAAAATGTTTGTTCAACTATTTAGCGGGTGTTGTTCCCGTGTCCGAAGGTTTCGCCTCGGGAGTTGCATTTGCTGCCAATTTTCCTGTTTCCTTTTGTATCAGAATTAGGACTATGGCAATAGCAGTTGCTATAACAAATGGTAAATACATAATGTATTGACCGTGTGCTTCTAAACTAGATGGTAAGTTCATTAAAATACCTCCAATAATAAACATGAAAGCGTTTACGAATGCAGCACTAGTACCTGTAAGCGGTCCTCCCGCTACGTCTGCTCCAATCATAAAAGAAATCATTTCGGCAGTAGCTCCTAAACCAATTAGGAACATTAATGTCAATGCTAGCCATAATGGAAGCTTAACGTAAATAACAAGAATAAGGGCAACCAAAACAATTAGCATTCCTATTAACGAAGGAATACGTCGATTTCCACTTGCTTGCGAAATACGTGGTAAGAATAAACTACCAACACCTAAACCAGCCCAACATAACGCCGAACCAATATTACCGGCCTCTGCAGAGAATCCTGCATGTTGTATCATTGCGGGTGCCCAAACAACACCTAGAGCTAATTGTAAACCAAAGGCAACTCCTCCCCAAATAGCGCATATCCATGCTTGAGGTAGTTTAATTATTTGATACAAGTCCTTTACAACTACTTTAAATGGATTCTCTTTATTTACAACCTTGGTAGGGTTCTTAACAAAGATAATGGCCATTATAATAAGAAAGATACCAAAATAGCCAATGCGCACAAACATCTCCTCGTAAGTCATGTTTGCCAATACCCAATTGGTAATAGGTTGTTGCACGGCTGATGATAAGCAAGAGGACGTCTCAACATATCCAAACATAGTTCCATATGCGGCCATTCCAAACCATGCACCACCAATGTATCCGGCGCCAACAAAGCCTACACAAGCTCCAAGAGCCATAATAAGCTGTGCCAAAATAATTAGAGTATAATCCTGTGCTAAACCATAAAGAAATACTCCGGCAGTTACTAAGATGAATGCGGGAATAAGTACTTTACGCGATCCGAAGGCATCCAAAAACGCGCCTCCAAAGAATTGAAAAATAGCAAAAGCCCAAGTATAAACTCCGGCTATGATTGTTAATTGCTGGGTTGATAGATGTAAAGCCTTTTGAATATCTCCTTGTACAACGGAGAACATAGTCTGTACGTTGAAAAGAAATAATACAAATACCACAACTATTGCCCAGATAAACCACGCCTTGCCGCCTCCAAAATGAGGTTGTGCAGGCATCTGAATTCCTGTTCTTGGCATAACTTTCTATTTAGTAGGTGAGTTAAATTCATTTGCATACATAAACTCATGTCCGTCACGGCTACGGTCAAATACTTTATTACCATAAACGTAAGTAGCCTTGTTCATATTGTCAAGGGCAAGTGTTTGCAATACAAATAGCTTATCAAAAATATCCTTAGTAAATTGCATTCTCCACTCCATAAATTCCGAAGCTTTTAAATCCAATACTGCAATATCAGCGTCAAATCCAGGCTCAATGGAACCTAATGATTTCTCTAAGTGTAAAGCCTCGGCTCCTCCGCGTGTTGCTAAGTAGAAACTATGAAGCGCACTCAAGTTTTTTTGGAATAGCATACTTACTTTATATGCCTCATTTAATTGACGAGGAATAGAGAAATTAGTACCTCCACCAACATCAGTACCCATACCTACACGTACCGGGCGTTGTGGGTCCTTCGCCTTCCATACTTGAAATTCACCATCACCTAGGAATAGGTTTGATGACGGACAGTGTGCACAACTACATTGAGCCATGTAAAGGGTATTCCACTCTTCGTCCTTCATTAAACAGGAGTGTGCCATAATGGAGTGTCTGTCCACTAATCCGTAGGCTTTATACACATCTGTGTAGTTATCAAACTGAGGGAACAATTGTGCTACCCAAGAAACCTCGCCTTCGGCCTCATTTAAGTGCGTATGCATATATACTCCATCGTCAATGTGGCGCTGGTATAAATCGCCCATCATAGTCATTTGCTTCTCCGTACTTGTTGGAGCAAAACGTGGAATAACAGCATAGAGCTGTCTGCCTCGATTATGCCATTTTTTCAATAAATCCTCGGCAATAGCGATAGACTCCTCGGCCGAAGCATCTTTAAGTTTGTCCGGTACATTGCGGTCCATAAATACTTTGCCGCTAATCATACGCGTATTGTAACGCTCGGATTCTTCAAAGAACGCATCCACAGATGTGGCATAAGACGTACTAAACACATTGGCTGTAGTTGTTCCTTGTTGTAGAATCTGCTTAAAAAATACTTTCGCAACCTCGTCGGCAAATGCTTTGTCAGCGTATTTCTCCTCAGTTGGGAATGTGTAGTTATTTAACCAGTCTAGAAGTGTGTCACCAAATGAACCAATCATTGGCGATTGTACATAGTGTACGTGGCAATCAACAAATCCCGGCATAATTACCGAATCTGTGTAATGATCAATATTCTTGATCATCGGATATTTTCCCGATATATCCTTAAATTCTCCTACATCCAGGATTTTTCCATCCTGGATAACAATAAAACCATCCTCATAGTGTTTATAACACTTCTCGGGTTGGTTTAAAAAGGGATCCTGTGTAAATGTTACAATTTGACCTCGAATACCTTTTACTTCTCCTCCTTTAGGATTAACCGGAAATGGTTGTTTACTTACTGCTTCCATAATTTTTTATTAATTAAAAAACACCTGTTGCTAGAACGCATAATAGCTCTATAAGTTGCGATTTTAGTTCTAAATAAAGTAAATGTAATAAATTAAGGAGTGTAGCTTTTTTGTAATATTTTCCTAAATATATTGTAATATCTCTATCCCATTTTTGCACTGTAAAATAATTATAAGCATCAAAAATGAAAACAGTGTCATTATTACTTTATCTGGTTATTACATTATTCAACACCGTATCGGTATTTGCAAATGTTGAAAAAACAAAAACAATTGCTGTAGCTGAAAACGCAGAAGAGGTGCAGGATTGGTATTTGTTCTCGGCTATCGATGAGGGCGAATTGGATAAAATGGCGCAAAAAACAAAAAACGGTATGTTCTCCGCTAAAATTACAGTTCTGCAAGCTCTGTATCGTAAATATACCTTTTCAACCGACAAATTAAACTCAACAGATGCTACCTCGGTTGGGGCTATACGTAAGCCAATTGTTTATGCAGCGGTAAGAAATATTGAAAAACACTACCAAAAACAGTTACGACAAAAAAAACTTACAGATAAGGACATCAACAATTTTGAACATGTATTGCGAGTAGCTATTGCCACATTGGATGTCGCGGATTTTGGCGACTTTGAAGTGAGCATAGCTACCGATAGAGAATGTCCGGTGTGTCAAATAGAGAAATTTATGCAAGTGCGTTTGCAGAGTATTTACTAGTCATTAAATGACAATAATTATACACGAAATAATTTAATCTAAGTATGAGACAAATTTATTTGTTTTTGCAGCTAGCGTTTCTCGCAGTGCTGTTTCCTTGTGTGCTTAATGCTCAAAAAACAACCTCTAACGGTGTGGTAAGAGGTCAAGTTATGGATACTGACGGGCAGCCATTGCCAGGTGTTACGGTGTTTATGGAAACATATAAAAGTGGTGTAGCTACAGATGTGGATGGGAATTACATTCTTCCCATTGTTCCTCAAGGAGAGTGTAAAATTAAGTTTTCGTACATTGGTTATGCCGATGAATTAGTTACACTTAATGTAAAAGCAGGTGTAACGCAGGTGCAAAATGTGAGAATGCATCCCATCTCTACTTCATTATCGGAGGTCGAAGTGTCGGAATCTATGCAAAACTATCAACGCGCACTTAATTACCAAAAAAATAGTAAAAATCTACGTAATGTCGTTTCTGCCGATCAGGTGGGACGTTTTCCCGATGCGAATATTGGTGATGCTATGAAGCGTATATCTGGAATTAACGTACAATATGATCAAGGCGAAGCGCGTTTTGGACAAATTCGTGGTACAGCGCCGGAGTTTAGTGCTGTTACTGTAAATGGCAATCGTATACCATCAGCAGAGGGAGATGTTCGTGCCGTGCAGTTGGATTTAGTGCCTGCGGATATGGTACAAACCATTGTAGTTAATAAAGTGGTTACTGCCGATATGGATGGAGATGCTATTGGGGGTTCCGTGGACCTTGTTACTAAAAATAGTCCAACTCGTACACTTTTCTCTTCTTCATTTAGTAGTGGATGGAATGTTGTGTCTCAACGTGCCGTATGGAATGGAGCATTGACATTTGGAACAAATATTGGAAACAAATTCGGATTTATAGTATCGGGTTCGTACCAAAACAATCCGATGGGATCAGATAATGCAGAATATGTATGGGAACAAGATAAAGATGGTAATGCTTATGTTACCGATTATCAGGTACGTAAATATTTTGTTCAACGCGAACGTCAAAGTTATTCCCTATCGGCAGGATATAAATTCAACAACAATCATAAACTTGATGTTAAAGGTATATACAACCGTCGCAATGACTGGGAAAATCGCTACCGTTTACGTGTTAAAGGGATTAATGAGGAAGGTGTAGCAAAAGATGCGGCTTACCAAACCAAAGGTGGATCGGCCGACAATAAGAACCGTCGTTTAGAGCGTCAGGAAACTATGGATTACACCATTAATGCAGAGCATTTATTTGGAACGGTACTTATGGATTGGAATGTAAACTATGCGCAAGCAAGTGAAAAACGTCCTAATGAGCGATACGTTGCGTATAAAAAGAAGAAACTTACCATGGATAGTGATTATAGCAATCCACGCAAACCTATATTTACTTTTCAAAATGAGGAGGATGAGGATATTACAGGTTATTCCTTGGATGAGTTAAATGAAAAACATCAAACAATTATTGAAAAGGATATTAAAGCAAGACTTAATTTCAATATTCCATTTGTGGTGGGAGTACGCCCTGGAAACTTAAAATTGGGTGCCAAATACATTCAAAAAGAAAAAGATCGTGATATTACTTATTTCGATTATAAACCGCAGGACAAGAAAGCTTTTGACGCAGCAGCTTTCGGACAGCTTAAAACAGCAGTTAACGATGATTTCCTTGCCGGTAACTATAAGGCAGGCAAATTTATAGATGCTAAATATTTGGGAGGTCTAAACCTTACGGATGCAGATCAGTTTTCTCAATCGGAAAACCTAGAGAAACTTGCTTCCAAATACAATGCTACGGAGCGTGTGGGATCGGGATTCTTACGCTATGACCAGCAAGTGGGTAATAAATTCTCGTTTGTGGCAGGTCTTCGTGCTGAAGCGACAGTAGTGGACTATGAAGGTTTAATTCTAAACATGCCCGAGGAGGGAGATGTGACATTGACACCTACTCCGAAAGAGAATGACAGATACCTTGACTTGTTGCCATCCTTACTTTTACGTTATGACTTAACGGATAAAGTTGTTCTGAGAGGTTCATATACGCGTACTTTGGCCCGTCCCAACTACTATGACCTAGTTCCTTATGTAAATATTAACGGTGAGGATAATGAAATAAGCATGGGGAACAGTGCTTTGAAAGCGGTTCACGCAGACAATGTTGATGTAAGTTTTGAATACTATCATGACCGTTTTGGACAATTCTCAGTTGGTGGATATTACAAAAACATCTCAGATTTTATTGTAAAACAACAATGGCGCAATAAGGAATACCAAGGAGTTGAGTATGACCTAATGAAACAACCTATTAATGGTGGTACAGCAACTCTTTACGGTGTGGAAGTAAGTTTGCAACGTGATCTTGGCTTTATAGCACCTTGTTTAAAATACTTTGGAGTATATGCCAACTATACCTATTCTCGCTCTCGTATCAAGGACTTCAATGTAACAAGAGAGTATGAAGATGAGACTCAACAGGTGCAAGATGAGAAATTACGTCTACCGGGATCGCCTGAACATATTGCTAATGCATCGGTATTCTTTGAGCGTAGAGGATTAAATATGCGTGTGTCTTACAACTTTGCAAGTAACTTTATTGATGAGTTTGGAACAAATGCTTTCACCGATATTTACTATGACAAAGTGGGCTATCTGGACGTTAACGCAAGCTATACATTTGCTAAACACTACACGCTGTTTGCGGAAGCTACTAACTTGTTAAATCAGCCTTTGCGTTACTATCAAGGTAATGTAAAAAATACTACCCAAGCAGAGTACTACGGTCCTCGCTTTAATGTGGGAGTAAAACTAAGCTTTTAATTTACAATAGAGAAAAATAACAAATTTCATCACTCATATCTCGTTGTCATTTCGGTTTAGAGTACATATCCGTGCTTCATCATCCTATCTTAACTTCAGCAAACATTTCCTGAACAGTGGATTGGCTCTGATACCGAGATGGCAATATCTTTACTACAAATGAGTGAGTAAAAAATTAATTACAAAAACAATAAATAGACTAAGAATGAAAAGATGTGTGCTTTTTGTAGCGGCGCTAATGCTGTTTAGTGTTGCTAACGGACAAATTAAACGACTTAAAAAGGAAACGGATAAACGTTTTAATTTCTATATCTTAAACGATGTGGGACGCAACGGACACTATGAGCAAAAGGATTTTGCTAACACGCTTGGCGAGGTGGCAGAGGAGGTAGATATTGAATTCGTGGCAGCTTTGGGAGATATTCACCACTATGATGGTGTACGCAGTGTACATGACCCGCTATGGATGTCCAATTTTGAAAATATTTATTCACATCCTGAGTTAATGATGGACTGGTTTCCTGTGTTAGGAAATCATGAGTACAGAGGTAATACTCAAGCGGTGATGGATTATCGCAACATAAGTCGACGTTGGTCAACAAACGGACGTTACTATACGCAACTGCATAAAATTAAAGGTGGTGGGACACTGCGTTTGGTGTATATAGACACAGCCCCTTTAATTGACAAATATCACAAAGAGTTTGAAACTTATCCGGATGTACGCGAGCAAGACATGAATAAACAAATACAGTGGATTGATTCGGTGCTCACCAATAACAACGCCACGTGGACGGTAGTTATGGGACACCATCCAATAAAAGCGCAAACAACGAAAAGTGCTGCAGAGCGCGAAAATCTTCAGGAACGTGTAGCTCCAATTTTACGCAAGCACAATGTGGATTTTTATATTTGTGGACATATTCACAACTTTCAGCACATTACAGAGAAGGAGTCTGACTTAAATTACGTGGTGAATAGTGCAGCATCCTTAAGTCGTAAAGTATCGGCTATTGAGGGTACGCAGTTTTGTAACGGAAATACAGGTTTCTCTATTTTCTCGGCCAATCAAAACAGTGCCAAGGTAATTATGGTGGGAAAAAAGGGCAAAGTGCTTTATGTAGCTGAGAAAAAGAAATAATAGCTACATTACTCATAAAAACATATTCTAAACTTGATTTTACAGTAATAACACAATACCCTGTTCCGTTCTCATTGTGGTTTCATTGTGGTTTGATAGGGGTTTCATTCAGATATGGCTACCCAAACCTGAATGAAACCTGAATGAAACCACAATGAAACCTGAATGAGATGCGGAGCGGGTGAGGAGAGGGACAGAACATTTTTTGGAGAGAAAAAGTAGATGGAGTAATTCAAATATATATTTTTTCACGGTGGGTGTACCATCGGTTAAATAGATAGTCTGCCTAATGAGTGGATGGGATTGACAGGTTGCCAACAGCCAGTGTCAATCCCATCTCTTTTTTTGTGGGTATTGTCAATAACTTTGTTTTGTTTGTTAATAAAAAGTAGTTTATAATTATAACAAAAATAAAACGGGTAGTTTTTTATTATTTTTCAAAATGGAAAACTTTTTACTGGTGTTAAATTTTCAATGTATTGATAATGAGATGAATGTAAAAAATACTGGAAAACTTTTAATTTTTAACATCATTACTGTTGTTTATTTGTGGCTAATTGGTGTATATTTGTGATGTCGGAAATGAGATGAAAAATTAAGTTTGTGACGACTAAAATATAGCGGAAAGTAGAAGTGTTTTTTCGCGTTTTGACATATTGTTTAAACAAGGAAAGAACGGAGCTAAGAGGATTTACTTATATAAAGTGAATCTTTTTTTTATGCGAAATTTAAAGATATTAAAAATAAAATGACAACAGAAAAACAACAAAATCAAACACACTATTCACAGGAGGAAGCTTTTGAAAACTCTGTGAAATATTTTAAAGGTGATGAGTTGGCTGCGCGGGTTTGGATTAATAAATATGCATTAAAGGATTCCTATGGGAATTTATTTGAGCTTACTCCTGACGATATGCACCACCGTTTGGCTGGTGAGATTGCAAGAGTAGAGCAAAAATACCCTAATCCGCTTACTGAGCAGGAAATTTTCGATGTATTGAAAGATTTTAAATACATTGTTCCACAAGGTGGACCAATGACGGGAATTGGGAATGAGTACCAGATAGCTTCCCTTTCAAACTGTTTTGTTATTGGTAATGACGGTCCATCGGACTCATACGGTGGAATTATGAAAATTGACCAAGAGCAAGTGCAGTTAATGAAACGCCGCGGAGGTGTAGGGCATGACTTGTCGCACATCCGTCCTAAAGGATCGCCGGTTAAAAACTCGGCGTTAACATCAACGGGCGTTGTTCCGTTTATGGAGCGTTACTCTAACTCAACGCGCGAGGTGGCACAAGATGGCCGTCGTGGTGCTTTAATGTTGAGTGTTTCTATTAATCACCCCGACTCGGAAAGCTTTATTGATGCTAAGATGACCGAAGGTAAGGTGACCGGTGCTAACGTGTCTGTAAAGATTGATGATGCTTTTATGCAAGCCGTTGTTAACGATGCTGATTATGAGCAAACGTATCCTATCTATTCGGAAAATCCGCAATATAGCAAAACCATTAAGGCACGCGAGTTGTGGAATAAAATTGTACATAACGCATGGAAATCGGCAGAGCCGGGTATTTTATTTTGGGATACTATTATCCGTGAAAGTGTGCCGGATTGTTACGCGGATTTAGGTTATCGTACCGTGTCTACAAATCCATGTGGAGAAATTCCGTTGTGTCCGTATGACTCTTGCCGATTGTTGGCAATAAACCTATACTCTTACGTTGAGCATCCGTTTGCTAAGGAGGCTAAATTTAATTTTGAGCTGTTTAAAAAGCATGTGGATTTAGCACAACGTATAATGGATGATATTATTGATCTGGAACTAGAGAAGATTGATGGTATTTTAGCAAAAATAAAAGCCGATCCGGAGGCCGAGGATGTTAAACGCGTTGAAATTGAATTGTGGGAACGTATACGTACCAAAGCTAATGAGGGACGCCGTACGGGTGTTGGAATTACGGCCGAGGGAGATATGCTTGCTGCGTTAGGTTTGCGTTACGGAACGGAGGATGCGACAAAGTTTGCTGTTGAGATACAGAAAACACTAGCAGTGGAGGCTTACAGAGCATCTGTGAATTTAGCTAAAAATCGTGGTGCATTTAAGATGTACGATGCTAAACGTGAGGAAAACAATCCGTTTATTCAGCGTTTGCGTGAGGCTGCGCCGGATATGTACGATGAGATGGTGAAGTACGGACGTCGTAATATTGCGTGTTTAACTATTGCTCCTACAGGAACTACAAGTTTAATGACGCAAACAACGTCGGGGATAGAACCTGTTTTCTTGCCGGTATATAAACGTCGTCGTAAAGTAAATCCTAACGATAAGAATGTACGTGTTGATTTTGTGGACGAGGTTGGCGACTCATATGAGGAGTTCCTAGTGTTTCACCACAAGTTCCAGGATTGGATGACAATAAATGGGTACGACACAACGAAACGATATACAGACGAGGAGATTGATGAAATTATCAGCAAATCGCCATATTATAAAGCAACATCGAACGATATTGATTGGGTTGCTAAGGTAAAAATGCAAGGAGAGGTACAAAAGTGGGTGGATCACTCAATTAGTGTTACTGTAAACTTACCATCGGACGTATCGGAGGAGTTGGTTGGACAGCTTTATGTTGAGGCTTGGAAAAGCGGATGTAAAGGATGTACGGTGTATCGCGATGGTTCTCGATCGGGGGTATTGATTTCAAATAAAAAGGATAAGAAAGAGGATGTTGCGGAATTCCCGGCTAAACGTCCGGCAGAGTTAGAGGCAGATGTTGTACGTTTCCAAAATAATAAGGAAAAGTGGATTGCATTTATTGGACTCTATAACGGTCGTCCTTATGAGATTTTTACAGGTATTCAGGACGATGAGGAAGGAATTATGTTACCGAAAGCCGTGAGCAAAGGTAAGATTGTGAAACATTATGATGCGGATGGAAATTCGCGCTATGACTTCCAATTCTCGAATAAACGTGGATTTAAAACTACGGTGGAAGGTTTGTCGTTTAAATTTAATAAGGAATACTGGAATTACGCAAAATTAATTTCGGGAGTATTACGCCATGGTTTACCTGTGCATCAGGCAGTGGAGTTAATCTCTACCATGGAGTTTGATAATGAAAATATCAACACTTGGAAAAATGGGGTGGAGCGTGCATTGAAGAAATATATTCCTAATGGAACGGAAGCTGCCGGAGAGCGTTGCTCAAGCTGTGGAGCGCCGGTTGTGTACCAAGAGGGATGTTTGATTTGTAAAACTTGCGGAACCTCAAAATGCGGATAGTAACTTTGTCTCAGATTGATAAACTAAATATACTATTGTAACCTTTAATAGCCTCGATGTCAATAAGCGGACATTGAGGCTATTTTTATTTATAGAAATAATATATCTTTGGGGGCTTTAGGTTAAAATAGGAAAACAGACAAACAATGGACGTTCATTACGGACTAGAGAATTTACATATACATAATCCGGTGGTAACGCTTGGAAGTTTTGACGGGTTGCATAAGGGACATGTCAAAGTGTTGCAAGCATTGCGCGATGAGGCAAAACGAGTAAATGGCGAAACAGTGATAGTGAGCTTTGAGCCACATCCTCGCGCTGTGCTATACCCGCATGAACCGGCTCCGGGAATACTTACCACGGTTGAGGAGAAAATTGGGTTACTTAAGGAGTGCGGAGTGGACCATTTGGTTTTGCTACCGTTTACGCTTGAGTTGGCACAATTGGATTATAAGGAGTTTGTTAAACGCATCCTGGTGGACGGTATTGGTGTCCGCGTGTTGGTGGTGGGCTATGATCATCGGTTTGGCCGCAACAGAGAAGGGAGCTTTGATACGTTGAAGTCCTTATCGGAGGTAATGGGGTTTGAACTTATGCAGGAACAGGTGTATGAGGAAAAACACATTAATGTATCGTCTACAAAAATAAGGAATGCATTAGCAGTGGGAGATATTAACACTGTTAATAATTATTTGGGATACAACTACTCCTTTAGCGGATGTGTGGTGATGGGACAGCAGTTGGGACGCAAAATGGGATTTCCTACTGCGAACATACAATTGCATTCAATGAATAAATTATTGCCCGCAACTGGAGTATATGCAGTGGAGGTAATTGTGGATAGTGTTGTATACGGTGGAATGTTGAATATTGGGACCCGCCCAACAGTGAGTAGGACCGGCGAAACGAGTGTTGAAGTGCATATTTTTAATTTCAACAAGGACATATACGGAAATTCAATTACCGTACGATTTGTGGAGCGCGTAAGAGGGGAGCGAAGATTTGAAAATGTTGATGAATTGAAGCAACAGTTATGTGTTGATAAACAAATGGTTGAGTGTTTATTGGCCGAGTGTCACTGAAAATGTGATTTGGATTCATGTTCCTAATTTTCTATTTAAATGTTTTTATACATACTAGGTGATAATAAACTGATTATTTTATAAATAAATATTGTAGTTTTGCGTATTATTATTCACAGTATGAACCTTACTATTTTAACTATTTAAAATGAGAAAATGGAGTGTAGAGGATTCGGCCGAGTTGTATAATATCAACGGTTGGGGGCTGAACTATTTTTCTGTCAATGACAAAGGTCACGTGTCGGTAACGCCTAAAGTTGGTGGTCCGTCAGTGGATTTGCATGAGTTGATGGAGGAGTTGCAAGTACGTGATGTTGCAGCACCATTACTTTTACGTTTTCCCGATATCCTAGATAACAGGATTGAAAAGATATCTAACTGTTTCCAGACGGCCGCAAAGGAGTATGGTTACACTGCGAAGAATTATATTATTTATCCTATTAAGGTAAATCAGATGCGTCCGGTGGTTGAGGAAATTGTTAGCCACGGAAATAAATATAATATAGGGCTTGAGGCGGGATCTAAGCCTGAGCTTCATGCAATTCTTTCTATTGATATTGATGAGGATGCAATGATTATATGTAACGGCTACAAAGATGAGAGTTACATAGAATTAGCGTTACTTGCGCAGAAAATGGGACGTCGTATTTTTCTTGTAGTAGAGAAACTTAAGGAGTTACGTACCATTGCGACATTATCCAAGAAGTTAAAAATACGCCCTAATGTGGGTATCCGCATAAAACTTGCCAGTTCCGGTAGTGGAAAATGGGAAGAGAGCGGTGGTGATGTTAGTAAGTTTGGTTTAAATTCTAGCGAATTACTAGAAGCGCTTGATTTGTTGGAGAAGAATAAGATGGCCGATTGCTTGAAGCTTATTCACTTCCACATTGGTAGTCAGGTAACAAATATTCGTCGCATTAAGACGGCTTTAAAAGAAGCATCGCAGTTTTACGTGCAGTTACAGAAAATGGGTCACGATATTGATTTTGTTGATATTGGTGGCGGATTGGGTGTAGACTATGATGGAACGCGCTCATCGACTAGCGCTAACAGCATGAACTATACTATCCAAGAGTATGTAAATGATGCCGTATCATCGATTGTGGATGCTTGTGAGAAGAATGAATTAAAACAACCTAATATAATTACAGAGTCAGGACGTTCACTAACGGCACATCACTCTATTCTTATTTTTGAGGCTGTGGCAAGTACATCACTTCCTCAGTTTAACGAGAAAGAGGAGATTGGAGAGGATGCGCATGAGTTAGTAAAAGAGTTGTACTCTATTTGGGATAATTTGAACCAACCAAGAATGTTGGAGAGCTGGCATGACTCTACTCAGATACGTGAGGATGCATTAGGGTTATTCAACCTGGGATTAATTGATTTGAATACACGAGCTCAGATTGAGCGTTTGTTTTGGTCTATTGCGCGTGAAGTATACGCTATGGCGGAGGATACCAAACATGCACCCGACGAGTTGAAGAAAATTGCTAAGATGTTACCGGATAAGTATTTCTGTAACTTCTCGTTATTCCAGTCTTTACCGGATTCATGGGCAATTGACCAGATTTTCCCTATTATTCCAATATCTCGTTTAAATGAGCAGCCTACAAAATCGGCTACAATACAGGATATTACTTGCGACTCGGATGGTAAAATAGATAACTTTATCTCAACGCGAAACTTCTCATATCACCTTCCGGTGCATGAGTTAAGCAGCAAAGAACCTTATTATCTAGGTGTATTCCTTGTGGGAGCTTACCAAGAGATTTTAGGTGATTTACATAATCTGTTTGGTGATACCAATGCGGTACATATTAAGATGAAAGGCGATACCTATGTAATTGATAAAATTATTGAAGGTGAAACGGTTGCCGATGTGTTGGAGTATGTGCAGTTTAATCCTAAACGTATGGCACGTTCTGTTGAGATTTGGGCAACTACTTCTGTTAAGAAAGGAATTATCTCGCCTGAAGAAGGACGTGAATTCTTAAGTAATTATCGTTCAGGATTGTATGGATATACTTACTTAGAGCAAGACTAATAGTACAACTCAAATAAAACACAACACCCGGATTGATACAATATCAATCTGGGTGTTGTGTTTTATTTGAGTTGTGTTTTTGCTTCGCGAATACGATTTATATAATAGGCTTGTACAGCATCCCATGAGTAGTAGGGGTAATTTTTTGTGTAGATGGGAATGGCTACCTCTCTCTCATTGAGAAGAATTTTAACAAGACAGTGTCCTTCGGCATTTCTATAAAACAACCATTGTATATTAGCTGCCATAGGCGATACGTGGCAGTCCTGCCAGTAACGGTGTATTTGCGATAGGTCGTCAATCTCTTGTGCTGCCATTGGTATTCCAAGTAGTGCTGAGAAAGGAATAATAGTTTCTGCATGAGCAAAGCGCAATGTTGCCGTGAGCGTATCAGTTGCAACAGCTTCAGCTGCCGATGTAAGGAAATGTTCAAGTAGTGGATATGCAATGTTAATTTGGACATTATGATAGCCCGGATATGGACCTTTACTCATGTATTGGCGTGCGTTTTCAGTGTGCCATGTGCGGCGCAACTCTTTACGTGAAAAATAGATATCAGGAGTTTGTGCCTGCGGTACATCGTGAGAGATTATGTAGGTGTAGTACAATGCTTGAGCCAGTTTTTCTCTGTCGGGATGTTTATGTATATATTTCCATTTAAAGAAAGGTTTAAGTTGGAAATTAGGGCTTAATTGCTTACGTGTATATTTATCAAGGTCCTCTTGCCAAGACTTATTCTCCTTGAATGCCAAATAGTGTTTATTTGTTTTGAAGAAGTTGAGAATGTTGTTCTCCCTCTCCATTATGGAAGTATTTACATTTCTTTTTTCGCCGCGTGCATAAATACCGTCAAGACATGCTTGCATGCTTCGTTCGCATCGCTCCATATCATCGCTAATGGCAATAATAGTTCCGTCAGTAATTTTTGGGAAGGTGGCATGCATGCGTGTACCAATTTGTTGCCACTGTTCAATACCCAAGGATGAAAGCTGCCCCCACCGATCTTGATAAATTCTATGTAAATTATCAAGTTGCTTTTTTAATCTTTTTCCGTGTGTTTTAAGCATACCCTTACTTTGCGCATCTGTCATGGCCTTAAGTAATAACTCAATGTTTTCGTTTCCTGTAGGATAACGAGAGCCATGACGCCCTACATGATTAATGTAAAATAGGTCATATCCCTTTGGTGCGGGTGTAATGTAGTACTGCGGAAAAGCGTAAGGAGTAGCCGTTCCCAAAACACATTGAGCTTGAGCATTTATACCCAAAATGTTTTGTGCTTCGCATGGATCAACGCTCCACAATGTCCAACCTAAGAATGCGAGTAAAAGATAAACAGATTTCATTTGCGTGTAATTAATTTATCGCATATACGTTTATACCCTTAGGGAGGTAAACATTTAGACGCAAAAAAAGAGCCTATCCCACGGGGATAGGCTCTTGCTGTAATATCTTATTAATCCAGTTTAAGAACTGCTAAGAATGCTTTTTGAGGCACCTCAACGTTACCAATCTGTTTCATACGTTTCTTACCTTTCTTCTGCTTTTCAAGAAGTTTACGTTTACGCGAAATATCACCACCGTAACACTTAGCCGTAACGTCCTTACGCACAGCTTTAATAGTTTCACGAGCAATAACTTTAGCTCCAATCGCTGCCTGAATTGCAATATCAAACTGCTGACGTGGAATTAAATCTTTCAACTTCTCACAAATACGGCGTCCAAAGCCATAAGCATTGTCAAAGTGAATTAATGCCGAAAGAGCATCCACACTCTCTCCGTTAAGTAGAATATCTAATTTAACAAGGTGTGCACGACGGTAACCAATACGTACATAGTCAAATGAAGCGTATCCTTTTGTAATACTTTTCAGTTTATCGTAGAAGTCAAATACAATCTCTCCTAATGGCATCTCGTAGGTAAGCTCTAAACGGTTACCCGAGTGATATTGCTGATTTAATAACACACCGCGTTTTGTTAAACATAGTGTCATAATTTGCCCCACATAGTCAGGAGGTGTAATAACCTGCGCGCGGATAAATGGCTCCTCAATATAATCTAGTGCTGTTGCCGTAGGCATGTCCGACGGGTTATGCATCTCAAAAGTCTCGCCTTTTGTTGTGTGCGCAATGTACATAACGTTGGGAACTGTTGTAATAACGTTCATGTCAAACTCACGGTCCAAACGCTCTTGGATAATCTCCATGTGTAACATTCCAAGGAAACCGCAACGGAATCCAAATCCTAACGCTGCCGATGATTCCGGCTCAAATGTCAACGAAGCATCGTTTAATTGTAACTTCTCAATAGAAGCACGTAAGTCTTCATAATCCTCAGCATCTATCGGATAAATTCCGGCAAATACCATTGGTTTCACCTCTTCAAATCCGTCAATAGCATTAGTACAAGGGCGTGCCACGTGAGTAATGGTATCACCCACTTTCACCTCTGCCGAAGCTTTAATTCCTGAAATAATGTAACCTACGTCTCCTGTCTTCAACTCCTTGCGTGGCTCCTGATTAAGGCGTAGTACACCAATTTCATCAGCCAAATACTCTTTGCCCGTATTCACAAACTTAACGCGATCGCCCGACTTTAAGCTACCGTTAAGAATACGACAATAAGTAATAATACCGCGGAATGAGTTAAACTCCGAGTCAAAAATCAACGCTTCAAGCGGTGCCTCAGGGTCGCCCGTAGGTGCCGGTACACGGTCAATAATAGCTTCTAATATGTTCTCAACACCTAAGCCAGTTTTTCCACTAGCTTCAATGATATCCTCTTGTTTACAGCCAATAAGTTCAATAATCTGGTCGCGTACCTCGTCCGGCATTGCGTTTGGCATATCCATTTTGTTCATAATTGGAATAATCTCCAAGTCATTTTCAATGGCAAGATACAAATTGGAAATTGTTTGCGCCTGAATTCCTTGCGTTGCATCCACAATCAACAATGCGCCTTCGCAAGCGGCAATTGAACGGGAAACCTCATACGAGAAGTCAACGTGTCCCGGAGTGTCAATCAGGTTAAGCACATATTTCTCACCCTTAAATTGATAATCCATTTGGATGGCATGACTCTTAATTGTAATTCCACGCTCACGTTCAAGATCCATATTATCCAGTACCTGCGCCTGCAAGTCCTTGCCCACTACGGTGTTGGTGTGCTCCAACAAACGGTCGGCCAAAGTACTTTTACCATGGTCAATGTGTGCGATAATACAGAAGTTTCTGATATTCTTCATATATGTATAAACTTATTATTATATCTGTTTCAGTTGCTTTGTTACGCGTACTCCAGTTTCATTACGTAACCCTTTAGGACACTATACGTTGCAGAGCCTAAAATTGCACTGTAAAGATAATCAAAAAACGGGGATTTTAAAACTCAAATGGTCCATGCGCTAAAAAAGCTACACAATAATATTATCATGTAGCTCTCAGCTTTTCGTTACAAAACAAATTGTAACGTATATTGTAAAAATGGCATTAAAAATTTCGTTTAATGCCAAGTAATCCACAACTAATCCAGTATCTAAACTTTATTAACATACATCCCTTTTCCGGTTGCATGCGCAGCGTGTAGCCCGTTGCAAGTACAAGTGTTCCTGCCCACTTCACAGCCTCAACTAGTAAGCGTTTTCCAAACTCACCACTCTGTTTGGTACGTATACGTTCGCCATAACCTGTTCCCACCGCTTGGCGCTCAATAAATTGCTCTGTTGTTCGCTCCTCAGGCACACAGTGACGTACTACAATGTCGGGAGAATATCCCACTAACACACCATAGTCAATAAGCCGAAATGCAACATCCTTCTCCTCGCCGCCTAAAAGCGACTCTTTGGTACGTCCCAATGCCACATTAAACCCGCCAATGGCTTGTAAACAATCCATCCGGAAGCTCATATTTCCGCCACGCGGGTAGTTTTGCTTTTTGCCCTTCATTACAAATGGCTTGTCCGATGGGAGATAATAACCAAACAGTGAATCCATGTACTTATTTCCCCATTTAGGTACGGGACATAAGTAGTTTAAATAAATGGCACCGCCCACCTCGCCAATAGTGGGATGAGTATCAAAAAATGCAACCACTTTCTCCAAATAGTCCGGTTGTAACAATGCGTCATCGTCGCCAAAGGATATATACTCGCCTTGAGCCTCGGCAATACCCCGATTGCGTCCGTAGGACAATCCCTGATTGGTTTCAACCATGTAGCGAATATGCATTTGTGGGTGTCGCTCCATGAACTCCTTACACAATTGTTCTGTATTATCACTGCTATTGTTATCAATAAGCAGTACTTCAAATAAGGAAATAGGCAGTGATTGCTGTTCAATGGACTCAAAAAGCCCAGGTAAAAACCTTGCCCTGTTGTATGTGGCTATTGCTAGCGAGATGCGTGGTTTAGTATCCATTTACTTCTCCGTATTAAGCAGATGTTCAACAAATTCAATATCCTCTTTATAGGTTATCTTAATATTACGCTCTTCGCCTTCGGCTACGTAAACAGCAACTTCGGGCATGTACTTTAGTACCACGCTGCAATCGTCCGTCGGATTAAAAAACTCATCGCTCATCCCCAGTTTATATGCCTGTGTAATGGTCGATAATTTAAATCCTTGTGGAGTTTGCGCTCGGCGTAATGATGAGCGTACGGGTACATGTTTCAAAAGGTTGTTATCATCAATCTGTAAAATTGTATCTACAACCGGCACTCCCACGTTCACAGCCCTATATTCCGTAAGCGCGGAAATAACGCGGTCTATGAGTGCTGACGAAACCATGGGGCGTACAGCATCATGTATTAAAATATTAGCATCCTCCATATCATCTAGTGCATTAATAGCAGCAAGGGAAGAGTGATAGCGCTCGCTGCCTCCAGACAATACCTTGCATACTTTTTGCCACCCGTTGGCCGCAATAAGTTCATGTATCTGTGTGTGGAAATCTTTGTGTATAACCACTATTATGGCATCAATATGCGGGTGTTGCTCAAATGCCGCAACACTGTGTTCAATCACCGTACGTCCGGCAAGTGGTAAGAATTGTTTTGGTACATCGGCGCCCAAGCGTTTACCGCTTCCGCCGGCTAAAAGGATAGCTACATTCTTCATGTCAATAATTTTGCGCTTTTATGCAAAATTATCAATTCCTTACATATTCACAATGAGCAAATAGGAGCTTTTCCATTCATTAAGAAGAATAAATGGAGGAATGTGTTGAAAATTATATATTTAAGCAGATGTCTTTGTCTGATTATTGCTTCTTTAAAAGGTATTTATCAACCTTCTCATTTAAATCGTCCGAGATGCGCAGAAAATAAATTCCCGGCAAAAATATTACACCAATCACGGCGCTTCTATAAATTGCATCAAGCCACGGACTTTGTAAAACAGGCATAAATAAATTAACAATGAGCAGCGCGCCCATAAGCAATAGAAAACGTACCATGCCCCAACATAGAGGTGTGGCCTTTAAGCGCCTCACAATAAATAGCTGATTAAGCGTGTATACAATAATACACGTAAGGAAAGTTGCTAAAGCAGCGCCGTTAATACCCCACACAGGGATAAGTAAAAGGTTAAACAACACTGTAATACCAGATATCACAACTGTAAAAACAAATGTCCAATAGTACAGTTTGCTGTAGCTTACAATTTTATTACTAAAACCAAATATCATCTCAATAAGCTTGGCGCAGCCAATAAAGAAAACCACCCATTTCCCTTCATCATACACGTCGCCATTAGGGATAATACGGAAGATGTTATCAATGTTTATCCATATAAACATAAACACCACACCCGCAATTAGCAATTGGTGTAAAGAAACCATCTTATTGAGGCGCTTTACTTCCTCAAAATTACCGTCTCTTACCGCTTGTGACGCTAAGGGAGCAGATATAGCCGATATGGAACGAGAGGGTATTTCAACCACCATGGCCATGTAAAAAGCAATGGTAAAGATTCCCGCAGATGATAATCCCATTTGCGATCCCACCATAATAATGTCCAACTTACTAACCAGTACTGCACCAATGCCACCTACCACCACAAAAAGCATGTACCGGATAATGGATCTGCGTAAGTCGGGAGTAATGAAATGATTATTGTGCTTAAGGGATACTGAACCAATGCTAGGCAGATATAACCATCCCAACACGGCGCACAACGCATACGCAATTACCGTACCTGCCACGAGGCCGGTAATGCCGTAAAATTGAAATGCAAACAGCACGTAAACTACAATTAAAAACAATCGGACTACAACCTCTCTTATTAATCGTGGAACAGTGATTCGCATAAGTAAGTTGGCGTAACTCTCCACTAAGCCCATGCCAATAAGGCATATGGTGAGTGGTACAATCCACCATTTATACTCCACAAACATTGCCGACTTCTCTGAAAACATTAAGTTTATGGGATAATCCAACGCCAAGAAAGCCAAAACAAAAAGACCTAACCCGAAAAGGCTAGTCATAGTCATATAGTAAAATAAACCGTTATTATTTTCGCCACCTTTAAAATAGGGGAAATAGCGCATTGCTGTTGCAGGTACGCCAAATTGGGCCAAATAAGAAAATAAAATTGCAACCTCAAGGAGCAATTTGGTTAAACCAATCTCCTCGGGTTGCAAAAATTCAGTAACAATAAACATTGTGGTTAAAAAGCCGATAAATGTACCGACATAATTTACTATCGTCGCCTTTAGGCTTTGTCTTAAAATAACTCCCACGGTATGTTTATGTTTATTTCAGTCTATTATTGTTGTATCATTTCCGGTGTCGTGTCCACAAATTTGTACAAACGGTCAGAACGGCGAACACGTTCTCCAACGGCAAGTGAAAAAATATCACCTTTGGTTACCTTATCCACTTTTTTGTTGTCCACGCGTAACTCATCTACTGTTATCTTCAATACGCCGGTAGTAGGACCAATAATAAGTACCTCCTCACCAACGCTTAAATCAAAGGATTCCAAACGGAATTCCGCTACGTTAATATTTGCAAAAAAGTTAGTAACAGTTCCAATGGCCACCTTCTTCTTGGTCGATTTTGAACCGTACACCTCACTCCACTCTCCAAGACGTTGTCCTAAATAATATCCGTCCCAGAAACCACGGTTAAACACCGTTGCCAATCGCTCTTTCCAGGCATCAATTTTCTCGCGGTTATACGTGCCGTCCAAATAACTGTTCAATGCTTCATTGTAGCACTCACAAACGGTACGTACATACTCAGCGCTACGAGCACGTCCTTCAATTTTAAATACACGTACGCCGGCATCTGCCATTTTGTTTACAAAACCAATGGTACATAAATCCTTTGGCGACATAATGTATTCATTCTCAATGTCAAGCTCCATACCGGTTTCTTTGTCGGTTACCGTGTATGACTTACGGCAAGCCTGGAAGCAAGCACCTCTGTTAGCCGATGCATTACGCTCATGTAAACTTAAATAGCATTTACCTGAAACTGCCATACACAACGCCCCGTGCGCAAACATTTCAATTTCAATTAACTCGCCCTTAGGTCCGCGTAAATCCTCTTCAATAATGCGTCGGTGAATCTCGGCCACACGGTCCATATTCAACTCCCTTGCCAATACAACAACATCTGCATATTGGGAGTAGAATTTAACAACATCATAGTTGGTAATGTTACATTGCGTACTTATGTGTACTTCAACACCTACCTGACGCGCGTATAGAATGGCTGCAATGTCCGAAGCGATAATAGCGCTAACGCCTGCTTCTTTCGCACAGTCAATAATTCGCTGCATGCGATCCAACTCATTGTTGTATATTATGGTATTTACCGTAAGGTAACTTTTCAAATTGTGCTCCCGACAAATGGAAGCTATGTTGCGCAAATCATCAAGTGTGAAATTGGCAGCGCTGCGCGCGCGCATATTTAATCCCTCCACACCAAAATAGATAGAGTTTGCACCTCCTTGTATGGCTGCGTAAAGCGACTCGTAGGAACCTACGGGAGCCATTATCTCAAAATCGTTTCTGTTCATCTCTATTTCATTGTCATTTAAGTAACAAAGGTACTCAATTTATTGACCCTCTGAAACAGAAGAAGTGAAAATGTGGTGTAAAACAGTTTAATGAATCTAAATAACGAAACTTGGTACAATTTATTATTTGGCTCTAAACCGTATAATTTATTCGCCATTTGTAGTAATATAATTAAATACCGTATGCGTATTCTGTGGTCTCCTTCCTAACACCCGCTCCGTATTTCATTCAGGTTTCATTCAGGTTTCATTCAGGTTTGCCCCCCAAAACCTGAATGAAACCACAATGAAACCACAATGAAACCTGAATCAGATAGTAATAGCATATGGGGAGAGGTATTGTTTTTATAACTGTAAATAATATTAAAAGCAGAGATTAAAAGCGTTTAATGTGTATAAAATAATGAGAGTATATGTTGTCTATTTAATGTGCTAATATTTGCTTATCTTGTGTAATAATTAGTTAACACAAATAAGTTGAATTTACATGAATATGCGCGGAAACAATATGAGGAGGGATAGAGATGAGTAGAGTGCTTCGAATCTTTTTATTGAGTCTTATAACTATGACGATAATCCCAACTTTTGCACAGAGAATAAGAGTAAAGGGAGTTGTTTCCGATGTTGCTGGGCGCTTAATACAAGGTGCTACAGTAATGAAAAAAGATAGCGGATTAAGTACCTTGACTAACGAAATGGGAGAATATACGCTTTTAGTTAATAAAGGCGAATGTCTGCTGTTTTTATCTGTTGGTATGAAGAAGTGTGAAGCAATAATAGAAGATAGTATACTAAACATAAGCTTAATCTCAGAACCTTTATTGATGGATGAGGTTATTGTAACCGCTCTTGACATAAAGCACCCCAACCGTAGTTTGGGTTACTCCGCAACCACCTTTAACAAGGGGCAATTGGAGCGTAACCGTAGTAATGAAATAATGACCTCATTGCAAGGCAAGGTTGCGGGAGTCCAAATTAGTAGTACATCTACAGATCCTGGTGCTTCCTCCTCTGTAATTATTCGCGGGTTCTCGTCTTTAAACGGTAACAATCAGCCGTTGTATATTTTGGATGGTGTACCACTAAGCAATAATGCAAAATTATCTGGCGATGCTTTGAATAACGGATTTGATTTTGGTAGTGGAATAAATTTAATTAATCCGGACAATATAGAAACCATAACAGTACTAAAAGGCGCTGCAGCAACTGCGCTCTATGGTTCGCGAGCGGCCAATGGTGTGGTGTTACTGTCCTCCAAACAGGATAAAGAAGGAAGGGGAATGTCCATTTCTTTGAGTTCTACGGTTCAAATCTCTTCTGTTTTGCGTTTGCCCGAGTTTCAAAATAGTTTCGGACAGGGATATTATGGAGCGGAGGATGTAAATGAAAATACCAGTTGGGGGCCTGAGTTTGATAACCGTTGGCATGAGTGGGGAAATATATACAATGGGATACGTAAAAGTAAACGTTATGTGTCGCAAAAAGACAATGTGCGTAGATTCTTTGACACGGGGGTAATGACCTCTAATAGTATCACCGCAACAGGAGGTAATGAAACCACTAATTTTAGAGCCGGATATAATAACGTGACCGATAATGGGATTATGCCGGGTAAAGCCGATAGATATGTGCGCAATGTATTTTCAATTAGCGGTTCGCATATTTTTGGCAGGTTGGCTTTAAGTGCTAATGTAAATATTGGCGAACAAAAAAATAGTTTTGCCGCAACGGGGCAAGGCATGACTGTTGTAAGTAGTTTATACCAAATACCTAGAGATATTGATATAACAGGATTGAAAGATTATGTCAATGACCCATATAACACGCCTGAGTACTACTTCTCTCCATACGGAGTTACCAATCCTTATTGGATATTGGATAACACAACAAATAATTTCAAACAGCAAAAAATATTTGGAAAGGTACAGGCGGATATTTGCATCACGCGGAATTTAGAAGGTGTTTATCGTTTAGGTTATGATGCCACTGATAATGAAACCAAACTAGCAACACCCAAACTAGAACTGATGGAGGGAACTCCCAATGCGGACCAGATATGGATGCCTGGATCCGTTAGTAAAGGTATGGAGCGCAGCCGTGAGGTAAATCATGAATTTATGCTTACCTATAACAAACGGATTAATGGATTCAAGACAACTATTTTGGCCGGGGCAAATATGAATGAAATGAAATATTCGTCTGTGTTTAATAAGGTAACAGGTTTGGAAATTCCCGGCTTTGAACATATTACGAATTCTGCATCGGCAGCAAAAGTAAATGAAAGAAGTTCTTTGCGACGTCTGTTTGGCCTATTTGGACAAGCAGAGTTTAGCTTCAATGAGTTGTTATTCTTAACGGTTACTGCTCGTAATGACTGGTCGTCTACATTACCCAAGGGAAAAAGAGACTATTTCTATCCCGGAGCAACGGGAGCTTTTGTTTTCTCGGAATTGTTGTCAGAGCAAGCACGTAATGTATTATCCTACGCAAAATTGCGCGTAGCGTATGGACGTACGGGTAACGATGCCGATCCCTATATGTTAACGCCTTATTATGTCCAGGGGTACGGCAGTAATTTATTTGGAAATATAACTTTCCCGTTGTCGGGAATAAACTCATATACCTATGGTAATAGGTTAGGCAATGCAGGTTTGAGTCCGGAAATATCTGATGAGATTGAAGCCGGTGGGTGTGTTACTTTTTGGAAAGGATTCCTGTCGGTAGATGTAGCTTTTTATAAACGTACTAGCGATAAACAGATATTTAATATTGGCGTAGACCCGTCAACAGGTTTCAGCTCGCAGGTAACAAACTTGGGTAAAATATCCAATCAGGGCGTGGAGTTATTGGTAAATGTTGTCCCGGTTAAATACAAAGGCGGAAGCTGGGAGGTAAGTGTTAATTACACAAAAAACAAGAATAGAGTGGAGAGCTTACCTGCAGAATTTGGTAACGAGGTTAACTTGTATGATTTGGGAATGTCTACCTCTGCAACACATTTAGTGGCAAGAGTTGGACAACCAATAGGAGAGTATAGGGTAACAATGCCTAAACGCGCCCCCGACGGATCGATAATAGTAAATGGTAACAACGGAATGCCGGTTGCAAATCCGGAATTACAATATTACCATGATATGAACTCAAAGTATGAATTGGGTGTAATAAACAATTTAAGCCTAGGAGGATGGAATTTAAACTTCTGTTTTGATGTACGTAACGGTGGTTATATGTATTCGCGTACCGCATACATTACGCAATTTGCCGGATCGGCTATTCAAACGGTGTATAATGATCGCCGCCCTTTTGTTGTACCTCATTCGGTAAATGCAATTACGGATGAGAATGGAAACGTTCATTATGTAGAAAATACTACACCCGTGAGTACAGACATGATGAAGGAGTATATTGATTTAGGTGGAGAATCAATGGAAGCTGCCAAATTAGTGCCGAGAGGATTTGTTAAGTTAAGAAACATATCATTGTCCTATCAGCTACCAAGCCGTTTGACAGAGAAAATGCATATTAATGGTATGAAACTTACGCTTTACGGAAATAACTTGTTTTTATGGACACCTCGGGCCAATAGTTATATAGATCCGGAGATAAGCTCGTTTGGGAATGATTTGATAGGACGTATGGGAGAATTTTGTGCCAATCCAACCAGAAGAAATATGGGTATTAATTTACAATTAACATTTTAAGGAAGTATGATGAGACAATATGTATGCGCTGTCCTATTGGCGCTAGTGACAACAGCTTGTGGGGATTGGTTGGATGTTAATACCAGTAAGGATGTTCCGACAGTTGTACCCGGAGAAATGGTGTTACCGTCGGCTCAACTATCGTTGAGTGTAGTATTGGGTGGAGAGTTGAGCGAGTGTGGCGGATTTTTTGCTCAATATTGGGTACAATCGCCAGAGCAACAGCAGTATATGGCGTTGAATACGTACGATTTGAAAAACACATACTTAAACACGAGCTATGAATCCATTTATGCTGATGTATTAATGGATTGTAAAGTGATTAAAGAGGGTGCTGCCACAAAACGTAGCAGTTTATTGAACTTAATGGCAACTACAATACGTGTTTATGCTTTGCAGCTTATGGTAGATGCGATGGATAAAGCTCCTTACAGCGAAGCGTTAATGGGGAATGAGATTATTGCTCCTCGTTGGGACAATGGTGACGAAATATATAAGGGTTTGATAAAAGAGTTAGATGATGCCATTGCGTGGCAGAGGAGGGACGAAACCCCTTATGTGACGAAGTATGACATGTTGTTGGAGTGCGATGAGGAAAGCTGGATTCGATTTGCCAATAGTTTGAAGCTGAAATTACTGATGCGACAAAGTTTAGCAACGAGTGCTTTTGATGCAATTATTGATGAACTGATTGCCGAGGATGAATTTATTGAGGAGGATGTTTGCTTTAACAGATTTAGTGATGAGCCCAATAAACAAAATCCGTGGTACACTACCAACAGGATGGGATTAAATAGAATTAATCACGTAGCATCATCGTCCATAATACAGTCGTTTTTAAAATATGATGACGTAAGGTTGGGCAAACAATTTGACTTAAACGCCAAGAATGAGTTTGCCGGTTTTGTTCCCGGATATGCAGCTGCTGTGGGACGTAAAAGGGAAGAGTTTAGTGTACCATTGGCTTATAAATGGCCTACGCGTGCAGTATATTTGCTAACCTGTTTTGAAGTGGCATTCTTTAAGGCTGAATGGGCACTAAGGAAAGGTGATAATGATGCGGCTAAACAGGAGTATGAGCAAGGCGTAACGGAGAGCTTCCGTATGTGGAGATTGGCAGGCGAGGAACGTAATTATTTAAGTTCAGAATACAGGTGGGAGAATTATACTACTTATGAGGAGTGTATGGAGGCCATAGGAGTACAAAAATGGCTGGCATTAAGTATGGTTAATCATTTTGAAGCGTGGTGCGAAATTAGACGCCTGGGTTATCCTCGCATGAGTGATGAAAATGGACAGAATATAGATAAAGATATAACGCTTTTGCAGGCGGGAGAGCTTATTGATCCTATAGATAATGCATTAGGAAAGCGTAAATATATGAACAGATTGCCTTATCCGGCAAGTGCTGCATTAGCCAATAGTAATACACCTAAGCAGCCGGGTAATGAAACAAAAGTGTGGTGGGATATAAACTAAAAATGGGAGAACGAATAATGAAATTTACATATTTACTAATGCTGTTATGTACATTGATTTGCGGCTGTCAAAAAAGTCCGGAGATAGGTGAAACTGCTACTAAAGCATTGTCAGGAGAGTGGTTTGTACGTGCGTACCACCCGGAGACCAACACTCCACTATGGGATGAGTATGTACGCGTAACTACATACAACAGCGCAGCGAATATTGCGACCGAATTGATTTTTGGAGATAATGGCAATATATTCAGTTCGGAAATACGTCTAAAAGTGCCTTGCAGTACTGATGCTTATACTTTTGGGTCGCAGAGTGAGGTGAAGAATCTATTGAGTAACGAGGAGTACTTTGTTTTGAATAATGGTAAAGTATTTATTAAGGGTACATTCTCGCCGGGAGGATTGAATTGTGACAGCATATGCGTTGAGATAAAAGAAGTTGGCGAAGATGGAGCCCATTACTTATTAGGCGGATATAGACGTACAGGATGGGCTGAGGACGGTTATTAATTGCCAATTTATTATACCTTTGTTTTAAATAAGAAAACAAGTTAGCATGGAATCAACATTTCGGATTGAGAGCGCGCCTTTACAGGGATTTACGGATCACTGTGCTAGAGAGGCACATCATAAGTTTTTTGGTGGTGTAGATGGTTATTATACGCCTTTTATCCGCATTGAACGCGGGGAGTTTAGAAACAGAGATATGAGGGACAGTGCCCAAGCTATAAATGAGCAAGGACGCACCATTGCCCAAGTTCTTCCCGGTAATGGAGAGGAGATGGAACGTTTTGTTGAGTTACTGAAGGCACAAGGGCATACTCATTGTGATTTAAACTTTGGTTGTCCTTTTCCGATGATAGCAAAAAGAGAACGTGGCGCAGGTTTATTAAAATCCGTAGAAGCAATGAATGAAATTGCCGATGTTGTGAACGCCACTAAGGAGATAGGCTTTTCGGTTAAAATGCGCTTAGGGTGGGACAATGCCGGACAAGGTGTTGAGGCCATGAATATTTTAAACGCTACATCTTTGTCGCATATAACCATACATGCCCGATACGGCGTACAGGGTTATAAAGGCGAAGTTAATATGGACGATTTTGCCGCGTTGTTAAAGCAAAGTAAACATCCTGTGCTTTATAACGGCGACTTGAATAGTGTAGACGATATTAAACGTATCCAATTGGCTTACCCTGATTTGGCGGGAGTTGCTCTAGGACGTGGGTTAGTTGCTAGACCATGGCTAGCGTTAAGTTATTATGAGGGCGAATTAGCAGAGGAGCAAATAATGGAACGTTTTAGAATGTTCTATAACTCTATCTATGAATATTACATGGATCAGTTACAAGGGGAGCACCAACTACTGGCTAAGATGCAAAGTTATTGGGAATATTGGTTGCCTGATGTTGACAGAAAGTTATTAAAAGCTGTACGTAAGGCAGGATCGTTGAGAAACTACAATGATGCTGTGTTGCGCATATTTAGATAAATGAATATGCCATAAAAAAATATCCTCCGGTTTATCTAATTAAACCGGAGGATATTTTTTTATTTAAATAGTTTCTGAAGTCCTTTAAGTAAGTCCTTACCGCCCGATTTTTTAAGTTCGTTAATGGCTGCATTGGATACTTGTTTTACCGCCTTCGAGATGTTTGGTTTAATCTCCGGCTTAGACAATGTTCCTTGTATATCGACCTCAATAGGTAGAGATTCAATGCTTGCAGATCCCGGAACTTGTTTAAGTAACTTTTCTACATCGGGACCAAAAAATTTGCGTTTAACATCCAGTGCGATAGCATAGTTCATTTGTCCGTCTACGGATTGCGTTCCTTGCATGGTAAGTTTATTGCCTGCAAAACTTGTAGTGAACGGAGAAACTGTAATATTTCCGTTAGTCATACTAAACGGAATGTTTAGTTGCTGAATTGAAATACGCTTTAATTCTTCGCTATTAACAACGGATCCCAGCGCTTTTAGTGCTCCGTTCTCGTTGATGAGTATATTTTGCGAAGATAGGTTTCCTTTAATATTCATTTTCTCCGGTATAAACTCCATGGTTTGGCTAAGCGGACTTTGAATGTCCAGTTGTCCGGATAGCAATCCACTACAGTTCATTGCCATTGGCAGATTCTTTTTAATAATGCTGAAACTGTTGTAGAGTGCATTAATATCAAAGTTTGATACTTGAGTAGATAGATTAACCTCGGGCGTATCAATGTTTTTACTACTGTATGCTCCGTTCAATTTAAGCTGTCCGTTTAGCATATTCATGGTTAGATTTGATAATCTTGCCACTCTGTCCGATAAATGGATATTTCCATCAATGTTTTTTATCTCTAATCTATCAAAAATTAGTTGCTTAATGTTTGTGGTAAGCTCTAAATCAATGTTGTTAGGTATAACAAGTACGGTGTTTTCTTGTACCGCTCCTGTTGCTGTAGAATTTGTAGCGTTTGTAGCATTTAGGGCTTTTTGGCGCTCAGCTTTCATGGATTGCACAATAATCTCATTTAAGTTTATGGATGGTGAGGAAATTGTGAACTTACCTTTTAATTCCTGATGTTTTACAAAGTAAGGAATGTAGTTAGACAAGTAGCCATTAAGTGTTATTTGCGATGAGTACAAATTTGTTTGCACCTGACGTAATTGTAAGCGTTGTGGGGTTACAAGTACGGTACCTTTGTCTATAGCTATACCTTCCGGAAAAGCGCTGTTTTTAAACAACATATTTTCGAAAGAGAGTGATCCGGTAGCTTTGAACTTTTCAAATTCCTCTTGTTCAATATAGCGGTAGTGCCCGTTGAGAACCACATCCATTTTGATTTTACCGTTAATAACTGCGCTATCCAATGGAATAGCCTCTTTTAGCGCGTCAAGATCGATGGTTCCATTCATTTTGCCGTCAATGAACCAATCGTTAGGATTGCTAAGGCATATAGACGCATGGAAAGGACTGTTACCTGTGGTAAAGGTTAGTTGTTCCAGGTTGATTTGCGTGTTGTTTATGCTTCCGCCTTTGTTGTCAATAAGGAGTTTGAAGTTTATGTTTTCTACGGATTGTTTTAAATCCGGATAGCGTAATGAACCGTTGCTAACCTCTAGCTGACCGTGGAATGCAGGGATAATAGTGTCGCTTAGTACACCTTTAGCCCAGGCGTTAAATACAAAATTTCCGGTGGTGTGATAGGGTTGTAACTGTTTTGCATACTCTGCCGGGAAAATAGAAAATAATGTCTTGAAGTCGCTACCGGGAGCTTCAGTTTTGATGTCAATATCAAAACCATTTTCAACTTTAGCAATGGAGCCTGTTAGAGCCATTTTCATGTTGTTGAGAACCAAACTATTTTCCTGAATAACATATTTTCCGTGAGCAAAATTGGCCAATAAATTAGCATCCCATTGTACGCTGATATTCTCAAAAACTGTGCTTTTGTTTTGCGAATAGCTTACCGATGGAATAGATAGTTCCATGTTGATATGCGTGTTTTCCTCGTTTAATTGGCCCGTGAGCTGTAATTGGATATCCTTACATGTAAGAATGGAGTTATCAGCTTTGTTAATGTAGTTTAATGTAATATCCTGAAGAGATATGTTTTCCAGAATAATACCTTTATCATTTGCCGGAGCTTGAGTTTCAGTCGATGCGTTTAGTGGCTTATTTGTAGCTATTGCTACTTGTGTGTCGCTCTGTATGATATTAATTTTGCTGTTTTGTACGGTAAGTTCATTAATAATCATGTTTTTACCGGACAATAGGGACATAACGTTTATTTCGCCCTTTGCATAACTAATTTGTGCCAGCGTATCCTGTTTGGTAACTATAACATCATGAAGCGTAACGCTCATTTGCGGAAAGTTACTAAACATGGTGAAATGCATAGGACCCATTTCCATGGACACATTAAATTGTTGTTCAATTTTTTGTTGTACGAGATTAATGATATCCTTTTTAAAAATAAAAGGCAGTGCCATTAATAGAATGAAGATCACACCAAAAGTGCAACCTATTCCGATAATTACTTTTTTCATATTGTACGTATGTTGTATTACTTTTTTGTTCAGCACACAAGTTATTTATCTATGTTTACTACACATAGATAACAAATTTAGCAATAATAAATGATGGAAGCAGTAATTCTATTAATAAAAATAGTTTTCTAATTGTTGTAATCTATAATTTGTAAGTACTTTATGCTTACGAAGTTGGGAAATAGATAATGAACCTATTGTCTTTTTTGCCTGAAATAAGAGTTTTACTTCTTCGTACTCTAAATAGGGATGGCGCACAAGTGCTTTGAATGATAGCGAGTCAATATGTCTTTTTTGAATAAGTTCAGGTTTGAGTATAAAGTTGTGGCGCACCGAGTCCAATGTAAAGTGATTAAGTTGTAATTCGGATAACTGATCTATGGTATAGAAACCTCCTAGTTGACTTCTGTAACGAAGGATTCGCGAAGCGAAATACGGACCAATGCCGTGAACTTGTACCAATTCTGTGCTATCGCAGCTGTTTAATTCAACAATCACATCTTCTTTTTGGGGTAAAATAAGCATAAAAGAGGTGCTTCTATCCACTGTTGCGAACAAAGGAATGATGAAAATGGCAAAAATGGTGGCGGCCAAAAGCGTTAAACCGCGCCGTTGTGTATCTGAATAGAACATAAATAACCAATTAATAAAAAATAGATAAACTTTTTTTAGGTTGGTACGTTGTTGTGAAACAATAAGATACGGATAATGCATCGTTGTGAAGAGAAAAAAGTTTGCCAAATAGTTTGCAAGTAAAGAAAAAGGCTCTATATTTGCACTCGCAATCGGGTAACACCGACGGTAACAAAACAAAGATGATTCAGTAGCTCAGCTGGTAGAGCACAACACTTTTAATGTTGGGGTCCTGGGTTCGAGCCCCAGCTGGATCACTTAGATGTCGCTAGACTTTCTCTGGCGACTTTTTTATTCCGAATTAACGGAAAGGGACTGGTTCAGTAGCTCAGCTGGATAGAGCAACGGCCTTCTAAGCCGTAGGTCGTGGGTTCGAATCCCGCCTGAATCACAAAAGGACAATCTAAAAGATTGTCCTTTTTTTGTGTACTATTGAAAATAGTACTATCTTTGCATAACATACTTAATCGGGGCAGACTTGGATTTGACAGCGTGAAGAATAGGTATGTAAGCACGTCGGGAGTAGTGAATCTGACCCGTTAATCTCAGGCACAAACATTTTAATTGGCGAAAGAAATTACGCTCTTGCTGCCTAATCTATAGTAGATGAGGCTTAATTGCTGCTCAAGGAGTGGCAACGAGACATCCGGTCAGTGGTTACACCTTATTCCTCCTGACAATCGGGTGCTATCAATATAGGGTTAGTTCCAATTGCGCTTTTCATGCGGAATGAAATTTTTAAGAAGATAAGGTAGAGCTTGGGTGCTTATTTCCGGCCTCTATTCGAAAAACAATAATAAGCTAAACGTGTAGAAAGCATATTGATTCCATGTTTGGACCAGGGTTCGAAACCCTGCTGCTCCACCAAAAGCACTTAATGTGCTAATTTACAGGGCACAGCGATAGCCACTTTTATAGTGCTATCGCCATAGTCGCCCGAAAAGCAAAAACTCATAACTGTTTGATTATTGAGGAGTAACAAATAGAAAATTATGAGAAAGATTTTTGCAACACTACCGACACTATGCGAGGGAAGAACCTGGTATATTAAGTTTAGCGTAAGAGATCCTAAAACAGGAAAACTTGTGCGACAAAGAATATATGATGGATTCGCAACAGCCAAAAGCATTGAAGAAAAGAGAGCTAACGCTGATAAATTAATCAAAAAGTATACAGATTTACTACGCAATGGATGGACACCATGGACTGATGGAGAGTATATATATGATGATCAGGTCATGTATAAAAATGAATCAGATGTGTTTGGTTGTACCAAATTAGGGAATAATAATGTACGTAAGTTAGCTTCCGAATTTTTGTCATTTAAGAAGTTGTCGTTAAAAAATAAAACTTATCAATCTTACCAGAGCAAGATGCGATTATTCTGTCTCTGGTGTGAAAAACATAGGCTTGCAGACGTAAATATATCTGCAATTACGAATGACAACATAATCAGTTTTTTCCAGGATCATCTTATCATAGAAAAGAATCTTGATAAGATTACAGTAAAGATTTATCAAGTAAAAATAAGAGCGATGTTTGATTTTGCTTGCAAAAAGAAGTATATAACATTGAACCCTGTTTATGATATACCGCAAGCTAAAAAGAAGGTAGATATCGCACCACGTCCAATTAATAAACATGATTTAAATAGATTACTTGGAGCTATAAAATCAAAAGATCCGCAGCTTTATCTTGCATGCCTAATGCAATATTTTTGCGCCATAAGGCCTGGAACAGAGCTAAGATTACTAAAACTAAAGCATATCGATTTAAGCAATGGGCGTATCACAATTAATCAAATGGATGCAAAGAGCAATAGGCAAGACGTTATACAGATACCTGTACCGTTGCTAACACAAATGAGAGATATCTATTGCCTCCAGAACTTTGACCAGGAGCTTTATTTGTTTGGCCGAAATGGTTATCCTGGCGAGGATCATCTCGGACAAAATACATTACGAAATAGATTTAATGTATTCCGCAATAAATTAGGATTGAGCAAAGAATATAAATTTTACTCGTTAAAGCATACTGGAGCTTCGGAGTTACTCGAATCTGGGATAACATTTAAAGACCTCATGGACCATTTGCGACACAGTGACATACAGAGCACATATCACTATATACGGAAGCACAAAGGAATGAGTAGTGATAATATAAAAAATCACTTTCCAACCCCATTTGATATATAAAAAGAGCGGAGACTACTCCGCTCTTTTTATGTCATGTACCTCCTTGCAGGTGCGGAAGATCTCCTCCTGGTCGCCTTTGGCCATGTCGTGGGAAATGAATGTTTTGAATAATACATCGCCCTGCATGGTGGTGTAACCGAGGCCTACGCCCTCGTCAGTGATGCCAAACAATCCGCCATCGGAGTTGGTGACAAAATGAAAGGCATAACCGGCGTTTAGTTTAAAGTATCTTTTTATTAGCTCTATACCTGTCAGGTTGATATCACAACGCTCTGCATAACGAGAAAAGAAGTGCGGAGGATAAAAGATAAGGTGTTGTTTGCCCTCGTAGGCACTTAGTAGGATTGCGTGCAATCCAACATGTGTATCGTACACGACAAAGCGTGTTAAACGACTGTACTCGCCTGTCTCGTTCTTATTTCTTGCCTCGTGCCAGACAAACCACTTATTTTTTCGCGGAGATGTAAACCCGGTGCACATATACGCCAAATAATCATATTAGTTTACTACAATATTATATTTAACATTATTTTAACACAAACACAAAAAGGAGAAGCCGGGTAAGGCTCCTCCTTTAAATATTTAATTAAATTGTCTATGGGTAAATAGACATAACAATATTATGACATATATTTTACATAACAAATACAATAACAAAAAAAAGAGAGGCATAAACCTCTCTTTCAACTAACAATCACTAAATAACAAATCGAATCGCAAACCGCATCACTGCGTTATCTTTTAATCTTGATATATTCCGTGTAATCTATAATAACATTAGGGTTTGAGTTAAATACCTCTTGTCGTATGTACTTTGTGCCAAACGGTATGCCTAAAAAGCGTTTAGGCTCGCGGTATAAAAAGGTTGTGAGTGTATCACGTATACTAAGGTTAGCAGTTATGGTGTCGCTATTTATACTACCTGTAAGCGTGACATAATTGTCGTTATAATTAAACGCCTGGCGTATGGTGTCGTATATGGTGACAACCTTTGTATTGTTTACAGTTGCGGTTTTCGCTGCACTCTCCAGGCGCTTGACTTTTATGTTTACTTTGTCCAGATCTGCGAGCAACGCATGGTTAGCGCTGCGCAGTTCCGCGGCTGTCATGGTCAGTGCCCGGACACTCGCCACATTAATACTGTCGTCTGTTTTGTATCGTTCGATATCGGACTGCAGTATTTCCTGATTATGCTGTAATCTATCCCTATCCTTTGTCATTTTGATAGTGTTAGATACACTTAGGCGTAACAAAATGAGCAGTACAGTAATAATAATCACAAAGTACTTTGTCATAATCCAACCTCCTTATCCTTGATAAATAGCAACACAAAACTACCACCAAAAAAGCCTGCAACCTCGCTGAGCGTGGCTTTGCCAAACCAGACAAAAACAAAACACGCAAACATTATGGACAAAGCGATTACTGTTGTCTTCCACGACCTAAAAATCCTATCAATCATAACACGTGTTTTTTGTAGTTTGCAATAAATCCAGCCTCTGTACCCTTTCCGAGATGGGTATTGTAGTACTTTTTCCAGTAACGCGCCCAACCTGGCAAATCGGCAGGTATCGCCTCCGGAACACGGTAATAATGCACTCTACACATTGCAATGGAGAGTGCCATGTTATACTCAAGACAGTGGCTATATAAACTCAAACACCCACTTGCGTTAAGTACTTTATCCTTCAGATCCTTTTTATAGCGCAAAAAGTTATTGTATATATCGTCAAAGGTAGCCGGCTCCATCTGGCATATTCCCAGCGCCGGACCATTTCCCATTTGCCTGATAGACTCTCCTCCGGCAGATTCCTGCGCTATCGTTCCAAGCACCAGTTCTACCGCCTGTGGCGAGTAAAGGTCTATCGCTTTTAACACACGCTCCGTCAGTGAGCGCAATTGTTTTTTATTCATAATTTTTTTGATCTTAATTTGCTGATTATAGTAATTAATCCCACCGCAATGGATATGGTAAATGCCAGTGTCTGGAGATAGACGTTGAGATCCTTAACCAATGGCATAAAATCAGTGAGCCACCCGGCACCTGCCGAGCTCACACTGACAACAGCGCCCTGTGTTTGTTTATCGCTAAAAAAAAGGAGTAACTTGTGCATAACTATCTGTATTTGATAGATGCAAGTTACTCCTCCGACTAAAAATATTAAAGGACAAATTTCATAATATGTTAATTTAATCTATCTCATCACTCAACACCCACCCATCCTCGTTTATAATTGTCGCGCAAAACTCTATCTTCCCATGCTCGCTTTCAATAGCCCGCAATTGTCGTTGTATGAGCAGACACGTGCCCCACATTCTTATCTTTTTGCCATTGCGATGCAGTCTCAATTGCATATCTACGTATTGGTTTTCCTCCTCGGTTTTGTCGGGCAGGGGGTTGTGCGTTGGTCGTATCTCCCAGTCAAGCACGTCAAACATTTCACCCTCGAGTTCGCGCGGTTCGTGCTTCTTGCCTACAAATCCTCTCTTAAATGTAACGCCGAGTTCGGAAAACCTCGGAAACCTCTTTTTTGACATCTTCTACAAATTTGTTATAATTAATAAATTCTGAATTGGTAGCATCGACAATCCCTTTGCGCATGATTGCCATATCTTCCCCGTTTGGGTAATAGTATTTAACGATTTGATCTACGGTGACGTCGTACGTTGGAGTGCCTGTACATGGTACGCGCTCACACTCCCACATCTCTACAGCGCTGTCGTTGTGCGTCACCTCTGTTAGTCGTATGTTTCTATTGTAATAATAGCTCTCATCACCTAGCTCCTCAATTGGAGGCATCTGCAGATCGCTGTATCCTTTTGTTCTGTTTTCTTTCATATCTTTCAAATAATTTGTTTAATAAATTTATGCAGTCAGCATGTTTTAACACTCCGTAATAGCTTGCAAGGCTCGTTTTGCTTCCTGCCTTTTTAAAGGCTGCCTTCTTTATCCTTTGCCTAACTAATGTATATTCAGGATGTATGATGTATCCCATAAAGTCGATAGGTCTCTTATTAATGTCGTGCACTCCTCCCGTTGGTTTGATATTTAAATTTAGTCGCACCTTGATATATCTTTTTATATCATCTTGCCACTCAAGTACTTGCTTTGCATCGTTGCCCATTATTCGGATATCATCCGCATATCGGATGTAGTATTTAATCTTTAGCACCTCCTTTGCGTAGTGGTCAACACAATTAAGCATCAGGTTTGCAGCATGAGGAGAAAAAGGATTTCCAACAGGTAAGTCGCTCGATGAGCAGATAATATCATCGTGCAACTTGTGCAGTTGACTCCCCTTGAATTTCGCATTAACCTCCTGGCTCAATATATCTGTATTGACGCTAGGATAAAATTTACGGATATCCATCTCGCTAAAATACCTTGTGCCTTCTCTGTCAGCATCTATTGATAGTCTAACCTTTAAGAAACACGCTATCTGTCCTTTCCCCTCAATACAACAATACGAATCGTGTATCATTGTTTTGTTTGCCAATCGTTTTGTCTCCTCGAGCACGGCATGTTGTACGATTAAGTCAACAAAATGAGCTATCTTAACATGTCGCACCTTGCCGGATGCGCATATAATGTCTTTCTCTGTATACCCCTGTGATTTGTATTTGCCATCTTGTAACAATTTTTTAATTCGCTGTAAATTCTTTTCCTTGTTCTTATCGAACATTCGCGAGCGCCACTTCTTTTTGCCTTTCTTTGCTAAATAGTAGCCTTTCTCTACGTCGATACCTTCGTATCTAATTCTGATCCTCTTCATACCAGTGGAGCTTAACGCATCTTCGACCCATGCTACCAATGCGTGTTAATATCTCTATATCTTTTACCTCAGCTTTCGCGTCACGGGTATGGCTGCACACCTTTTCTTTTCACTTGAGCGAGCCCCGATGTTCGAGTTCGAGTTACGCGCCGCGTTGTTCGAGTTCACGTACCACGGAGAGCAGTTCCGACCGTTGTTCCACGTCCCGCCGACCAAACAGGCTCAAAGTATGCCCGCCTTATATCTTCATTTTATGGAACTGCTAATCCACCTTGCGGTGGCGGGTTGACGGGCGTTCGGCACTGGAGCGAGCCCCGAGGCCCGAGCTCGAGTAACGCGCCGCGGCGTCCGAGGCCACGTACCACGGAGAGCAGAGCCGACCGATGGACCACGACCCGCCGACCAAACAGGCACTCCAAAGCGTCTGCCCATCTGCAGGTGTCGGTGCGTAAAAATAACAAGCATAGCGTTTACCGCTTCCGCTACCTCCCAGCTCAGGAAGCATCCACTTGTTGTGCATTGTCTTTATCCAACTTTCGTTAATTGGCAGCAGTCCGGCGAGCGTATAACCTGCACTACCTTCGTTAAGTTCTGTTTCGCCGGGATTTAGAAGCCAAATCTCACGTTCGCGAGGGATGGTCACACCATCCTCTTCTCTTGGCCCGCGATGCGCGAAGTTGATGCCTGAAATCCACTGCCAGTGCGTTCCCGCCAAGTCATCCCATCCTCCACAGCATAGATAATCGGTTGACATCTCCACACCAAGAATTCGCCATCTCTGTCCGATAGTTGTAAAAATATCTGCATCTAACGATAATTGATGATTGCTATCTTTCCCGGTGATGGTAGCGATTTCGGCGGTTACATCATTCTTAATTTGCTTTCCGATCCAATAATCTGCACCGCGGTGCTGAAAGCACTCGTTACAATAGATGGCGTTAGCTACCACTTTATCTGCCTTTCCTCTTATGAAATCAGTAATTGTTTTGCTCACCATTCCATCGCCAAGCCCAAATTGTTTAACGCCATCCAGCATGCGATTAGGATTTCCATAACTCCAGTTGAACTGATTTAGCCACTCATACGTTTTGTGGTTAGCCCAATTTGTGCCCGATCCGCCGCGATACAATCCACCATCATTCACTCTCTCGGCCCACCAATCCGTGCAACAGTTGTGTATGATTATCATATTGCGGATTATCGAAAACATCTCATAGTTTTCAATTGTCCATCCTGCACCTCTCTTGTTTGCGGCTACGAGCGCAGAGTATCGAGAAAAGTTAGCGTTGCGTCCAAGGCCTGAAAATTCGGTATCCGCATCCATGGATGCCGGCACGCCGCCTCTGAATTTAACATCCTCGTTATATACAGATGCAAGTTTACCCGTGTTTTGGTCAAGCGTGGAAAGACATGGAGCTGATAGAATGTCTTTATCTCGGTAGTCAGCGGGTACGCCATCTATTTCGAAATAATGCTCACTCATTAAGCGGTACTCCACGCCATTTATTGTGCGTGCCATCCAATAGAATGAGCCAGGTATAATTATCATTACTTGTCCGTCGGTGCCATCAAGGCACGATGGCGAACCGTCCGCTTTTTTATGCGCGGTAGTGCGATCGAGTAGATAATTTGTAGATAAATCATCGTTGATTAATGCAAGCTGTCTACCATTCCAAATAGGATCAATACGTAGTAGAGATTCGTTGTATGGCGTCCATTTGCAGGTGTCAGATGTTGCGATACGAGTGACTCCATACACCATCATCTGGGCTGTTGGTAGTTGCGACAGCGGTATGACGCCGTTAACAAGGTCCGCCTTGCCGGCTAGCGCCGATGCATTATTGTCAACAACCCCCTGTGCGGCATCTTTCGCCGCATTGGTATCGGCGATAGCCTGTGTAGTGTCCGCTTGGCGCTTTTTCTCTGCAGTGTCGCGAGCTTTTTCCGCTGCAGTACGTGCGCTTTCGGCTGTTTCCACATTGCCGATAAGGCGATTCATCTCTGCAATTTTATTGTTGCCGGCAGTGATCACGGCGGTAACGCGAGCTTCCCAGCCGTTGACGTATTGGGTAAACGATACGTTGTAATCCCTAAATAGCTCAATTAATTGAGCATCGATAGAGGTTAGTTTGTCGGCAAATGCTTTAACACGGTCCTGTTCGGCAAGAACACGCCCGGATTCGTTTTCCTGGCGTTGTAACTCTTGTCGTTGCGATGCCTGGTACAATTCGTTGATGTCGTTAAGTGTAGCTTGTCCGTTTTCAAGCAACGAATTGATTCTAATTTGGCTAGTCTCCACAAATTCATCAAACGAGATGTTATATGCTGCCAACAATTCAATCAATTCCTTGTCAATTTCCACCATTCGCGCATTGACAGCCGCTGCCGCGTCTGTTGCCGGTTGTTTCAATCCGGCTATTTGTTCCGGCGTAAAGTCGGGATACAAAAAAGGCTTTCCCTTGATAATCGGTAATATCTCTGTTTTAACCTGATAATCAGGCACGATATAATCCAGATGCGAAGAGTCGCGGATTATACCATTATACATTTCTACTTTAGCATCCATTGTTTGATAGTTTATTGATTTCAAATACTTTTAACAATTCACCTGTCACGCTACCGCCATCTTGCGTAATCACATACTCCAGATCGTACACCCCTGCCGGCAATCGGCGAGTGTGGTTAGATGTGAGATAGATGATAGCTACTGTTTTGTTGATAGCTATACCGCCGTCTTTGCTACAAAAGCTACACACGGCGCGCTTGTGTTTATCCCGTACAATGACGTGCATATCCAAATTAGATAGGTCACACGGGATATCGCTATCCGACAACCTAATGGTTATCGTCTTGTCAGCTCCTTGGTTGATTTTAGTCATAAGTTTGTTTATAAAATTTCGTACATTATCTGCTTCCACTTGCGTCAAACCGTTGTAAACAGCCATCGGCAGGGCATCTATCAGCGAGCGCGACACTATATTGCGTTTAGCAATTAGCGTGTTGCTACAAAGCGTAGATTGTGTATTTCGCAAGTGTTCCTCACTCCAGTAGTCGTCGGACCAACGGTGACCGCCCATATAGGCAATGTTTGAGTTCCACAGCGCCTGGTTGTTGCCATCGAAAACATCCGGCACCAACACCGGCATTTGCCAAAGCCCTTCGTAGGTTCCTGTCAGCATCGTTATGCTGTGGCCATTAACACTGTCCTTGATTTCACGTAGCGATGGCGTAGTATCAAAAAACGCCACGAGTTTTTCAGGGTAAGGAAGTTGCACAGGATCCACCCCAGCATAGGAAGGAATAGCCGGGAATTTGTTCCGGGAATCATCGCAGAATACATATTCAAAGTCAGTATCGGACAAATCATCCTTTTCCACCGTAAGGTCTAAATCGGTAATAATTATATCTCGGAAACCATTATCTACAAGCGCCCATCTGTGCTTAGCTCGCAGAAATTCCTTAGCAGCAACCGCCGAGGCGCTGTCTAAAAATCCAGTGTTCTGGACAAATGAACTGGTAATATCACGCGTGGTCTCTCGGTTAAAGATGTCGTATCGGCCAACGCCCATCTCGCCCGTTGTCTGCTCTTTTTGTTTGCCCGTGCATACAAAGTAATCCACCACGCCAAACGAATTGACATAAGCGTAAGTACGCGCGTCAGCATCGGTATAATAAAGCTCCATGTCGGGATACACCGCCATGCCTGCCGCATTCTCGAATACAATGTGCATAGAGGTGACGTTATCGGCATCCACCTCGCATTGCGCTGCTATCTTGGTGAGCGTCAAATTGAGTGTCCAGATATCGCCGGGGTGCGCGTCGTGCTTGAATGTGCCAACCCGTGTTCCGTCTGAAAAGAGTATACAAGTACATACCAGGTATTGTTGTGGCCATACAGATATGCCATACTCTGCTAAGCGTGGTACACTGCGTACATATCCTTGATGAGATAGGATGTGTTGTCGCATAAACTGTCGTGTAGCGATAGGCATCATGCCAGCCGTGCCTCCATCGAGTAATGATAATTGAGAGGATGCACTTCCTGACGTGACACCCGTGGCATTTAGCGAAAAGTCGGTAAATGGATTGCGATATCGAGGGAAATATGTAGATGGCGCATGTTGCATGATATATTCCCTAATCACATCGCGCAAGTCAAGAACGAGTTCGCCCGCTATTTGGTACGACGACGAAAACACTACACTACCATTTTTGATCACCTGTAAAGTAGACACACCATCTCCTTTGTAGGAAAACGGAAACGTATCGTAGAGCAAACCACTATCAGATGGTAAATTAACTGTAAGCATAGTATCTTTTTTATTTTAAAAATACTATGCTTACAGTTAAAACTAAAGGACAAATCACCCACGCATCACCACCATTGAGTGCTCCCGTATGCCATCTAACGTAAGGGTAATTTCCTGTTCGCGTACATAAAATTTCTTTCCTCGAATCAGGATATATCCGTTGTTAATTGCATCCTTTAACGCGAGTAGTTTATTGCTAGGTACCGCCTGTACCGTGATATCGGCACGATATGCCATCATAAGTTGAGAAAAGCCATCGTGAAATTGAGCGTAGAGCGAAGGTAGTGATATTGATATTTCATAGGGATTATTTAGCGGTTCGGCCGACATGGTAGGAAAACCATCCACCCATCCGCGCGCAACAGACAAGCGGAATTGTTTGCCGAAAATAGCATAATCAGAGTGCGATCTATCGCCTCCTGAATACTCAGCCAAATCGCCCTTATTTATAATCGGATAGACTCTTGATTGTCCCTCCGGAATAAATCTACCTACTAGAGCTGTGTTACACTCCACCTCGTACATATTGTCCGATATCCCGACCTCGTAACTGGTCATTCCGCTGTACTCGTCACCGCTCTCATCAATCAAGGCATAACCTGTATAACGTTCGTCTTTGTCAACCAGAGAGATGTCCATTTCGTTCATTACGTCTACGTCCGCTACCTTATTCTCAAGCTCTTTTTTCACGCTCACAATGTCAATTGTCTTTGAGTTCTCATTCACGCAAAACTTGACATTAAATTTCTTTTCAATCTCTTCAATAAACGCATCAACCGAGATGGCCGGAAGAAAGTTTCTATAATAAAAATAAAGCGAATCGACATTTGGAAAGCGCCTACAAATCATCACGATTGAATTAAAATGTGCCACACTGGTAAAAAAGTTTTTACCCACAGTATAGCCCATATTTTTAATCGTCTCCAGCAACACATAGCGTAAACGCATAAACATATATCGCACCACCCAATTCCTGTCGTGTACAAGCGGAAACGAAGAGTTTATATAATGATTCGCAACGTGCGGATGCACCGGGAGTGTAGCACACCGCGTCATCCCCTTATCGTAAAGCGGTGCCACGTAGTAGGGCATAGTAGGGCTATCTACAGAGCGTTTAAAATCGTCAGACATTGCCACCTCGCTACTAAATATCTTGCGGTACGTATCTGCCGGAAACAAATCAATCAAATTAGTCACCGACGCCTTTTTCCAAAAGCTCCTATTGTCTGCAGTAATAAAAAACTCCACCGTATCAGCGTGTACATCCGTAATTACCGCTTTACCCACCATAAGGACCAGCGCGCCATAAACTATTTTAGCGTCTCGTTCCTCCTGTTCCACGTCAACGTCCAGCCTATTTATAAAGCCAAACACCTCACGATTGGCAGATAACGACACCTCAAAAGGATAAGTAGTATCGCTATTCCTGTCGTTAAAAATCGGGTTGGTAAGTTTTAGCACCATCTCAAGGTCAGAGGGTAGCACTATCAATTTATTATCAATGTATATTCGTAGCATAATGAGTAGGTTATGTTTTGGTCACCTCATTAGTGAGGCGACCAAATGGTTATTTAAAGTTGCGTGAGTTAAACTTAGCCACCTTGCGGTTCATCTCGTCAATGCCGCCGCGACCGAAGTAGGAGACGTGGGCAGGGATGCCTTTTTGCAAAGAAGTCAACACCGGACCAAGCGAGCGGATTAATGATGTTAGCTCAGGATCTGCACCCGAAGCACCATCCACGCCAACATATCTACCTTGCGCATATTGCGCAGTGCGTCCTGGATCACGACCTTTTGAGATATCTAATATTGAGCGATAAAGCTCAGGATAACGCAACACCATCCTATTAGTCGTCTCCCCGTCAATGACCATCTCCGGCTTCTTTTCCGAAAACAAACCTAAGGATGGCTTATCATATATGCCTGTTTGTAAACTACTCACCATCTCTGCATTGTATAACTGTCCATCATCTGCTCCACGCACTGGATATCTACCTTTTGCAAACTGTTGCGAGGAAATAACAGCTATTTGTGAAGCTGTCATAGCTGTTTGTGCCACCGTTGCCGCAGTCTTTAAAATAGTATCTGCGATAAGATTTCCTGTAGCTGTAGCGCTCCAAATATTCATGATGGCCATACTCCCTGCAATCATCGCTTGCGCTATGGCCATCTTCTTTTCTTTCTCTGCATAGCGCTTGCGAATCAGCTCTTTCTCTACCTCATTGTCGCCTGCAGCTTCAAGCTCTTTATTTTTTTGAGCCTCAAAAAAGTTAGTTGCAGCACTCAACGCCTGGTTCATCGACTGCAATGCGGATTGCGTCATTTTAAGTCTGTCGCGCGAGTATTTCTTCGTCACCTCTGATTTCTGACGCTCATACTCCTCATGATTGATAAATCCGCGCTCATAATACGATGCAAGCAAATCCAACTCCCCCTGCAGGGAATCTTCGCTTCCAACCAGAGAGAAACGCATCGACTCTTCATCTTCATTTTCTTCCAATCCTAATCTTCGCCTTACCCGTTTTTTCTGCTTATTGTCGGCGTCGGCATTGTCCATTACCGTTTTCTCATTTTCCGAATCATCCGCTAAGTCAACCTCTGCCTTTGCCAAAAACTTATCAATAAAGCCTGTGTCCGCTTGCTTGATGGTCTTAAGTGCATCTTGAAAACGTTTCTGAATAGCAATTTCTTTTTCTGCAATCTGCTCACGTAGCTTTAATTTTTTCTCCCCATCTTTTGTTTCCTCCGCAAGTTGCTGTTTCAAATGGGCCAACTGGAGCACTTCCAATTTACCTAAATACTCCTCTTCAGTAACCAATCTCCGGGCGTATTGCTCTTTAAGCAAAACAATTTCTTCGTTAAAATTGCGAGAAGCGACAACAGGAGATGTGTTAGGATCATCACTACTTCCGCCCGTGGAGCTACTTGTTGTTGTAGTTGTTGATGTGGTTGTTCCTGAAGAAAAAACACTATCAATCATTTCTTTCTCTTTTTCTAATGTTTTACGCGCTCCTTGAATTTGATTAATAAATACAGTAAGTGGATTAACTGTTGTAGTTATTCTTGCATACATACCTCCAGATATAGATATCGAATTAAATAATTTAACTATATCCTCAGTTTCTTTTGACAGTATACCGCTATTTAAGTCAGCTTTAATTCTAGTAAAGTATTCCTCTGATTTCATTCGTGGAAACTTACTGTCAAGTAGTTCTTTTATCTTTATAAGATTATCTACTTTACTTTTTACATGTGTATCCTCAGCAGTAGTTAATGCATTTGTTTTAGCTCTTTCCATAGCTGACTGCTTAGCTGCAGTTGTAATAGCATCATAGGCGCCTGCAATATCTTCTAATGATTTCTTCTCATCGTCTAACCCTTTTAAATACTGTCCGTACTTCGATAAAATAGTATCCTTCGCCTTCTGGTACTCCTCAGTACCTTTTTTAGCTCCATTTAACCTTCCGAAAAGTGTATCAATAGTTTCCTGCTCTTCTAAATATGCTCTATTAGCCTCTGTATTGGCCTTATTTACCCTAAGTTGCATCTTCTCAAAATCGCCAAGTTGTGTACATAATTTATATATACCAACACCAAGAGCTGCAACAGCAGTAATAGCTGCTACCCATGGATTAACAGCCATAGCTTTATTAACCATAGCTATAGCTGCACTTAACTTCATTTTCGCAGCTGCTAAGATTTCTGTTTTCAGAATCCATGCCGATTGTAATGCATTTTGAACTTTTATTAAGGCAATATATGTTCCAATAACTCCGACAATATATAAAATGCTTGTGCCATACTTACCCAAAAAAGTAATCAAACGCATCAGTACGGTAACGCTTAAACTCATCGCACTTGTACACCCAATGTATGCAGGTTGTAGTTGCTTACCTAGAATGAGCACTTTTTCTTGAAATTGCTTCTTTACCTTTTCAACTTTCCCGGCAAGATTCTCATTTTTAATAGCGAACTCTTCATTTAGAGATACTCCTTCGTCAAATGCTTCGTTGGCCAATGCTTGTTGAGCGCGGAGAATCTCCGTATTGCTTGCAAGAGTACCAATAACGGCAACAGCTCTATCACCATTAACGCCGATATCGCCCATATTAGCCACCAACTGTTCCATCTCTGCGTTGTCACCTTTCATGCCCTCCAGTACTTTAATCATAGCCTCATTTGCATCCTCTTTAACAAGCGTTGAAAAAGCGTTTACATCCATACCGGCAATGCGCGCATACTCGGATGTTTTCTTAAACATACCGGTAACAAGCTGAGAATATACAGTACTACTAACCTCAGATGTTTGCCCTAACTTGTCAAGCGTTGCAGCTAATCCCATTACAGCAGAAATAGATACCCCGGCAGAGGGAGCAACCCCGGCAACACGTTTTGAAAACTCAACGATATAACCTTCGTTTGCCGTTGACGATGCGCCTAGTTCATTTATAACAGAACCTACTTTTAGTAGTCCTGTTTCAATACCAAACTGCTCTTGTACTTTAAAGATATCTACAAGTTTTCCAACCTGATTAATGGCGGCTTCAGTGTCACCACCAAGATCTTCTTTTAGAGCTACGTTTATTTTATCTGCCGATTCAACAAAACCCTCTATATTGTCAACTCCTTCAATACCAAGTTTTCCGGCAATTCTTGCAAGCCCTAGAAGCTCTTCCTGAGAGGAACGAGTATTGACTTGTTTAAGGCGCTCGTTTAGCTCCAAAACTGTTTCCTCGGCTAATCTTGTCGTCTTTTGTACATCCGATATTTTATCTGTAAACTCAACGTATTTATTGATTGCTTGCTTACCTGTAAATGCTAATCCGGCAAGCGAGGCAACGGTGGTCATCACAATGTTAGAATACTTATTCATACCGTCCGCCATCCTGCTAATAGCACTTTGCGACTTTACAGTTGATACCGTTAATTCATTATGTCTACGCTTCAATTGCTCTAGGTTTCGTTGATGCTGATGCCATGCAGGAGTATTGGGGTCTGTATTTCGGAACAAATCGTTTGTGCGCGATATCTCCTTATTCAGTTCTGCAATTGTGAGCGTATTTATATCCATTTTTTTGCGTAGCAAATTACTCTTTTCGCTCGCTTCGCTTAACTGTTGATTGTGGGCTTGTACCTGTCTATTTAGCTCAGCTCGTTTCTCTGTCATTTGGCCGATACTCTGAGATAATTTAATGTTCGTTTTCTTAAGCTTATCCTGAGTTTCAATAGTTTTTTCATATATTTTGATAGACCTATTTAAAGAGGCTTCAGCTTTTAACATGTCGTCCTTCATTTTGAACCCATGCACAGTTTGCCTTTCCTGTGATGTAAGATTCTCGTAAGCTTTCTTTATTTCACGATATGATTCAGCACGACTATTTGCAATATTAATATATTCCTTTTCCTTAGTCATCATCTTTTCCAGACGCTCACTGTTTTTGCCCATCTGTACGGTGTTCTTCTCTATAAGCGTATCATATTTTTTGATTTCCGAATTAAGAGAATTAACAGTGCCATTCAAATCTTTCATAGCACTTTCCAATTGGAATAGCTCGTTTTTTGCATCATCACCTTTTACTATGATGTTTGCAACGAGGTCTTCACTAACAATATTTTTAGCCATGTATTTCTAAGTTAAGTTCGTTTTTAATCTCTTCCATAACCTTTTCTGTTAAGCCAACGCGAAGTTGATTGCAAGTAGCAATAAAACATCCGTAGATATAGCGGTTATGTATCTTTGCGCCACGCTTACGGCGGTTCTTGCCGCTTTTGGTTGTCACTGTCCTATTCATATCCAGGAAGCGTTCATAAATAGCATGCGACAGCGCGAGCTTTGATTCTCCAGAACCTCCACCTGTCACTGTCATATCGCGCTTACTTAACAGCTCACCTGTGCGATACCTCAACTTCTTGTACAGCACATTGCCCTGATTTCGAAGCATTCGGCGCCCTTGCTCTTCAAGTACGCGCCGAATAAATCTATCTTCAATAATTTCTTTCATGCCTCACAAATAAACATCCATCCTACATAGTCCTTGGCAAACACCTCTTGTGGCTCTATTGCTATGGAGTTGTAATCTAATTTTCTCACAAATAGATGCTCGCTTTGCGCGTCAGCAATGATGGAATCTTTAAGAGCAATAATCATCCCTTCCGTTTCCTCGTATATGTCAAATTCCTCTTCGGCCGTTGCTTTAGGATCCTTGTACATCATAACTAGATACAGGAGTGTTTTTACATCTCGGATATTATCTTGATACCCTCTCATGTTATAATCTGGCATCACAGCAATAAGAACTGAACCTGTAGCATCTCTTATTTTTTTCTTCGCATCTTCCTCAGTGACTGCAAATATTATCGTCTCGGCACCTATCACCTGTTGCAGATTATCACTGTACGCCTTAAACTCACTTAGATTTCCCATACTGATTTTTTATTTTCTTAGCCTCTTCATGCCACTGCAGGAGCTTAAGCATTATTAAAAAAAGGTTTGATTTTTCTACCTCTGCAAGTGGACCAAACGTCCCGCTGTCTGCAACGCCCAGAAGTAACCCTGTTAGTCCTAAACTATTTTTATCCTCGTTGGATGATCCGGCGAACAGAGATGACAAATTGATGGTGTTACCTTCTAATTGTAAGTCACCTGTTTTTAAATATCTGTCGCACGATGCGAACCATAAAAACACATAAAATCGCAACTCTATAGGCGTCACCTTCATCTCATCAGCACGATGGAGACATTCGTCCGGATTAAAAGCTATCCGCAAATCTCCGTATTGCTTCGCGGTGTCACGCGGTCTGTAGAGTGTGGCGCATAGCATATTAAGAGCATCCGAATCTCCACTATTCAGATAGCGTAGGAAAGCATCGTATGCAGTTCTATACTCACCGAAAGTAATATTTAAGAGTGCAGTGTCTGGTCCTATCCAAGTATGCTCACCCACAGGAATTGATTTTATAATATTCTCAACAACATCAAATTTTATTGATACTTTTTCATTTTCTTCGTTAAAAACAAAGTCAATCATTTCCGCTAGTCTTGCCACATTATAATACTTCCGCTGTCGTTGTTGAGACGTAAGCATTTTATCCTTTTTCTCTTGAAAAGTAGTATGAGTAATACCTGCATAGATATAAAACAATCTTACCTTACACTCGAATACAGACATTCTACCTGTTGTCACCTCGATGGCCATGCGTAGCGTTGCCATCAATTGAGGCTTAGTTAGCTCCTCCCACATTTCCGGTAAGAGGAGCTTTTTGTTATTAATCAATACTTCTATCATACCGATGCGTATTTGGAATTTCTGCGCTCTTTATGTTCAACTTCAACCGTTGCAAGCGGTGTAATAGAGGTAATATATCTCTGCAACGAGTTGCTAGCTCTGTCAGCATCCGATTTATAAACAGCCTCCATGGATGCGATTAAATCTTTTGTTGCCGGCGTGCTTGACTTCATTGTATTGCGATCAGATGTAAACAATTGCACAACAGCATCAGGAAGAACAGATACAGATAAACGCCTAACAGCTTTAGCCATTGTCAATGCCGGAATCAATTGAGTTATCATAAACAGGATCTCATTTTGTTCCTCGGTCAAAATTTCATCCTCAACCATCACACGCTTTAATTCCTTACATCTTGATTTACCAACAATCAATTCCACTTCACGTTCTGCCTGTCGTATGTAAGGCATAACGCGTAGAAAGAAACTGCGCGATGAATCTATCGGAACGATATCATTAAACTGTACAGCCGATTTCACAAAGAGACTGTTCAGTTCTCGGCGTCTATCGCTCTCTTTCCACTCGATGATATCATCAATGTTATCATCAAGGAATGAGATGAGCCTATCCACACACCTATTCGCCTTTTTAAGCATTGCCTTATCATCCTTTTCAAGCATCCATTCCCACGCCATCGTTTCGGAATCCTTATCTATCATTACCCGGCGCCCTGAAGAGGAATGCGTTACATCGTTATTTTGCGCATAAGATAGATATCCTAAAATGGCAACAGGTAACTGTATGTGCTGTATCAGTTGATCATTTATTCCTTCTGGTGCTTCATTATAAGCATCTACAGCGCGTAGATAAACATCTTTTCCAATAACTGATATCACATCTTCTGTAGCTAACTGTAGGTCTAACACAAAGTCCTCAAACTTTGTATTGCCGTCAATGAACGACGCAAATTTGCGTAACTCGCTAGTGGTTCTAAATAATAAATCCATGGCTATATAGTATTAGTGGTTCTCTTTGATGGGGATACTTCCTGCTCTCGGTAAACTATCTGGTGATAAAATCCAAGTCGCAGTTTTTTTTGCGGAAAGTTTATCTCTATAGCTTTATTAATTCCTTGTAGTATTATTTCTTCTGGAATCACAGTATCTGACGCCAGGTATAACTTTAAAGCATATAGCATCTCACTACCTGACGATAGTTTACCATCAACCATAATGTTACTTAAAGAGGGGTGTAAACCTATTCCTGAAGTCGTGGCACTGTCTGCTTTTTCCGATACTTTTATTTGAGCTGAGATAAAGTCCGTTATTTTCTGGTCAATAGGCGATATCTTCCAAACAGACTCCTCGCCGTCATCATTTCTAATCGAAACAGAGTGAAAGAATTTACCTACATTTTTTTTCCCCGATAGCGCGCCTGCCAGCTTATCTAATACATCTAACTTGTGCTCTTCAAGCATTTCATCTTTGTATTCTTTACCTGCGTTTAATGCGTCCATTTTCAGCTTATCTTCCATTTTCTCCCAATAGGCTTCCGGAGATTCGATATGAAAAGGAGCTGTTATGCTATTGTCTGTAATGTATTTCAGTATTTGAGGCACGTCGCTCGAACGTTTTATCCATGGTATGGTGCCATAAAATGAAGGTAACGCGTACATATTGCGAGCAAATGTGTAGCCTTTGCGGTATGCTACAGAAACTCTATTACCAAATGGGTTCTGCGGATTAAAGGCAGGATATTTGGTAATCCCTTTTGTACAGTCGTTTTCAAAGTCACCAACATAAATTGCTTTTACATCTTCCAATCTTCTTGTTGGTGTCCATCCTAAACGCGCGTCAACTCCTGGTATCACTTCCAATTTCGCAATCTTACCATTTCCTATGCGCGCGCCTTTGTTAAGGTAGATCTTGTCAAAATAGCCATGCAGATATTTATATTCTGTCATTGCCATCTCAATATACTGAGTATAGTCCCACGATCTTAACCAATTCCATATTTCAGGATCATCCACCCATTTACGCACTATCTGTCCGTTTTCGTACTCTTTTTTGTAGAGTTCCGGTCCATTGCCCCACAGCAAACCTTTTTCACGTTCTAATATTCCTGGAGCAAGGTTATTTTCATCCATTATATCACGGATAATAATCGGAAGATTATTATCGGCGCCATACGGTACTATCGCTGCGCCACAAACGGTAACGGGTTCAAATTCCCATACTTTCTGCGCGCTCATATTATCGTCATACCCTGACATGGATGCTTGGTAAATGCCTGTGCCAACGCCGGGAATATTCACAAACGTAGTGCCATTAACTGACTTTATTTCATGCTTTTTTTTCATCGTATCTCTATTTTTTCACCGTTAAAATCCATTAGAAGAGGAAAATAAAACTGCCGTGCCTCATTGTTTGTCAAGTCTTGATAAGCTATGAGGTAATCGGCATTCCGATAATTCACCGAGTTTACTCGCTTTCGTAAGCGCGCGGTTGTAACACACACTCTTCCTTCGGATGTGTGTGTGGTGCTGTTGAAACTCATAAAAGAGAAGGAGAACGAGCGTCCTTGCGCTGTTAACTCTCTCATTTTCCGTAGTGCATCGAATAATTTCATGATACCAAAATAGAGCTACACAGCAACAATTTAAAGGACAAAAGAAACCGAGACAGACAGCGGATGTCTTTATTTTAGATGGCATCAATGCGCATTCAGCCTGCCAACTTTTTGCTACTTTTTTTCGGCAGAAGATAAAAAGTAGCCAATGCAAAAAAGCCCCCTTTAGGAGGCTTTTAAGCAACTATCTTTATTTAGAAATTCATATTCTCTACAAATGAATAATCTTCTTCATCCGTCAATATTACATGGTCTAAAAGCTGTATTTGTAGCAACTCACCAACCTTTTTAATATTGTTCGTTAATTCTATATCTTCTCTTGATGGTGTCGTTTCTCCTGATGGGTGATTATGCGCAACGATAAAAGAAACGGCATTAGATAATAAAAGAAATTGAGATAATAAACGCTTATCCACCGGCACAGAAGTAATATTTCCGGAGCTTAACATGGTATATCCTGATATTTTCAAAGCGGAATTAAGCGCAATAACAACAAAGCGCTCGCGGTAGGATATATCATCTTCCCATATCTGGCGCAAGAAGTCTACAACTTGCTTAGAGTTTACAACTTTGCACGGATTTTCTTTCTTCCTGGTGTACGATATTTTAAACTCTCCTTTATAGGTCGGGTTATATGATGCAAGGCTATCGCTTGCCGTGTTTGCGCTATCGGATAATATCATAACCTGTTTATCTGAGAAAAGATAGGTTACAGGATAAAAAGAATATTCATCATCGCTATTTTTATCTACTTTTTGCTTTTGAGGCTTACCCCAAACCACGTAGGCTTTTTCTCCTCTCATAACTGTATAGCCACGTTTGCGCCACTCGTTGAAAGTGTGAAAGGTTGTAGCTCCGTTTGTGTTATATATATGCGTTAATAACACTTGATTAACCGTTAGATTTTCCATTTTTTCAAGTCTTAGTTTACGTGCTTGGCTTGAAAATCTCTTTAATTGGTTGCGTGTCTCGCTAATTGTAGTAACTTTGTTCATAACATTAGAATTAAGAGTTAAACGTTGAAATTCTGGTGTCGAGAGTAGAAAGGTCGCAACTTTTTACTCTCTTTTTTTATGTGTAATCGTCTTGTTTCCTTTTGATTACATATCAAAGTTACCACTTTTTTAGCAAACAAACAATACACGCAAAGCAGTGTAAGTGTCGCAATATCAAGCATATAGCATATAAAATACAATACATATATCTATCCCAATTCTACTAGTCATTTTAACAATACAATTGATTTTAAAAGTCAAAATTAAAAGATGTGCCTTTACACGGCATTTATGCACTTTAATCAATTAACATTGGTTAAAGTAAAGTTAAAAACGGCATCTTTTACCCTGAAAACGCCAACATTTGGGGTGTGTTTTCAGGTGCTACCTTCGGGAGGCCTTTATTTATAAGGCTTCCCGTTTTTGTTTCTTTTTTTAAAAGAAATTCTAAACGAAAGTTTGCCGACCGCCCAACCGAAGCGTTGCAATCGCAACAAGAGCTATAATAGTGAAATATGACAACGACCTACATACTAGGTCGTTCCATTAATCCAACCACAAAGTGGTTACCTTTATATGTTAAATGAACATTTGTAGCGTACAGTACAACATTTTATACACAAAAAAACTACCACCGTTAAGTGGTAGTTCTATATGGTTATAATCCAACCATCATCCGGCAGTCACCATTGATGTTGATGATGATTTAACCTTGGTATGTTTAATCCAACATTTACGCATCATAAGATACTTGAATGTATCCGAGAAGTTAGTTGATTCAAAAGGTAATCGCTGTGCAGGTAGCTTCTCAGAACGCTTATCCTTGCTAATACGTTTACGTCCTTTATACTCTCTAATCATGGTAGGAGTTAATTCCAACGAACACTTCACTTGTTTTGCGTGGTACATATCAATAAGTACTTTAGGTAGCTTAGGATTATTCCCAGATAGCAACTCAGCCATAAAATCATATTCATCCCATGTCATTATCGTTGCCTGGTTACGTGATTCCAGTGTTACTGTCCATCCGGTGCGCTTATCGTCTTTATCATATTCAATGGCTCGTTTGAGCTTGCCGGCAAGATCCTGTCCTACCTTCTGATATTGATTTCCTGCACGGTCATAGAATAGTTTAAGCATCTTAGTCTTATGGTGCTTAAAGTAAGCGAGGAACTTATCACCAAGCTCCCTTACATGTTCAGGTGGTAGAGTGTGGATACACTTTATCACTCTGTAGTATTCTCTTTGGTCCTGCGCTATGGTCATAGATAACATATTCCCAAAGTCAACACCTGCTTCCAGATGCATATCTGGCTTTAAGTATTTCAGGATCCTACAATCCTCTTTGTCGGCAATGCCAAATAAATCGGCAAACTTTGAGGATGTTCCATCGTTGTAGAAGTGCGATGATTTGAGCGCTGCATAGAATTTATTCCCGGCTGATAATCTAGGCTTAGTGGATAGAATAGCGGTAAGCACATCTTCTAAATCGCCTGCAAACTCATCTTCAAAGTACTCTGGTCTTAAGATATCAGCATTGATATAGGATGACGCAACCCAATATAAAGTGCTCTTAGCTCTTACTTTATTGTAGCGTTCTTCCCATCTGTCATATAATCTCTGCTTATTCTTAATTAAGTTCTCATCACCACTTTCTTTGGCATTTACAAGCTCTATCGTCACTTCATTAAACACAAATGCTACTTGCAGTATTTGCTTAATCTGTGCTGCATCCATTCGTTTTGATTGTCGTGTAATCCAATCAAACTCACCAACATTGTTGATATTGGGCATATCCGTTGTAAACGTCTGCCCTCTATAAAACACGCTATGGCCATACTTAACGTAATAACCTCTCAACGCCTTTGTCAGTTTGGCAATCTTATCTTCGGCGAAGAACTTTACTTCATCGCCGAAGATATGCACATATGAGTTACCCGCTGCCGCCGATGGGCGGTCAAGTGACACAAGTGTGACGTTAAAACCGGTAAAGAATATCACCTTGTGTTTGTATGAGATAATGCGGTTATAAGGTTTCCAAAGATGCTCTCTTAAGTATTCCGGACAAGCATCACGCATTTCCTCAGTTACTTCAGGCGGCTCCTTTTCAACTACGTAATGAATCCCTTCAACCAATCCCTTACGCTGTAAACCATCCAACAGAACAGGTAACACGTTCTTTTGCAAGTTGACATAGGTATCAGATACCAGTGCAACGGGAGCGCCTGGTAACTCAAAAACCATATCATAAAAACGCTCTGTTTGAAAATCATTCGTTTTTCCAGAACCACGCCCGGCAATAAGGAATAGATTCTTGGGCTTAACTAAACCTGCCATCTGTGCTACCCAGTTAGAGTAGACAGTGGCACATTTTTTTTCATCTACACTAATCTTCATTGCTTTCTAGGTATTCGTCAATGTTAGGTTGAATCACTCCTGCATCCATAGCTGCCCTACGTTTATCAGCTTCTGTTGCGCCTGGTATCGTGTCTATTTGACGAGCAAGCGCATTTCTATCGGGTTTCGCTATACCAATAGCGTTAGGATCTAGTGCGAATATCTTTATAGGTTTATCAAATACACCTTTAGGAACCTCCGGAGGATCCGGCAGATGAAGTTGTCTTATCTCGGCAGATTGTTTAATCAGTTTAGCGTACACCTCGAAATCGGCAGGCTCTTTTGCTACTCGTAAAAGCATATCCGCTGCATCCTCCAGTTGTTGCGCCTTAAGATTTCTTAGAGCCTTTTTTTCAACCTTATTATCTGTATAAAATAGGTTAATCGCATGCTCATACATATCGCGAGCACGCGCATAAGGAAGATTAAAAGGTTTACTTTGAAGGAATTTTATCGTAGCGCTTCGGCCATACTTCCTACGCATAGAATTGACAATGGTAAGCGTTTCAATATATAACTGTTCGTCAGTAGACAAATCGTCCAATTTTCCTGCTTGAATAAAGTTTTCAAGACGTCTGTATACATCTTCCGACACCTCACAATTATACAATATGTCACGCCTAGCAATATTAAACTCACGGCGATATCGCACGGCAGAAAGTGCTTTAATAGCCTTTTCATCACCATGCTCAGCAGATTGCTGAATAGCCATCTGTTCTTTTGCTTTTGTGATAAGCAATCCGCGCCGTATATGGTAATTTATATCTGTGCCGTCAGTATTGGCGGCATCATCAAAGGCAATCTTATCTACATCAAAGTATAGCGCCATTTCCTCGGTACTATAACCAAGAGATGACAGACGCTCAATTTCGACTAGATTATCCTCCGTTAGCGAAACAACTGCTCCTGAACTCATACACCTGTTTTGAATTTAAAAATAAATACTGTTCATGTGCCGCATTCTCAGAAAAATTACCACTACCTTCAATTATAAAGTAGTTATCCTGTGCCTTAATCAATTGTATTTTCGAGTGATTCCACGAATATTGAACTACAATATTGCGACCTTCACACGCTTTATCCAACAGAGCACACACATCAGGCATGCGGTATCTGAAGGAATCGGCCATGAATATAAAAACAGAGCCAATTAACCCCTTATCATACCATTTTATCAAAGAGTCTAGTATGCGTTTATTTATCGCATAAGATGAAAATTTTAAGTCATCTATCTTGCCAAATTGTTTAATCACATAGGGAATAAACGTAAACGCATTAAAACTCTTTTGTGTCCAAAGAAATATTGCCTCACCATCTTGCGGTGTCCTTCCGGCAAGCTCCTTTATATTATTTATTTTCAGCATATGCTGGCTTAAAAATTTGTAGTGCATAGCACCGTTAACCCCACACTCACCTTTCATCTCTTTGTCCAATGCGGACAATGAAAACATCCTACTCATCTAACAGCCTATTCACTAATTCCAACTCACGTTCTCTCTCCTCTTGTCTGCGCTCTCTCTCAAAGGTTAAATGGGGCTTGTCGCCCTTGGCTATCTCGTTTTTTATGCGCCAAATGTTTTCTTTCAGTTGTTCCTGGCGTCTAATCAGCTCCTTTACACTCATTTTCCGCACGGCGTCCGTTTTTCGATACTCGTTAAAGATGGAATGTTTGCCTAAAACGGCTTTATGTTCCGCGTAATGGCGAAACTCGCGCGTTATGGTATCATTCTCTATAAAGTTATCAAGAAGGGCAGAGGCGGTATTTAAACACTCTGTATTGGTGACACAGTCGTACAGCTTATCGTGTAGATGAACGTAGTTCCAGTAAGCCGTAATCTTGTCGTTCGCCAATAGCTTTAGTTCGCGAGGGCAATGCTTGTCGCCTAGAAATGGGTATCTGGCGCGGAAGCGGTCCTGCTCAACAGCTCGGTTAACGTCTGCCGATGGTGTGATACCAATCAGTAATGCGAGTGCTGCGCGTAATCGTTCCGTGTATTTAGCCGGGTTTACAGAGAGCAGCACCTTGAAATTATCATTTGTGCCAAAACGGTGATAGAGCGCAACCCCTGTCATAAGGTCGCACCCCATAGAAAACCATTGAGAGATTTCGCTAGTCATTCTTAATCACTTGCTTTTTGATAAGGTTAAGCAATTCCGGCGTATATGCTTGTTGCGAATGATTAAACCATATCTTGGTTTTTAAGCACTCACGGATAAACCCATAATCCGGATTCAAACGGTACACTCCGCACTTAAAATTGTCGGTGCGGATATCCAATTTAAATGGGATCCTGTCAGGGAAATAGGTGTTGAAGTACAACGAGCTTAACAGGTAGGCTTCGTTGTTCATATCGTGCTTGCGGAATAGCGCCATCAACTTCTCCGTGTCGTACACCATTGGCAAATGAGTGTCGTAGTTGTAAGTAGGTAGGTTATTTGCGCTTAGGAGTGCAAGCGTGCGCTCTTTGTTGCGTTGATATAAACTACCTGCGTTAATCTTTTCGTGAAGCATTCCGGTGCATTTAAGTAGGCGTATTTCGTCAACTCCAAATGGGTTAACCGGGTAGATATCGTCGTTTGTGACAATAATCTCATCGTAATCCGGGTACATGGCAGTAACCATGGATAGTTTCTTAACGATATCCAGCGGTGGATTGTCTGTTTGGCATTCGCTTTCCAAATGAATGATACCCATTTCCTCAAAATAATCTTCTTTGTCGCCTACAACCAGAATAACCATAGGATCCTGAAAATAACGCAACCATCCATGTATGGTCACAAGAAGTTCATCTCCTTGTTTTTCGGCTTTTTTGTAAGGTATTACCACCAGATTAGGCAATTTTGGTCGAGCGATGCATTCCGCCATGCGATCGTATTGTTCCTTTACGGTGTTGTACTTATCTTCCCAGTTGGTTGTTGCCACTTCCTCAATAATACTTTTTACTTCCACTACATGTTCATGTACTGATTCTTTTGATTCCTTAGCTGTTGTTTTTTTTGCTGTCTGTTCCATTGTAATATGTATTAGTTTATCTGCAAATTGAGGCTAAACGGCATAAATATCAAGGACAAACAAAAAGAGGAGAGTGGCAAACTCTCCTCTTAACGAATAACAACCTAATACATATTATGCAGATTGACCGCCACCACTAACTGCGCTTGCTAAAGCTGGAATTTCACCTCCGTAGATGGCAATTCTACGTCCGCGCATAGGGGTTTCGAAAGTACATTTGTTAGAATCACCTTCGTTGTTGTCGGTTGATTCTACTACAAACTGCAGCGGATTACCGGGATAACCTAATAATTTCTTTGCACCGGTAGCATGGTCAACCACGATACAGATAAGATCTTCATTCAAGTTGTTTTCAACAAACTCCTCGAACGCTAAATCGGAACCAGGACGCGAGAACTCAATTTTTTGTTTTGTTCCTTTGTTGTCAGGTTCGCCCTCAGTGTTTTGAATAACAGCTACAGTTGAGCTAGTTACTTCTAACTTGATAGCATTTGTACTTGTTTCCAACACGAGATTACCGACAATTTTAATGCCTTTATCATCACGATCAGGAAATGTTTTGATATCCTTTAAACGCATGAAAATGATATCAGATTTTGGTTTTGGTCTACCCCCATTATTTTCTTTGGGGATAGACACGAAAGCGTAACTCATAGTATTGTGATTTAAGATTAACACTAAGCGGTTTGACCATCGCCGGAGCCAACAACTGCTACTACCGGCGGAACGTATCCGAATAACAATTCCTCGACAGCGAAACCTGGTGCTTCCCACCATTCAGCAAATACTTTCACGTCGTAATCTTGTTCCTGAATAAAGATTTTTGACGATCCTTTATTTTTTGAGACTAGACGGATAAAGTTTTCTTTCGGCGTCAGGAACATACATCCAGTACCAATCATACCATCCATCGGCACGAAGAAGAAATTAGTATAAGGTAATGTCATCACATTTTCACCCTCAGTTTTACTTTCTAAAAATTTATTATTCCGTGCTCTTTTGTACTTGTACAGTAAGTCTGGATCAATATGTATTGGTAACTTTTTCGTACGATAGTTTTTAGGCACTTGCAGATATAAATCACCGAATTTTTCATAGATGTTTTCGTCTGTTAACGTAACACCTTCTAGCAATTTCGTAATATGCGTGTCCGTTTTTGCGTGCAATTCTCTTAAAATTGTAACGTAACCATCCATCGTACCACCGACATCTCCTTCTTGTCCGGCTGTTTTATCCTTGTTTTTATTTTCGTCATAGACACCTACAGCTAATAATGATTCGCGCTCTTCTTGAATTTTAGGCTGCATCATTACATTGATGATGTACTTAACGATAGGCATATCCTTAGGTTGTAAGCCTTCATCGTACAGATAACCAATCACGTCAGTCATAATCTCAGCCGGAGTGATAGCTAAGTTTACTTTATGCTTGCGGTTTTTGATTACGATAGGCGTAAACGTGGTCTTTCCAGATGGCGTCCATACAGGCGTAAACTTCTGAATTAAATCTGAAATGATAGCTTTAGAAGCTCTCCATTCAGTTTCATCGGCCATTATGGTACGCATATGCTTTGTACATGTCAACTGACCTGTTAGCATCGTGATGATGTTGCGATCCATTTGCTTCACATACTGACCAAACTCGGCACGCAACTCAGTAGTTGTAATCGTTTCGGCCAAATATTTCATGGTACCGTCACCACTAAAAGAATTCTCAATTACCTTGTTGTGAAGGAAATGAGAAGCTAATTTAAAGGCAGGTTCTTTAGCTGGAATATTAGAGCCTGACGCAGCAGCTTTAAGGTCATCTTCTGCATCTGCAGATAACGTTTCTACCAATGCGTTAAGATTTTTCTCTTTCTCTTCGGCCGAAGATTTGAAGGCATCATATTCTGCCTGCAATTTTACAAGAGCCGCTTTTGTTTCAGCGACATCCTCTTTCACATCATCGGCTTTAACCTCTGCAAGCTCTTTCTTGAATTGCTCGACAAAAGTAGCACCATATTTTCCTGTAAGTGTGGCCAACTGCTCAGTAGAAAGTTGGTATACACCGTCTTTCTTCGGAAGGCTCTCAACACCTAACACTGCCGTCACGGCAGCTAGTACTTTTTTAAACATAAGCTTAATTTTTAGAATTTATATAATCAGAAATGGCATAATCATTTTCAAGCGCTTTAAGCATGGCCAAAGCTTCCTGTTCTGTAGCGATGGCATCGCACAATCCATTAGCAACAGCATCTTCGGCAAAGAACATTTTGCCGGAGATGATTCCTTCAGTGTCGCATTTTAGGTTTTTGCGACGCTCTTTTACGTGCTTTTGGAAAGACAGCGCTAGCGGATCCAGTTCCTCCGCTTTAATTTTATCGTAGTTCCCCTCCAGCGCTAGGCGGAAAGCCTCGTTCTTGTTGGCCGAATGGGAAGAGTACACATCGTGGAATTTATATCCCTCTTTCTCATAGTAGGGTTTAACATCAACGAAGGAAGCCATCACACCGATACTGCCAAATTCGGCAGACAGACTGTTAGAGGCAACGATTTTATCGCACTGTGCGGCAATAAAGTAAGCGGCGCTTGCGCACATGTCGCAAAGCGCAAGCACCGGTTTACCTTGTTGTTGTGCGTAACGAATAGCAGATGTAATAGGGTCAATGGCGTTGCAGGCACCACCCCCTGAATCTATTTTGAGCAATATAGATGTAATGTTCTCATGCGCCGCAGCTTCGCGGATCACCTCCGCAATCTCTTCTGTGCCGTAGCTACACCAGGTGCCGTATTTTACTAGGCTACCGGAAATGGATGCAACAAAGGTGCTGCCTTTAGGTAATGAGTTAAAAGAGGATTCACTACCATCATCACCCATAAGAGGTTTTCTTTCGGACAATAATTTATCTCCCAAATGATCATTGTCATTAAGGAGTTTATTTACCACCACCATTCCGGCCATGGCATCTTCCGGGCGGATAAACCAAAGCCCACGAACTATTTGAGAGAGCAAGTGCGGATACATATTGTTTAATTTTTAAGCAATATAGAGGTATCCGCAGGGTATCTAAAGGACTATAATATAATGTAATCACCCATTATAGAGGGTGCAGATATACTGATTTCTGAGGATGTAGCACTTTTAGTGCTGCGCTTAATTGATATAGTTGCAGGCACCTCTTTTGTTCCAAATCCAACCTGAGAATTATCGTTATAGGTCATCTTGCACAACACTTTTTGTCCGTCAAGTCTATCCACAATGTATTTACCTGTAGCACTATTCTCACTTATATCCAATTTTAGCTCAATCTCTTTGTAGTTACCACCATTGCCGGAGCGTGAGCGATTATTGTACTGGGTAGTTCCCGGCGAGAACGGCACAGAGAACCACTCCATATCATTCTTTGTGAAAATGGATGCTTTCCTATCTATCACATTACAGGTGTCAACGTTTGTACGTTTTACCACCTCAACTTTTACTATTTGGCGTAGCATATATTGTTTTGTTTCAGCGTTTTATACACTGTTTTTGTCGGAAACAGTGAAATATTTTTTATCTTATTGATTTACAGCGCTTTCTATGTGCAGAGATATATCTTTTCGCATTTTATGGCGCGTGCGATAGTCGTATTTCTTGATCGTCTCGTAATTTATTGCCGTATGGGTGATGTTATACTGCTGCATAAACGCCTCAATAATCTCTTTTTGACGATAGTTTTTCGCATATCCTGCTTCAAAGAACAGACGCACACGCATAGTAAAGCAAGCTTCGATGTAGTCAACGATGCGCTCGTTGCCCCATTTGGAGATGTATAGGAAAGCATTACTAAGCGCATAGCGATTGTTTGGCGTGATGGGTACCACGAAGAGTACCTTGTTCTTCATGCTTTCCGTTTTAACCGGGTATTCTGCTGTTAGAATATTTCCGTGTATCACCTTACCGATGCAATGACTGCGACGCAGGATAATGTTCCCTTTATCGTCAGGATTTAGCTCGTGACGACAGAAATCTTCCAGATGTGGAGGAAGATCAATAGAAATAGTAGTTTTTTGAGCCATAAGTAACTGATTTATATAGTACTAAGTTATATAAATTAAAGCAAAATTTCAACTATTTTATAAATAAATATTTCTAACGTGTTCATTATCAGCGAAAAGAGCAAAAAACGCCTTTTTTTTTATGTTTTCTATTTGGCTTCTTATTTTTTGCGACCTACCGACCTACAGACCTACAAAAAATATAAAGTATTGAAAATCAATGTAAATACATTTTAAAAGGTATGTATGTCAGGCCTAAAACCGACCTACAAGGCACTTTTTTGTAGGTCGGTGAAAAAATGTTAATAAAATATTTTACAATGAATCGACCTACAGCGACCTACAAAAAACACCCCATTTTAGCCCTAAAACCTACAACGACCTACAGTATGTATATATAATTATTTTTTATGTATATAATTAATATATAAGTACTTACCCTTATTGTTTAATTATTTATAGGAGCTTCCCCCGCGCCCCCTTGTAGGTCTGTAGGTCTGTAGGTCGGTTTTTCTGAAAATGATTTTCAAAAACTACATGTTATTTTTTCTCTTTTATATTGGGGGGTACGGGGGGGCGTAAAAACAACAAATCGGATGGCATAAATACCATCCGATCGTCCTTAATTAACCAATTAATAATACTAGTCGCCGCTCTCACTTGGGTAAATGCCTGTGCATCTCCTGAGCATAGCTTATCGCTTTCTTAATACTATCCTTATCCGGAATCTCCGTTGTGCCCTGATAGGAGCTTTTGAGCATCTCCAGGGCTGTATTTACCACGAATTCTTGTTCGTGGATAAATGCGCTTTTTTCATTTGTTGTATGTTGTGCCATAATGTTATGTTAAGTTGATAGGTTTATTTTGATATGTAATATCTTCCGTTTGTTGAAAATGCTACCAGTATATCGTCATGATACCATCCTTGCTGTAGCTTGAGTGTTAACTCGCCATTAAAGTCGTCTGTAAATTCTGCGTAAACCTCTTGGCTTACTTCGTGAAACTTTCTTTTTTTCATAATCTTAGTTTATTTCTTTTTCAATTCGTAATTGCTCTATCTTATTCCTGTAAGTATGTGCCCATTTGGATATCTCATAATATTTAAAACTACCTCGCTTTACTTTTCTCAACTCCTCAGTTGCACGTTCATAAAGCTTTATGTAATGATCTATCCTATTGTCTATAGTTGATGTATCGACTGGTTGTTTAATTGTAGTCATAATCTATATAATTTCAATGTTTTTTATTCGGTCAATAGTGATTTCCTCCCTGATACCTCTACCATCAAAATCTTCATTATCTGCTCTATATCCGCAAAGGATTAAATTAGTGGAGTAATTACAGAATCCGATGGTAGTATATAGGATGATTCTTTCTTCATCGGTACATAGCGTAACCCTAATTTTCTTAAGTTGCGCACCATTCAATTTATACTCTTTAATAAATCTGTCTCTAATGCTATAAGCATTTGACTGAAGTTGGAGTTGGAGTTCTCTGTAATCTGTTTTCATAGCTATTCGTGTGTTTTTAACGTTTAAGCTTACAGTTAATAATACAATCCTCATTAAGCGGTACGTTCATGCTCTCGTAGTCAAAATCGTCATACCTAGAAACGGCGCGAGCAACATTAGCTAACATCATTTCATGTATGTTGTCATCCATGTCCTCATAAAAACAGAATTCACCGATCTGGTTATTCCTGGTATAGATTGTACATGTAACACATTTGTCTGGTTGAGATACTTCTTCCTCAAATTTTCTTAATGTGAATTCAGCGTATTCCCCATTCAACTGAATTTCTTTCAACTTTGCATAAACTGCTTCTAATTTCTGTGTCATAATCGTCTGATTTTGTTTATTTAAATTCCTCCCTAGAATAGGAAGCTTTCTTCTTCATCATCTATCTCTTTTCGTTCTAAATCAATATCAAAATACTCTTTCCACGCATCGTAGTTAAGCGCGATACAACTACTTGTAATTGATCGTTTTTTTACAATGCGCTTCATTTCGTTGCTTACTCCGCCGTCAGTTAACCCCTTCGGTACTTCGGCAACTTCGTCCCATGTAAATCGCTTGCTGTTTTCCTCTCCGATATAAGCAGGATGTGAGCGTAGGTTCTGCGCGATGGTAGATAGTGTTGCATCTTCCGTGTTGTAAGAAGATTTCATATACATGGCGTGTACCACGGAAAGACGAAGGTGCAGCACCTTAAGATCTGACGGTGCAAGCGTTATTTCCCTTCTCTCTTTTCCTTTATCCTTAACCGTTATTTTACCCGGTATATTGATATCATAATCACGACCTTCTTTGATTGCTCCACTATTAATCATTACTTCCATAGCCTTAAAGAATCCGGATAGTTTATCCGTTGTTGATATCATTTCCAATTGAGTTTTCACCTTCTCAATGGCTAGAATCATTAAATCATCGTAACTAAATGGCAGTTGTAGATGTGGAGCTTCTGTCTCGATTAGCTTACAGGTGGTAAGAAATAGAGATATAGTATTAATAATACGTGTCATATCTCCACTCTCATTCATATTCTCACTCACCTTAGTCTTAAGTTCCTCGATAACCTTTTTTTGTAGGCGCATAAACTTCTCTCTAATCAGTGGTCGAAGCTTAAGAACGTCAACAAGCACGTTACATAATCCGCTCTTCTCAAACCCTTTTAATTTCTGAAATACCTCAACCTCTCTAGGTGTATAATTACCGGTAGACTTAGGCACTTCGCATATGATAACACGGTTCATCAGCGCATTATCATCTCGCTGTGGAGTTTCCTGGCCTAAAAGAATAACCGGAGAATAAACTTTACTTGTTTCAATCTCCTTGCCTGATACACCTTTTCTTTTTTGCTTCCCGTCACCATCATATACAATTGATTTAAGACCTTGAAATTTTGCATCGGTAATATCCTTATTGTTGTATTCTTCAAGCACCTGTGGTACATCTCTAAAACCCTCCATCAATGTAAAGAACGCTGCATCTGTACCACTGTTTAGGTTAAAAGATGGTGCCTGTGGATCTACAAAAAGTGAGCGTATAGAAATAGCAATCTGCGTTTTCCCTGACATCGTAGGACCAACAAAGAATAGTGCGGTAAACAATCGGTCAATAATGTGGATATCGCTACGGAAAGCACACATAATAGCATAGATGATTGCCCACTTACCATTGTCATTAATCTTATACACCTCGTCCATGAGCTCAGCCCATTGTTTAAATGAACAACGTTTGTTTTCAGGAATCTCTTTATATACAAAGAATCGGTGTTGTTCATACTTGTCATTATCTCTACTCATGTTAGCGTAGATTTTTGAGAAGGCAGGCGCATAGTAATTAATGCCGTCATGGGTAGTAACACCTAGGTCATTGACATACTCCACCTTGTATTCATCATCCACTTTATGGAATATCGCATTGGAGAAAGCGAAGAAGTTTTCCTGCTGTTGGCCAAACGTTTTTATCTCGGTACAGGTAGTGTATTTGTAACTCATAGCCTGGCGTATCTTAGTGTACGTTTTAACGTCACCATTTTCAAAGTTTAGCGCCTCTTCGTTTATCAGTACCTCGTTAAAAGAGGTCAGTGAAACCAACGCTTTACTCTTTACCTCCAGATACAATGGCCGATTCGAGTACATCCGATTAAACTTAATGATCCTTTTATTAAATTCAGGATCCGGATCTTGTACGTGTAGAAGTGGCTCCATATAAAAGTCACCAACAAGCAAGTGTCCGCTGTTATCCTTCATTTTGAACATATAAGCAATAGGAGTGCCCTCTTTATTGATAAGCGGATAGTAGCCAAAGCGGTTGTACAACTGCTTATATTCGTCATTACTTTCCACATAATCGGGAATTTGCTCCGGGTCAAAATTGGCCAAGAAGTTATCTACATTCTGCTTTTGGATATTGATGGCCGATTTACTCTTGCGCTTATCAACGTGTGGTGTAATTACGCGCTTGTATTGCGACACGGAAAGACCTAGTGATTTAGCCCAGTTCTTTTCCTGTACGGCGCGTACCGTTTCCGATGCAAAGGATATCACATCTGCGCAACGATCTATATAATCTGCTTTAATCGTCTCCGGAGCTTTCTCCAGAGCTGCGGCATAAATCTTAACATAGAAGTCAACGAAGCCAATACGCCCATCCATGTCTTCTTTGACAGTGGTAGGAATACTAATTGTCACACCTGCTTTGTATAGAGATTTAAGTAAAGATAGCTCTATCGTTTCTCCAAACGATGTAAACTCCAGTTTATCATCATCCTTAAACTCAACAGTACTGATAGTGCGTCTAAACTCCTGAATCTTTGCCATGTCTGGCGTACCTCGGAAATACACTACCGGCATATTGAGGTAGTTAAACATAAAGGTCTCAAAGTTGTTGGTAAGCAAACAAACGGAGCTATCATCTTTAAGCATCGGCTTTGCCTCGTCAATACCAAAAAAGCAATCCGTTTCTCCACTATCTTCAAAAGGAATGGTATTAGCTTTTACAAGCGCTACAACGTCGGTATAACCGCAACCCGATTGTCCTGCGAGTTCTGAAATGTATTGACCGCGCGTTACATTTCTTTCTACACAGGCTATCAGCTTGGCAATCTCCGTCACGCGCTGGTCCTTCAGCTCCGCGTCTAAAAAATCGGTATGGTAGATAGAGGTTAGGAATTGTACAAATCCAACCTCATGTGCTGTAATGTATTTTTTAAGTTGGTCCTCACCCATTTTACGGGCAAAGCTGTCAGGATCCTCGCCATCCGGGATGGGAAGGCAACGCACCGCTGCACCCATCTTAACCAGGATTTCAATATTTTTAATAGCTGCTTTCAGTCCGGCAGCATCTCCATCGTACACTAGCGTAATGTTACGCGTAAAGCGTAACATCATCTTACACTGGTCTTCGGTGAGCGCTGTCCCGCTTCCGCAAATGGTGTTTGGAACGCCTGCAGACACCATGGCCAACACATCAAACTGTCCTTCGACAAAGTATATTTTGTCGTTTTTGGTGATATCCTTTTTAGCTTGGTATAACCCAAAAAGCGCAGCGCCTTTGTGGAATAAGGTCGTTTCCTTTGTGTTTAGATATTTCACATCACCATCGGCAATTTCACGCCCGGTAAATCCGATAACATTACCTGAAATGGTGTAAAAAGGAAACACAATTCGATTGCGGAAATAGTCATAATGACCACGTTCGCCCTTGCCAATCATTCCTGTTTCTTCCATCACACCGAAACTATAGCCGTCGGCGTGTAACTTCGCCTGCAGTTGTGCGCCGGGAAGGGCAAAACCTACGCCATACTTCTCCAGTATCTCACTGTCGATGCTCCATCCGCGCGCTTCAAGATAAGCTTTAGGCGCTTTATTGTGTAGTTGAGATTGGAAAAACGCTTTAGAAGAGCGCATCACCATAAGCATACTTTCCCTGTGTCGTTCCTTCAGTTTGTCTTCCGGCGACATTTCAATCTCAGGTATCTGAATGTTGTATTTCGCAGCTAACAACTTAGCCGCAGGAACAAAATCTATGCCCTCATACTCCTGAACAAAAGAGATAACATTACCCCCCTTACCACAGCCAAAACACTTGTAGATGCCACGTGCCGGAGATACAGAGAACGAAGGTGTTTTCTCGCCATGGAAAGGGCAACATCCCATGTAGTTTGCGCCTTTCTTGGTTAGTTTCATATAGCCACTCACCACCTCTTCAATCTTAGCACACTGGAGTATCTGTCCTATAATTTCTTTTGGTATATAATTGCTCATATATTATTCTTGTTAAAACAGCGTGAGCTGTTTCATAGTTACCACATCCTTAATTGTCACGTTAAAATAATTGCATAGCGACAAGTACTCTTCGTCAGTGATCTGCACCTCACCTCGATAAAGCTCCCACCATCGTTTTTGGTTTATGCCTACCTTCTCGTAAAAGGTTTTGGTAGGAGCGAAACACTCCGCGTCAACAAATTTTGCTGTTAAGATTTCCAACAGCACATTGCGTGTGTTGTTGGGTACCGACAGCTTTTTGCGATGGATAAATAATCGCACTGACATCTTACTACGTTTAAGCGCTTCTGCCATTTGACTAATTGTCATTTTCCCAATATTATCTCTTACAAAGGATTCCTGGGAAGCGCTCCAATGGGGCTGGCCTTTCTTTTTCATACTGCCTGATTATTACATTAAACTGATCGTTAAACACAAACTCCATATCTCCTCTCCACACGATATACTTACACACAACTTTGATAAACAGCTCATAGTTTGCCGGGTCGACATATTTAAGTATCGGAAACCGAGCGCCTGGAGCCATAGCCTTTAACATGGCTATTATCTTTAATTGATAGGTTACAAAACTCTCGCAACCCATACGCTCCATGATGCGCTCTAAACTGTCATCGTCCTGCAACCGATGGTGAGATAGATTCATTACTCCAGGTTTAAATCAAATTCAGGGCAAGGGTCTGTAATTACAAAGGCTTTACCGTAGGTATTCCACGTTACCTTTATTCTTCGGCCGGCACATACCACATGGCCAAACACGCGCAGCACGTTAAGTGTGCCTTCTTGGTAATCTATAGAGGTGATTTCATAATTACCTTCTTTTGCTGCTATTGCTGTCTCAAAATCAGAGACACGATATACTTTTTTATTCATAACTATCTGTTTAATTATTGAGGGTGGATGTAGGGGCGTCGAACCCCTAACGTTGCCAATCATCCTTTAACATAACTGATGCGTACACCTTTGGCCATAGGAGTAACCACCTGCCGGCGTGCCTGCTTCATTTGCTTTTCAACATCTTTTACCTGTGCAAGCACCTTATGTGCTTCGGTGTTTTGTTTAATCTCGCGCGTCCAATTGATTGAGTTTTTTTGTGGTACCATGTCTTCAATTTTTATAAGGTTATTTGCAGCTATGAGTATAAAACCATTGTTGTAACTATAGCTTACATCGTAAGCAATGTAGTATTTATCTAAAAAGTACTTAAGGACACCCACCACATCCAACAAATCACGAAGCATCACGCACTCACCTTTTTCCAATTTAGAGAGGATAGGAGCCATCCAATTTATTTTGCCCATGGGAATTTTGTTTGGCGTGGATCGTCCTCTTCAACCGCTTCTTTCCCTTTCTTCTCTTCCTTAAATTTCTTACCACAAAATGGACAATAGTTTATTTCTATAGGTTGTTCCATCTCTACTTCATCTCCTGATTCATCGTCCCAGACTGTATATTTACATGGGATGGTATGAGATAAGTTTACCGAACCTTCTATACTCACTTCTAAACCCCTTCCAAGAGAAACACTAATCACGTTTAAGTATTCAGCTACTCTTTTTTCTATGCTATCGTAACAATCACAAGCCATACGCCCTCCTTTTTTGTCTTTCGTGGAAGCGAATACTTTTAGCAAGTTTTTTGAGTGTAATGTCATCTATCTTGATTGTACAGGTACAATATTTAATAACATCTTTATCCCATATCACCGGATATGTATCTTTAAGCCACTCCATTATTTTAGTGTGCTTTTTTATCGTTTTTTTAGTCTTTCTCGGCAGTTTCATAAACATTATTTGTTTAATTATTATTGTTTCAAACCTTTATTAAATAGCTAAAGGATTTGGTTATATATTTTAACATCGATAGGTGTAAAATAGCGGGAGGTGACAAGCACCCCCGGCGCTAAAAACACAAATCAAAAAAAGGAGCTACAGGCAAACACCCAGTTTGGTAGTCACTGCTATCAGTTCGGGCGTGTTGCGTACATTAAATTTATCGTGGAGCTTATACATCCGGCTCTTTATAGCTTGTTGCGACACATTCTCGCGGTCGGCAATCTCTATACTCGTTAGGCCTTGCGCAGCTAGACGGATGGTGGATACATCATGGCTTTTAATCCAATGGTCCTACCACATAATTTGCCACGTCCGGGGCAATTGTCACGCTTACAGGAGCTATTAAAACAATCCTCTGTAATCTTGCCCTCAATGTAATCGGGGCTTCCATCCAGAGCGCCGAAACGGCAAAACAGGTATTGGTTAAACTCGCTGTTTACGCCGTTGATACCCATGCTTCGAATTATCTTCTGCGCTTCGGTATCTTTGTAATACTCATTAAAAAAATCGCGTTGAATACGTCCTGGAAGGTCTTTAAATGACATTCTCATTCCGTTGTGAATAGCATAAGCTATGTTGTTGTGAAAGAATACTTCTGTTCCTTGAAACATCCCTGCCGGGATGTTGGAACTAAGCTCAAAATTGCGTACATTTGTTTCCATAATCGTCAGATTTAAAGCCTCTGCCTCGCATAGTTCCCCAACTACAGGTAGAGGTTTTTTTTATTTCATACTTTTGGTTATTGTTCTCCAATCGCTCTTGGCGTTATTTTGTATTAAAAACCTATGTTTCGAATACAAGTCGCACTTCGTCTCCTACAATATTTTGTAGAATTATCTTATCCCATTTATCCCAATTGTTACGTCTCATCTTGCCATACCATCCGGGATAAGAGATATCCTTTTGTTCGAGGAATTGCTGCCTTATTTCCTTCTTCCGTTCTGGCGACTGTTTGTCATAAAACTCGCGCCAAGGAGTAGGGATAATAGTTTTTAATTCTTTTTCTAGCATATTTAATTATGTATTATTAAATTTATAAGACAAACTTATGATATAATATTTAAACATCAAATATATCATTGATAAAATATGATATAATTCATGTAATTTATAATAACTCTAAATAATAGTTATGTTTAAAGGCCAATTTTTGAAGGATATAATTGATAAGAAGCAACTAAACTATGTTGATGTGTTTACAGCCATAGGAATGAAAGAAGGTACGTTTAATTCTATTGTAAAGGAAGGTTCAAATCCTACTGCAAAAAATATTGAAGCCTTGGCTGATTATCTACAATGTCCTATAGATTCTTTCTTTGACCGAAATATCTCCATTGATATGAGTGTAAATATCAGCGGTAAAGAACATAAAATACATCAGGTAGGCAACTACAACGTAAGCAACGACAGTTGCCAGCGTGAAATAGAACACCTAAAAGAAATAATTAAATCAAAAGACATCCTATTAGAGGCGAAGGATAAAGTAATAGAGGAGAAGGAACGGATGATCATGATATTACTAAATAAATAATCTTAATAACATGAGCAAACTACCTAACATCAACGAACTGGCGATTGCAGAGTACGGAATTATAAAAGATATTAGTACAGTACATCTGTTTAATACCAATGAAGAAATGGACATCCCGCTAAAAGCTATCTTAAGATCCTTCTGTGGTAAATTTAAAAATCCGGATAAAACACGGAGGTTTAACATAGCAAATAAATATAGAGCCCACTCGTTAGTTATCGCCGAGAAAGACAACGAAGTATACAAGGCCTACGCACCACTGCTAACTAATATTAAACGCCTTGAAGTAAAGATAACAAATCTATTTGGGGGCGCTATAGGTTATGTAGGTGTATTCCGTAATAATGAAGGTGAAGTTGTATGTGTAGGGGTAAATATGTTTAAAGACAGGAGTAAAAGCTCTAATTTACTTTCAGGCAAGCTTACTATTAAAGAGAAAGATGGATTAGTCATTCCTTACATGAAAGACATATATGCTTTCGATGCAAAATTTGACTTCATTATAACACCGGAAATGATGTTTATGGAGTATAATCCGGACGTTATAAAAAAAGTAAAACTCGTCAATCAAAAAAAGAATGCAGTAACCAAAGAGATTGAAAATACCGAGATTCTTGATTTTGTCAACTCTCACAAATTGGCTGCAATGGTACACGACGCAAACAATGAAGCGACAACCAATAAAGCTCAGACATTACTTAACACTATCATCAACAAGAATATCAATCAGGAAGACTTTACAGAGATGCTTAACGCTGCCAAGGTACGCTACAATATCGAAGATGGCTGTGTTGTACCTGTTGATGATGTTAAAGGATATATGGATGTACTAATGGGCGTAACCACATTTGTACTTAATAAAGGTAAGCTAGTCAAAGCTAAGAAATCTAATTAACATACAGCGACCTACAAAAAACAGCCCATTTTAGCAACTAACCTACATAAAACCGATATGATATACTTATATGTAAGTAATAGTATTATAGTAAGTTATGTTATTTGTGTAGTGTCTAAAATAACTAAAACAAGTGTCTTATAGGTCTGTAGGTCGCATAATTCACTAATTAAAATCAATTATGGAAAACACAGAAAAAAAAGAACAAGAGATCGAAACTATTGTGGATAACACTAACGAAGAGTGTCCATATTTAAAAGAGGCTAAAATGCTTGATATGTTAAGTAAAGATACTGGAACTAAAGTACAAGAAATGTTGGAAGGACTCTTCACGAATCCGTAATAAAAACCAACATCGCCACCATAGCCACATTTCAAACCGTAACAAAATCAACATGTTATGAGCCTATAGAGCAACCCTGCTGCTCCACCAAACAAAATAAGGTATTCGAATTTTCGAATACCTTATTTTTGTTTTAAACCTCGTCGGGATAGGGAAGACGAGTGTTGTCTGCTTTGTTTACCGGCATGTTGGAACCGTTTATGCGGAGGGTGCGGCTTAGTACGCGTGCCATTTTCTCTGCAATCTTGGCGTAGTGTGGCGAATGGATGAGGTTGTTGCGTTCGCCGATATCGTCGGATAAATCGTAGATTTCATTTTTGCCGGTTTCGTAGGTATGTACCATTTTATATTTGCCAATTCTTATTGCACTTTGCGGAATACCAACATCTTCGTGGCGTTCGCCCCAGTTGTTAGGGTAGTGGAATACTAATGGTCGTTGGGGGTTTATTGTTTTATTTTTGCGAATGGCTTTTGCAAAACTGATACCGTCAACTTGTTGTGGTACTAAGTAAGCGCGTACATTGGCCATGTCTAGGATTGAGGCAAAACAATCCTCAATAATTACGGGGGTTTGGTTCTCGCTTCCCGGGGTAGCCACTCCCGGCCAACTCACTATTAGCGGTTCGCGAATACCTCCTTCGTAGCAAGCCCCTTTACCTCCACGTAGCGGATAGTTGCGTTGTGCGGCTTCGCCACCTCTACCCACAGAGTATCCGCCGTTATCGGACATGAATATGATAATAGTATTTTTTGCTTGGTTGTTGGTTTCTAGCCAATCCATAATATCGCCCAGGCTCTTGTCCATGCCTTCTACGAGCGATGCATACTCGGCCTCTTTGGGGGTTAGTCCGGCTTTAATATATTTGTCATAGAATCTTTTATCGGCAGTGAATGGTGCATGTACTGCATAGTGACTTAGATAAAGGAAAAACGGCTTTTGTGCATCCGCACAGTTTTGCATGAATTTGCAGCTTTCCAATGTTAAAGCCTCCGTTAAGAAAGTATTGCTGCCGTGGTATGTTTCTAAATGTGGGACACCCCATGGAGCAGTCCACGTTCCTTGTTGCTTATTTCCGTAGTTATACTCGCCAAGATAGCTTCCCATAGCACCTGCGGCATGGCCTCCTATGTTAACGTCGAAACCAATGTTTGTTGGGTCGGCTGCCGGCGTGTTTATGGCGCCAAGATGCGCTTTACCTACAATTGCTGTAGTGTATCCGTTTTCGCGCAGAATTTGAGGCAAAGCTTTAGAGTAAAAGGCATTGCTATCGGTCCTTTCGGGCGACATACCATTATAATTCCATCGTTCAAAATTCAGTGTTTTATGAGGCTGATCGGTCGATTTATCCTGGTGTAATGTCCAATTGGTTACCTTATGCTGTGAGGCATTGGAGCCGGTCATTAAACTAATGCGCGATGGCGAACTAACAGGACAAGCATAAGCATTGGTAAACTTAACGCCTTGTTGTGCCAAACGCTCCATATTTGGTGTATGGAATTGTTTACTTTGTGGCGTTGTTTCGCTCCAAAAAGGGACGGAGGTATCTTGCCATCCCATGTCGTCCACAAGAAAGAATATTATATTTGGTTTCTCAGCTGCGCTAAGAGCCATTGGGAGCAGGGTAAATGCTCCCAATGTTGTTATGTTTTTTAGGTTAGTCATTGTAGTTAGTATTGTGTGTATGTTTAAAACCAAGGTTTGTTACCAAGAATGCGCTCTACCTCGTCTAACTCATCAGGTTGAAATTGTGCTTTTTCAATGGACTTAATGTTCTCAAGCAGTTGTTCAATACAGCTTGCGCCTATAATAGATGAAATAACGTGATCGTCTCTCATTATCCAAGATAATGCTAGTTGCGATAAACACTGTCCGCGCTCCTTAGCAAACATATTTAAACGATGCGCTGTGTCTATGCGCTGCTGTGTAAGATGTTCTGGCAGTAAAAACGGACTGTCACCGGCTGCGCGGCTACCTTCCGGAATTCCATGCAAATATTTATTGGTAAGAATTCCCTGCGCTAGTGGCGAGAAGGCAATGAATCCCATTCCCTGATTTTCCACACATGGAATAATTTGACTTTCCACAGTACGTTCAAACATAGAGTATCGTCCTTGGTATGCAATTGCCGGACAATTCAAGGAAGTCAAAATAGCATTGGCCTCTTTCAGTTCACGATGACTATATTTAGATAGTCCAATATAAAGCGCTTTCCCACTTTTTACAATATCCGCAAGTGCTCGCATTGTTTCTTCCATTGGAGTATGTGGATCCGGACGATGTGAGTAAAAAATATCTACATATTCAACGCCCAAACGTTTAAGACTAGCATCAATAGATGATATTAAATGTTTTCTGCTGCCCCATTCGCCGTAAGGACCTTCCCACATTCTATGGCCCGCTTTTGTTGCAATTACCATTTCATCTCTGTATGCGCCAAATCCGCGTTTTAAAATACGTCCAAAATTAGTTTCTGCAGCTCCGGGAGGCGGACCGTAATTATTTGCTAAATCAAAAGAGGTAATGCCATTGTCAAAAGCAGAAAAAATTAGTCGTTCCATCTGCTCAATGCTATTATTCTCTCCAAAATTATGCCACAATCCCATTGAAATACGCGGTAGCATTAACCCGCTGCGTCCACAACGGCGATAATGCATTTTATCATATCTATTATTTGAGAATACTAAATCTTCCATATTTATTATCTTATTATATTCACAAATATAATGAAGTTTTCAATATAGTATTCAAAAATAAGAACTTAAGTGACGTGATGTTAACAAGACAATAATCCATAGATTTTTGATTGAAAGGTTCCATTTCATAATATTCTCGCCTAAAAGCGGGTCATAATTTCGTTTCTCCCTGTTAAGGGTATCGACTAGGTTACGGCAAGGTTACGACTAGGTTTCGACTACTATTGGGGTGCCATACTAGTCGAAACCTAGTCGTAACCTTGTCGATACCTAGTAGAAACCCTTAACAGGATTACAGAATGCTCCATTCAGAGTTTAATGAATATATTACGAGCAGTAAAATACCTCATTGTATGCAAAGAGTGTTGCATGGAATTCTTCAATATGTTTTTTCCATATTACCAACACCTTTAATATTATTTAAACCACATAAGGAGAGTGGCATACTGTGAGAGGGCACTGCGAATACGTTTAATTGCATTTTCATAATGCTTTTCGGCTGTCCTTTTGGAGATATTATACTTAACTGCAATTTCATCGCTGCTAAGCTCATCAATGAAACGCGCCTTAAAGATATCGGCTGTTTTTGGAGATAAAGTATCAACAATGGAGTTAATTCTTTGAAATAGTTCCTGTTCAATAAACTCCTGCCACACGGCGTTTTTTGATGTAGAACTGTTGTTGATAACATCCTCCTGGTGCTTGTTACGCACTTTTAGATGTTGTAAATAGTTGATGGATCGTTTGTGAACGGCAGAAAATAGATAGTTTTTAATATTGTCAATGTTGGTAACTTTATTCTCTTCCCATAGCTTAACAAATATGGTTTGAACAATATCCTCCGCATCGTCTTTATCACCTATAATGTATACGGCGTACGCAACCATCTGTGGATAATAGATATTAAATATCTCATTAAATTGATTGCGCTTTATAGAATACATTGAGTAAATAATTTAGGTCACGAGCAAAAATATAAAAAAAATGATGTTTCGAGTACGTAAACAAGAAACAATAGCTGTCATTATATTATAAAATTGAAGAATAAGATACAAATTATGTAATATATGACCGAAGATAATAGGACAGATAATCTGCTAGAAATATATAAACAGGTACGTAAAATAGACACTGCTGTTGGGTTGCAACAGGTGGAACGCCGCATTAAGGCTAAGCAAAGACGTAAAGTTTTTATACGTACGCTTAGTGTAGCTGCCTGCTGTGCTACAATAAGTATAGGTGTAATGTTGTCGTTAAGACAGAGCCAGCCACAAGAGGTGATAAACCATGTTTCGTTAAAACAAAGTAATGGTGCGGTTATAGATTTAACGAGTATGGAAACTTGCCCCATTGAAGGTGGTGTAATAGAAGGTAAAAACGAAATTCGTTTTGTTGAATCGGCTATCTCGCCATCGGAAGTTGAATATTCGGAAATACGAACGCCTATTGGCGCGGAGTATAAAATTACATTAGCAGACGGAACAATAATATGGATGAATTCTTGTTCATCAGTTCAATTTGCCAATAATTTCAGCACCTCAAGTGTGCGTGAGATTAAACTATCAGGAGAAATATTTATAGATGTAGCTACAGATTCTTTACGCCCTTTTATTGTGAAAATGGGCTCAACCCACGTTGAGGTTTATGGAACAAAACTGAACATTTCTAGCAACAGTGATAAAAACAGTATACAAGCAACTTTAGTTGAAGGATCGGCTGCTGTAGTTGCTAAAAATAAGAACTATCCGCTTGCCCCAGGTTTGCAATTCAGAATGCAGGACAATGATTGTGAAGTAACGGAAGCCAACTTGTCACAAATACTTGCTTGGCGCAACAATGTTTTCTTGTTTGATGATCAGAGGTTTGAAGACGTTATAGAACAATTAGAACGTTGGTATCCGGTGACATTTATATTTGTAAATAATAAACTCCGCAATATAGAGTTTAAAGGAAACATTCCTAGAACTGCGACACTTGATGAACTATTGGATTACCTAATGTTGTGTTGTGATGCTCACTTTACGCGCAAAGAAGCATTGATCTATATAGATTAGAAATTAAATATCTTCACTAAAATAAACCCTATGAAAAATGTTTTAATTGAAATTCTTTCAAGAAAGAAATGTCAAATACACGGCATCCTGAAATGCTGTATTTGGTTATTCTTTTTTGTGTTGGTATGTGGACCAACAATAAGTGTATATGCAAGTATGCAAATACGTTTAAACAGCAATAAGTACTCTTATAGTACATTATTTGAGGAATTGGAAAAACAGACAGGTTATCGTTTTTTCTATAAAAAAGGATTATTTGATAACAATGCAGAAATTGAAGTTGCGCAGCAGCAAGCCAATTTGGACGATGTTCTTGCCAATGTGCTAACATCCAAAGGCTATAACTATTATATAAAAGAGGGTGTTGTTGTGATAAATAAGGCTAGTGGAGCAATACCTAAAGCTAGTGCCGAGGAGGAAAAAAAGATAATAACCTTGAAAGGAACGGTTGTAGATAGTAAGGGCGAATCGCTACCGGGAGTTTCGGTACAAATAGCCGGAACATCTATAGGGTGTGCTACCGATATAAATGGTGTGTTTAAATTAGAGGTTCCCGTTACCGGAACTATGAAATTAAGCTTTAGTTTTATTGGAATGGTTACCGAGGTTGTACCTGTGAGCCAATCCAATGAAAACATGCGTGTGGTGTTAAAAGATGATTCAAAAACACTTGATGAGGTGGTGGTACGTACCGGCTATTTTGAGCGTAAAAAGGATAGCTATACGGGAGCGGCTACTACGTTTAGCGGAGAAAAACTACGCGAAGTATCGACACAGAATGTTATGACTACTCTTTCTATGATAGATCCGTCATTCAAATTGGTGGATAATATCGATATGGGTAGTAACCCTAATAATATTCCCGAATTTACAATTCGTGGCGGGGGTAGCTTGGAGTCAGAATATGGTAATAGTCCCAACATGCCAATCTTTATTTTGGATGGTTTTCAGGTTTCCGCACAGAAAATTTTTGACCTTGATCCTAACCGAGTTTCAAGCGTAACTTTATTAAAAGATGCTTCGGCAACAGCAATATATGGTTCGCGAGCTGCAAATGGTGTTGTTGTTATAGAAACCTCGTCGCCCGATATGGGAGATCTTCGTATAAACTATAACTTCTCCGGAGATTTTTCATTTGCGGACTTGACGGATTACAACTTGATGAACGCAGCAGAAAAGCTTGAGTATGAAAGGCTTTATGGAATGTTCTCGCACTTTAATATGGAATATCAAGATGAGTTGCTTGAGTTATATAATAAACGTTTAAAAAAGGTACAAGAGGGCGTGGATACGGATTGGATATCAAAACCTGTAAAGGATATGGGATTCACTCAAAAACACTTCCTTATGATTGAAGGTGGCGACTCGAAAATTCGTTACGCAATGAATGTTAACTATAACCAAAATAGTGGTGTGATAAAAGAGTCCGGCCGTGACAATATTGGTATTGGAATGAAACTTCAGTATCGAAGAGAGAAGATAAAGTTTTTTAATGATTTGACCTATTCCAATGTTAAGGAGAAGAACTCTCCATATGGTTCCTTTGCTACTTATGCTCAGCAAAATCCTTATTACCATCCATATGATGAAAATGGGAATGTTTCTAAATTTCTAAATAAAACTAAGGATGCCGTATCGGCAGTGACGGTCAATCCGTTATATAACAGCACGCTTGGGACTACCGATAATGCATCTATTGTAGAGTTTAATAATAACTTCTCGGTGGAATGGGATATTGTTGAAAGCTTGAAGTTAAAAGGTCAGCTTTCACTCAACAAAAGCAGACGTACACAGGATGTGTTTAAACCATCTAGCCATACGGATTTTGTAAACGAAGAAGTAAAAGGAAGTTATTTGAAGAGTGAGCAGGATCAGTTTACTTATGACGTAAATGTTGTTGCCACCTTTAATAAACTGTTCGGAAAACATTTTGTAAGTCTTAATGGTGTGTGGAACACGCGTGAGCAACAAACCGACTTTTACTCAACGTTGGCAGTAAATTTTCCAAATGATAATATGGACCATATTGGTATGGGAACCTCCTACAAGGATAGTGATAAACCGCAGGGGGACTATAATGTGTCCCGCTTAATGGGTTTTGCGGCTAATGCCAATTATGGATATGATAATAGATACATGGCCGACTTTTCTGTGCGAAGTGATGGGTCGTCAATGTTTGGTGCCAACCAACGTTGGGGGACATTTGGTTCTGTAGGTTTAGCGTGGAATATACACAATGAAGCATTCTTTAAAAATCATCCGGTTATAAACGAACTAAAACTTAGAGGTTCATTAGGAACTACAGGAGGACAAAACTTCTATCCCTTTCAAGCTATAACCATGTTTTCATATAAAGATGGTGCGTTGGGAAGTCTTGCCGGTTATAACGATAAGCTTGGAGCGCTCCTAAAAGCATATGGTAATAGTGATTTGAAATGGCAAAAAACAATTAAACGAAATATAGGTTTGGATTTTGCTTTATTCAATAAACGTGTTTCGGGATATGTAAATATCTATGAGGATACATCCGAGTCGGTTTTAGTTGATGTTTTATTAGCCCCTTCTACAGGTTTTGACTCTTATAAAGATAATCTTGGGAAAGTGGAAAATAAAGGTGTTGAAGCCAATTTGCGTTTAGGTATTATCAGAATGCAAAGTAAGGGTATACAGTGGGATGTTTTTGGAAATATAATGATTAACAGAAACAAATTGTTGGAACTGAATGAGGCCTTAGTAGCTTTTAATAAAGTGCAAGATGATAAACAAAATGATGCAGAGGTGGACGCAGAGAAGAAAGTAAAAACACCGGTTCGTTATGAAGAAGGCAAATCTATAAATACCATTTGGGTGAATGAGTCCAATGGTATTGATCCGAATACGGGACAAGAAATCTTTATAGGTCGTGATGGTAATAGAACCGATGCATGGTCAACGGGAAATTATATTCCATACAAATGTGGTGATGCTAAGTATGAAGGGAACTTTGGAACAATGTTTACACTGCAAGGTTTTCAGCTAAATGCTTACTTCCGCTATAGCGTTGGGGCATATATTTATAACACCACCCTTGTAACTAAGGTGGAGAACGTAAACCCATATCAAAATGCCGATAAACGGGTGCTCTATGATAGGTGGAAACAACCGGGTGATAATGCTAAGTTTAAAGCAATAACAGATGGAACACAAACACGCCACACATCGCGCTTTGTTGAGGAGGAAAATTATTTACAATTGTCATCACTATCGCTTTCATATCGTTTTGATAGCCAGTTGATAAAACGTTGGGGCATGGAGCAATTAAAGTTAACAGCTACCGGAAATGATATATTCCGTGCATCGACAGTTAAAATGGAAAGAGGAACCACATATCCGTTTGCGCGCACTTATTCATTGTCGGCGCAAGTAACTTTCTAATAACACCTTAAAATAATTAGTATGAAGAAAAATTATATATTACTGATTGCCATTGTAGGAATAATTTGTTCATCCTGTGAACAATGGTTTGATGTTTCTCCAAAATCCGATGTGAAGGAGGAGGATTTATTTAAAAATCAGTCAGGCTACTCGGATGTGTTGACAGGAGTTTATACATTAATGACACACTCCGATTTATATGGACGGGAATTAAGCTATGGTTTTGTGGATGTATTGGCACAATATTACTATCCAATTTCCAACAAAGAGCATAGTTATTATAATGCTCGTTTGTTTGATTATACATTAGCTCAGGAGGAGAACCGATTAGCTAATTTGTGGTCTAAGGGGTATAAAGCAATATCTAATATCAATATCTTATTAAAGAATATTGATGTTAATGCCAATGTTTTTCAGTCAAGCGCACATTATAAGCTTGTAAAAGGCGAAGCATTGGGAATACGTGCATTTGTACACTTTGATCTGTGTCGTGGATTTGGTGAGCTTCCTTCAGTGGGTGTTAAAGGAATTCCATATGTAAAGGAATTCTCAAATGTAGCAGTTGCTTCATCGACATTAGCAGATACATATAATCAGTTGTTGGAGGACATTAATAATGCACTTGTTTTATTGAAGGAGGTTGATCCGATGGGACCTAACTATGATGATTTGAAATCATTACTGGAAGAGGATGATTTGTTTGCGAAACGAACAACTAAAATTAATTATTATGCTTTATGTGTACTTAAAGCACGTGTAGCCCTATATTTTGGCGATTTGGCAACAGCTAGGGATGCATGTACTGAATTATTGCCACAGTCTGGATGTGAATTGCCGGCCCCAATACAATTAGCAACATCGCTCAGTGAAAGTGATAAGTTATTTGAGAAAGAGATACTATTTAGGCTTACCATGAAGGAGCAAAAGGAGAGTGTATCTCCCTACTTTGGAGATAAAGCGAAGGAAAACGGAGTTTCCGGAAAAACGGCTCTTGCATTTCCTGAAGCAAAAAAGGAGGAGTTGTACACGCTACTCAATCCTAACGATGTAGATTTTAGACGTAATACCTGGTATATTGACCTTGATGCCAATTATTATACATCTAAAAAATTAACCAATGTGGATTATATTCCGCTTATTCGTATTTCTGAATTATATCTTATAATGGCCGAGGTTGCGTCAACACCAACAGAGCGTTTGGACTATTTAAATAAAATACGTGCGCACCGTGGACTATCGGCGCTTGATAATATTGAAGATTTAGATGTTCAACGTTTTGCGGAATACAAGAAGGAGTTTATGTCCGAAGGTCAAATGTTTTTCTATTTCAAACGCTTAGCTCAAACTTCAATAGGAGTTTTTAGAACGGAGAAGCTTGCGGATATAAATAAAGCATACATATGGCCAATTCCTGTTGCAGAACAAGAATATGGGAAATAATTAATAATAACCATCACACCATGAAACAACTTAAATATATATTAATCGCGTCTTTCATTGCTATATTTGTTAGTTGTAGCGAGAACGAGACAATACGTTACAGCGAGAAGCCTTCTTTATATTTCGCAGAGTATAATGACAAAGCGGATAGTTTGGTGTATTCATTCCAAATGAAGCAACAATCTGTTGATACGCTAAAAATACAAGTAAAGCTGCTAGGATTGTTCCAGGATGAGGACAAAGAGATTGAACTTAGAGTTAATGATGAGTTAACTACAGCAGTTGAAGGAAGGGACTATGTTACGATAGAAAACATTAAAATGAAGGCTAAAAGTGGTGTAGTAACATTACCTATAGTTGTAATGAGTAGTCCAGACATGGATAACGGTTATCTGCAAATATGTGTGGAACTACATCAGAATGATAACTTTGATGTTGCATATGAGAATAAACGTAAAGTAAGAGTACAACTTACTAATCAATTGGTAAGACCTTCCTATTGGGATATGCCTTTGTCTCTTTATTTTGGCGATTACTCTAAACAAAAACATTCGGACGCCATACGTATTATGGGACATGACTTTCCTTTACGAGAAAATGACCTTGGAATAAAAGGATTTGACTATTACATGGCAAAAGGACGTGAGTTGTGTTACTATTATGCAACCAATCAGGTTTATGACGAAACGGGGAATTTAATTGTAGTTTGGGATCCATTTTAAACAATAAGAATATGAAAATCAGAATAAATATAGCTCTTCTGTTTGGGATAATATTAACAATACTATCTTCATGCGTGGAAGACAATAGTAATATACATTTTGTGGAGTTAAATGAAGTTGAGATAACTAATGTTGAAAAATATTACTCAGTAAAGCTATTTGACACATTACATGTCCCGGCCCAATATAATACAACAATTAAAGATTCGGAAAATGAGTTTACCTATTTGTGGTACCTTACAAGTCCTACAAATATTTCTAAATCGGATACACTTTCTCATGATCCGCAATTAAGTGTACTCATTACGTCAAAACATGCAACGCCGGGAGAGAAGTACAATCTAAAATTGAGAGTAACAAATAAGAATACGGGTGTCTTCCAATCCCATACGGCAGTAATGGAAGTTACTACCGATTTTACAAAGGGGACACTTATTCTATGCGAGGAGGATGGTTTACCCCAAGTAAATTTCTTATCCAAAGTGACGGAGACTGAGAAAATGATGGAGAAAGTATATCAACGCTCAAATGGTGGTGAGCTAGTAGGTAGAAATGCAAAGAAAATTTATATGGCAAAACCTCACAATACGTTCTTACCATTAAAAGAAATTATAGTAATGTGCGATGATGAACGGGGCGGAGTTATACTGAATCCCGTTTCAATGAATCTGCAACGTACATTGGGCGAAGCCATTGATTTTACAATAGAAGGCGCTACATATAATCCGCAGGAGTACATGAAAACGTCTGCTGATATGATTGACTATATTATTGTTGATAAGAAATTATGTAAGCGGGCAACCAATATGCGTAAAATGAATTGGGAATCGCCTATGGTGTCGGTGAGTGGTGTAACAAACTATGAAACGAAAGCACCTATTCACAAAATTGTTAACCTGAATGTTATTTACGACACAAAGAATGGACGCTTGTTAGAACACTCCTCTTGGAATAAAGGTGGAATTTACCATCTTGGATCAAACGATAATAATACAACTTATTTTGACTGCAATAATATTGCAACGGATAAAGAGTATATTTGTATGGGCGATCAGGAGACGGAGCATCACTATTGGATTTTGTTGCAAGATAAATTGGATAAGAGTTATTGGATTTATCCTTTCCAGATGGAAGTGACACCAATAAATCCTTATGTTTCAACAAAGAGATTTATAAGCCAGCAACCAATCCAGTTAACAGCAGCAATGGCACCTAATATTAAGGATGCAATTGGTTTTAGTCAACATTCAGTGTATAAAAACTTGTTGTTTTATGCTACTCCACAAGGATTTTACTCCTTGAATATTGCTTCGGTTCGTGCTAATAGTGGGGCAGTGATGGAAGCGGAGATTACGAATGCCGCAGCTAATAATATGGAAATAACTGGATTTGAATTTGCTGCAGTACAAGTTCCGGATCCCACTCCAGAGAAACCGGCACAGACAAAAGTGATGGAACAATTACGTTTATTTGTTTTAGATAACAATAAATCAGAGCGTAAAGGAGGATTTTGTTTGTATGAATTGTCAAGTACCGGAGGATTGCAGGCGTCAATATACAAGACACTTACCGGGTTTTGTGACAGAGTGATAGATATGGATGAGAAATATGATTAATAGAATAAACATGAAAAAGTTATTAGTATCAGTATTGTTATTATTTGCCGGGATGATAACCGGTTTTGGACAAGGAATTACGTTCTTTAGTGGTAATTATAAGGACGCATTGAGTAAAGCGAAACGCGAAAATAAAGCCATTTTTGTGGATGTATATACTTCATGGTGCGGACCGTGTAAAATGATGGCTAAGAATGTATTTACCGATAAGGCGGTTGGCGATTATTTTAATCGTAACTTCATTTCATTAAAGTTAGATGCAGAGAAGGAAAAGGATCATCCATTCTTTGCTAATTATAAGGCTTCAAGTTTTCCCTCTTATTTCTGGTTAAATGCGAGTGGCGAACTTATTCATACAGCTGGAGGTTCTATGCCTGCCGATAAGTTTATAGAACTGTCTAAAAATGCTATGCAGTCCGATTTTATGGAGCGTAGTAAAGCCTTAAAAGCACGTTGGGATAAAGGCGAACGTACACCACAGATGGTATATGAATACATTGACAATGTTGTACAAAAGAGTAATCCTCAACAAGCTAATGACTTGTTAATGGCGTATTTGGATTCTAAAACGGAGAAAGAATTACTTACAAAGGATAATTACTCAATTCTAATGCGTACAATCCGACGAGATAGTGTACCTGCAGATAAATACGGTACAATGGTGCTGAAAAATGCCGATGTATTGAAAGGATTAGGGGAAAAAAACCAATACTGGATTGATATGTATCGTTCCATTGTTCGTACAGCATCAATGAAATATAACCAGGACAAGAATGATTATAATAAGTATGTTGCGCAAATAAGCGGTGTGGATTTTAAACAAGCCGACATGTATAACAAGCTTATGCAGTTTGAAACTAAGATATTTGAAGGAAAATTTAATGAAGTAATTCCTCAAATATTGCCCCTTGTTGAACAATTTGGGCCTGAACACCAATACCTATATGCTGAGTTGTTTTATACGCTTATCATAGGGAAATATTTTACTGATGCTCCATGCAATGAGGAAGAGCTTAAAACCGTATTGGCATTAGCACAAAATGCAATGAAATACCAACCTTGTAAGCAAAATCTTATTTATATAGCAGGTGTTTACATGAAAATGGGCGACACAAAACAAGCTTGTAATGTGCTGGCAAGTATGCCTTTCTTTGGAAGTCCAATGCTTTCTAATGCATTGTATAGAGGTTTAGGACTTGAATTTTATGGAAAGGATTACAGATAATATCACGTAATTATAGATAATAATTAAGAAATAGCTGCTTCATCTATTGGAGCAGCTATTTTTTATACTCTTTTTTATTCTTACAAATCATTATCCACATCAATTAACATCATATAAGGATTACTATGCTCCTATACCCTTAACTGAATACAAATTCTCGCCGTATAAGTAACACAGTTAATAGAAAGTTGAAAAAGAATTAGGCAAAGGAGTTATGAAACACAAAAAAAGACGTAATACCGCTTTGATCTTTGGAATAATAATATTGTCCGTACTATTATTATATTGGCTCTTTGCTGCCACCATTATCGATGAGGATGAAGGGTTTATAGGCAATAAGATTGAATATGCCCCTTAACAAAACATTTTGCAAACAGGTGTTTTTCATTATTGTTTTTATTGCGTAACTTTACCCTTCATTTTGGACGGAGTACCGTTACTCAATAAAAACAATAGTTATGAAAAGAGAACTATCCATTTATAATACATTAAATAGAAAGAAAGAGACATTTGAGCCTCTTAATCCGCCATTCGTAGGTCTTTATGTTTGCGGACCCACAGTATACGGTGATGCACACTTAGGCCATGCACGCCCGGCAATTACATTCGATATCCTATTTCGCTACTTACAGCACATGGGCTACAAAGTACGCTACGTGCGCAACATTACCGATGTTGGTCACTTGGTGAACGATGCTGATGAGGGTGAAGACAAAATACAGAAAAAGGCAAAACTCGATCAGTTGGAACCAATGGAAGTGGTACAGTTTTATACAAACCGTTACCATAAAAACATGGAGCAGCTAAATACACTTGCGCCAAGTATCGAGCCGCATGCATCGGGACATATCCTTGAGCAACAGGAATATATTAAACGTATTATTGACAACGGTTTTGGATACATCAGCGAAGGAAGTGTATACTTTGATGTAGAAGCATACAACAAGAAATTCCCGTACGGAAAACTATCCGGACGTAAAATTGATGAACTGTTTGCAAATACCCGTAAGCTTGACGGACAGGACGAAAAACGTAACTCGTTCGATTTTGCTTTATGGAAAAAAGCATCGCCAGAGCATATTATGCGTTGGCCTTCACCTTGGAGTGACGGTTTTCCGGGATGGCACTTGGAATGTTCATGTATGAGCCAAAAATACCTTGGTGAAACATTTGACATTCACGGTGGTGGATTGGATTTACAGTTCCCGCATCATGAGTGTGAAATTGCTCAAAGTACAGCCGCTAACGGACATGAGGCGGTACGTTACTGGATGCACAATAATATGGTAACAATTAACGGGCAAAAAATGGGAAAATCATTGGGTAACTTCATTACCCTTGATGAACTGTTTGCCGGTAATAACACCGTATTGGAGCAAGCTTACTCCCCAATGACTGTACGTTTCTTTATGCTACAAGCGCATTACCGCAGTCCGTTGGATTTCAGTAATGAAGCCTTAAAAGCAGCTGCTAAAGGATATGAGCGTCTAATGTCAGCGCTAAAAACACTTAATAAATTAACGGCAGATAAAACATCGACCGTAAATATTGACGAGCTAGCAGAGAAATGCTACGCTGCTATGGACGACGATTTAAATACACCAATTCTTATTGCTCACCTATTTGACGGGGTACGTATTATTAACGCACTTGCTGCCAAAACGGAGAAAATTGATGCTGAAGGATTAGAAAAACTGAAACAGTTATTCAACACCTTTATCTATGATGTTCTTGGTTTACAGGATGAAAAAACGGAGAGTAATGCCGGTAATCAAGCGCTTGGCAAAGTGTTAGATATGGTTATGACCATACGTACAGATGCAAAGCAACGTAAAGACTGGGCAACATCAGACAAGATTCGCGATGAATTGAAAGCTGCCGGAGTATTGGTAAAAGATACCAAAGATGGTTACGAATGGTCAATCGAAGAATAAACCGTATGAATATGTTATGCTATTGTTGTTGTGTCGCTCTACTAATGTGTGGTGCCTGTGCGGGTAAAAATAAAACCGAAGGCAATGCGCAAACAACTGTACAATCAGCTGTTGCGACAACAGAGCAAATAAATAAAATTAAAATGGTATCTCCCAAAGTGGGGGATACCATTCCTTTTGAGGAAATGTTTACCGTGGAATTAACTTATCCGGATACAACACAACCGGATTCGGTTAAAATATTTCTTGACGGTAAGGAGCAGCCCATTGAAACCTTAGCAGGTAACACGCTAACAGTGCGTCAAACAGGAAAAGCCGGACGCGTGTCATTACGTGCCGAAGCCTATTTTAATGGTGAGAATCATGCCACTACACGCCGTGTCATGGTTGCCCCTACAAAAGCACCCAAAGAGCTGAGCTACAAAGTAGTAAAAACCTACAATCACAACCCAAAATCGTACACTCAAGGTCTTTTTTACCACAACGGTAAAATGTACGAGGGGACAGGACAGTACGGAAGCTCGGAGCTAATGCGAGTAGACATTCCAACCGGGAAAGTGGAGAATGCGTTAGCGTTAGAGTCCCGCTACTTTGGCGAAGGAATTACGCTACTGGATAATAAAATATATCAGCTAACTTGGCAATCCGGTAAAGCGTTTGTTTACGATGTTAATAACTTCAATTTATTGGAAACGCACAATTACTTTACTCAAGGATGGGGTATAACCACCTATGGGAAAAAACTATTAATGAGCGATGGTTCCAATAAACTATACACCATTAATCCAAACGGTTTCGTTTCGGAGCGCCACATTGAGGTTTTTGATAACAAAGGGCCAGTAGCAAACATCAACGAGTTAGAGTATGTTGATGGTATATTGTGGGCAAATGTATGGATGACGGACTATATAGTAGGTATTGATCCGGAAACTGGTGTTGTGCGCTACAAAGTGGACCTATCTAAATTGTTAACACGTGCCGAACGTGCCCGCTTGGACGATCAGGACGAAGTACTGAACGGAATAGCCTTTAATCCCGAAACAGGAAACTTCTATGTTACCGGAAAACATTGGCCTAAATTATTTGAAATTAAAATAGAGAAATGAGTAAAGACATTGTAATGGAGGCTTCATGGAAAGCCCTCTTGCATGAGGAGTTCCGGAAACCCTATTTTGAAAACCTTACTCAATTTGTAAGGGACGAATATAAAACACAAACCATCTATCCTCCGGCAAAACTAATATTTAATGCCTTTGATAGTTGTCCGGTGGACAACTGTAAAGTAATAATACTAGGACAGGATCCCTATCACGGACCCGGTCAGGCGCATGGACTTAGTTTCTCCGTGCCGGAAGGAGTACCATTTCCGCCTTCCTTACGCAACATATTTAAGGAAATAGCAGATAGTATGCAGATAGGTGTACCCCAATCAGGCAATCTTGAACGATGGGCAAAACAAGGCGTACTTTTGCTTAACGCAACCTTAACGGTACGCGCTTCACAGGCAGGCTCTCACCAAAACAAAGGATGGGAGCAATTCACAGATGCTGCAATACACGCGTTGGCCAATACCAAGGAAAACCTAGTATTTATGTTGTGGGGATCCTATGCGCACCGTAAAGGAGCATTCATAGACACAAACAAGCACCTTGTACTGCGTGCCGTGCATCCATCGCCACTGTCTGCAAACCGTGGCGGATGGTTTGGAAATAACCATTTCGCACTTGCCAATAACTATTTGCAGGAACATGGAAAAACGCCAATAAATTGGTAGGACAAGGGCTATGTTACAATTTTCACAAAAGTTATGCTTAGAATTAGGGATAATTTCATAATTTTGGAGCACAAAACGTTACAAACTCAAGCACGTGTTTTTTTAAACCAAATAAGGAGGTTATCCTCTCAAGGGATTTGTGATGATAATAAGGAGAGAATACTTTCAATAAATTTTTAAAAATAAAGTTATGATTAGTTACAAAGAGTTAGGACTGGTAAACAGCAAAGAACTTTTCAAAAAAGCTATGGAAGGAAAGTACGCAATTGCTGCTTTCAACTTTAACAACATGGAGCAGATGCAAGCTATTGTTTCTGCAGCTGTAGAAACAAAATCGCCTGTAATCCTTCAAGTATCAGGTGGTGCGCGTAACTACGCTAACCAAACACTTCTTCGTTACATGGCGCAAGGAGCTGTTGAATTTGCAAAAGAATTAGGATGTAATGTACCTATCGTTCTTCACTTAGACCACGGAAACTCTTTCGAGCTTTGCAAAAGCTGTATCGATATGGGATTCTCATCAGTAATGATCGACGGTTCACACCTTCCATACGAAGAGAACATCGCCCTTACTAAAAAAGTTGTTGAGTACGCACACGCGCACGATGTAACTGTTGAAGGTGAGCTTGGTGTACTTGCAGGTGTTGAAGATGATGTTGTTGCTGAGCACCACACATACACTCAACCTGAAGAAGTTGAAGATTTCGTAAAACGTACAGGTGTTGACTCACTTGCTATCTCTATCGGAACTTCTCACGGAGCTAACAAATTCAAACCAGAGCAATGTACAGTTAACGCTGACGGTATCCTTGTACCACCACCATTGCGTTTCGATATCCTTGAAGAAATTGAAAAACGTATTCCTGGATTCCCTATCGTTCTTCACGGTGCTTCTTCAGTACCTCAAGACAAAGTGGCTCTTATCAACAAATACGGTGGTGCATTGAAAGATGCTATCGGTATTCCTGAAGAGGAATTACGTAAAGCGGCTACTTCGGCTGTATGTAAAATCAACATCGACTCTGATGGTCGTTTAGCGATGACAGCTGCTGTACGCGAAGTAATGTTCACTAACCCTGCTGAGTTTGACCCTCGTAAATACTTAGGTCCTGCTCGTGACGCGTTAAAAGAACTTTACAAACACAAATTAACTACAGTATTAGGTTCTGCTAATACAGTTGATTGTGGTTGCGGAAGCAACTGCGGATGCAAATAATATTGCACAGCATATAAAGTTTAAAAGAGGTTGACTAACAATGTTTAGTCAGCCTCTTTTTTTTATATCCTCCCATTTCCACTCCTCGTAACGCAAGGATACACTGTCCCTTCAAGCCTCCCGTTACTGACACTGCAAATTAAAAACTTATCTGCTCCCTAGTTATACCCTCTAGGGGTTTCATTCAGGTTTCATTCAGCTTTCATTCAGGTTTCATTCAGGTTTGGCATGCCAAACCTGAATGAAACCTGAATGAAAGCT
>JBOGCH010000021.1:0-35531 GCA_051656645.1 Marinifilaceae bacterium
CTATGTACTTTTTGACTACAGCGTGTGGTTGGAACAACCTATCTCTGTTCGTGTATTATATTGGATAGCTCCGGTGTTCTTTTTGGGCATAGCTACTTATAGGTTGAGAAGACAACAGGAATAAGAAATAATTTTAAGCTTTAAATCAATTGTATGGAAAATAGCTTTAGTTTACTTAGTGTATGGAGATATTTAAAGTTTTTGTGGCAATTCGCAAGTATAAATAGGATAGCTCTTATATGTGTTGGCTGTGGAATATTATTTTTTAGTATCCTACTTATTATAAGTATGAGAATAAGGCCATTGGATATATCATTAGACTATGCATTGCATCGAGGTTTTTCGTCAATAGATATCCTTGCCGGATTTTGTGTTCTTAATATTTTTTATCAGTTTAATAGAAAGGATTATAGAATAGCAATACTGATGCAACCTATCTCTTTTTTTGAACAATTTGTTTCGTTCCTCTTGTTGGCATGGGGTAGTTTTTTTGGAATAGTGCTATTATATGCCACGTTTTCTGCAAATGTTGTAGGTAACCTCTATGCATTTTATATCGGAGAACATATGTTTTGGCAAAATCCGCTAAGTATATTTCAAAATCACTACGATGGTCCATTAACTCTTCCTTTACCTGTTTTATTAGCTTTGCAAGCATTTTTCTTTACGGTATATGCGTTTGTTGGCCAATGTCGGAAATTACTATTTGTCGTTATTTTTTGTATTGGTGCATTGCTAATTAAGTTTGATATATACACCTATGTACTTTTGGATTATAGTGAATGGGTGCAACTACCTATCGCAATACGTTTATTGTATTGGATATCGCCACTATTTTTTTTCAGCTTTGCTACTTATGGATTGAGAAGACAACAGGTATAAGCTATTTGATTGTTTGAAGTTTAAAATAATGATCTGCTATGAATAACTATTTTAATTTTAATCGTTTCGTTGCCTACAATAGGATGTGGTTTGAGACGAACGAAATGAAGAAGAAGTATTTCTATCTACTTTTATGGTTAGTGGGAGTCTCATGTTTCTTCGTTATTACATTTTTAAATAAACTCCCGGAAGATCATGGAGTGTTAGTTATTGAGTCCGTTCTGAGTAATGGCTATATCCAGATGTTGACGTGTGTTTATTGCGTTTTTTGTATAAGGTTATGTACTATACCAAGAATAACTATGCTTTGTGATAATTGTAGCTATTTGAGTTTTCTAGTACCCGCGTCCGTGGTTGAACGGGTACTAACACTGATGTTCCAAGTACAACTGTTAAGTTTATTAGTGTTTTATGCACTGACATTTGTTACACTAAATCTCAGTGCATATATAATAACGAATTATGTTTCACAACCAGCGGAATTGTATGATCCATGGACTTTTATTTGTTATTCAAATGTTTCTTCTACAAATATAGTGTCCTTACCAGTAATTTGGTTTTGTCTTCCATTGACTGTATGCTTTGTTAATTTACTGAATAACCTTCAAATGGTTGGTAGGAGAGTGTTGGGTGCAATAATTGCTTTCTTCATTTTTATTACATATCCTAAAATAGTTTTCTTATGGGATTATAAACAACTAATTGAGATGCCGCAATGGGTACAATCTCTGTATTTTATAGCTCCCATAGTTTTTTGGGCAATGGTACCATTCTTAATGAAGAGGCAGGAAGCAATAGCATCTAAATAGAATATTTTAATTATAAAATCTACATATGAACGATATAAAGACTTTTAATGTAACGCGAATGTTTGAGAACATCCGCATATTATGGCAAACTATTGGATAGCTCCAGTGTTCTTTTTAAGCATGGCTACTTATGGTTGAGAAGACAACAGGTATAAGCTATTTGATTGTTTAAAGTTTAAAATAATGATTTGCTATGAATAACTATTTTAATTTTAATCGTTTCGTTGCCTACAATAGGATGTGGTTTGAGACGAACAAAATGAAGAAGAAGTATTTCTATCTACTTTTATGGTTGGTGGGAGTCTCATGTTTCTTCGTTATTACTTTTTTATATGATTTACCTAAGACTCCTAAAGAAGTTAATATTTACTCAACTATTAAGAATGGTTATGTACCCGTATTAATGGTTGCTTATGCTCTGTTTTGTGTGAGGTTATGTACTAAGTCCACCATAACATTATACGATGGTAATAATGATAATAATAATAGTCCTTGGGAATTCTTAGTGCCCGTGTCGGTTTTTGAACGAGTATTAACATTTGTGCTGCAAATTCAACTGTTAAGTCTACTATTGTTCTATGCAGTAATGTTTGTGACATTAAACCTTAGTGCTTATGTATTGGCTCATTATGCCTCCCAGCCTTTGGAATTGTATTATCCGTGGAACTTTTGGGGTTATTTGAATGCTTATCCTAGTACGGTGGTATCCATACCAATGGTTTTGTTTTGGTTGTCATTTTTTGTACTATTTGTAAATCTATTACCGATTTTGAAGACCAAGGGGTTAGCGATAATGGTTGGAGTTATTGCATTAATCATATTTATAACATATCCCAAAATTGTAGTTTTATGGGATTATAAACAGCTCGTCGAGATGCCGCAATGGGTACAATCACTGTATTTTATAGCTCCCATTGTTTTTTGGTCATTGGTACCATTCTTAATGAAGAGACAGGAAGCAATAGCATCTAAATAGAATATTTTAATTATAAAAATCTAAATATGAACGATATAAAGACTTTTAATGTAACGCGAATGTTTGAGTACATCCGCATATTATGGCAAACGATGCGTATGAATCGTTTGATTTTGATACTGATGGCAATTTATGTTGGTTGGCAGTTGCTATCGTTTGGTCAACAACGTTTTTTGCTTATGTCCTCATTTTCGGTATCGCCACCTTTGTCATTAAATAACTTAATAATCGCGATAATAGTGTTTATAGCGATTTTTATGTCTCGCCTTAACCCAGTGCAAGCGCGAACCTTTTATCTCAGTATTCCTATATCCAATACGGAGCGCTATGTTGCTACTTGGTTATTTACGCTAGTTATTTGGGGAGGTATAGTGTTTATTGTTATTAATGCGCTTGGGTATCTGTTTCAGTACTATTATTGTTTAATGGGTAATGTGGACTTTGTGATGGCGAATCCGTTTTCCATATTCCTAAGTTCGGTAATGGAGCAAGAGCAGCAGGGAAATGTTACGACAAAGATAATTTCCTGGAATTTTTCAACTACATCTGTGTACTCTTTATTTATTGCCCACAGTCTGTTCTTTATGGGAGGGTATTTATTCCGTCGGAATTCAGTATTGAAGACCTTGTTATGCGCACTTTTGTGTGTTCTATTATTTACAGTTTTTATGGGTAGATGGATTATGCCTCTATTGACACAGGATAATGTAGGGGATATTGTAGATAAGAGTATTAATATTATTGAAGTGATGAGTAAAATAATGATGTTACTACCTTTTGTGTTTTATGCGGTGGCTTATTGGAGATTGAGAAGGCAGGAAATATAAAAATACTGATGTTTTTGAAGTGATAACTTAAAATGTTTTCAGATGAATGATATGCGATCTTTTAGCACGATACGTGTTTTTCAATATATAGCTATGTTATGGCGTATATTGAATATAAATAGATTAATATTGATAATGGTAGTGGTTTATATTGGTTGTCAAGTGTTTGTTATCGGACCACAACGCAATTTACCCTTACCTTGGTATTATGTAACACCACCACTATCTTTGGAAATTCTGAACTTTTCAATCATTGTATTTATGGCTGTGTTGATGTTGCATTTAAATTCGACACATAAGCGTGTAATGAACTTGCATGTTCCTTTATCACTGATTGAACGTTACATTGCCATTTGGTTGTTGACATTCGTGATATGCGGAACAATTGTTTTTGTAATCATCAATACACTTGGCTATTTATTTCAATTTTACTATTGCTATATAGACAATGTTAAGTTTATAATGATTAATCCATTTACTATATTCTTCAATAGTTATGTTGTAGAACTACCGGATGGAAATACAATAGAATCATGTTCTTCAGGGAGTCCATTGTTGGAATTATTAACGATACATAGTTTTCTATTTATGGGGGGATATTTATTTCGACATAATTCAATGATGAAGACATTATTGTTCATTATAGTACTGTTTCTTTCGATTAGGATTATTGGGGGTGGAATTACATTACCAAACTTTAGCGAGGATCTGATTAGAAATTTAGATAGAATAGGGAATCAAGTAAAGTATTTATTACCTTTTCTTTTTTATACTGTGGCGTATTTGAGATTAAGGAGGCAAGAAATTTAAATGTGATATTATGGATTATAAAGATAAACGTCCCATTTTTATGCAAATTGTGGACAATTGTTGTGAGAGGATTTTGAGTGGCGAGTGGCAGGAGGGAGAGCGTATCCCGTCCATAAGACAGTACGCTGCCGACATGGAGGTTAATCCTAATACCATGGTGAGGAGCTATGCTTACTTGCAAGATGTGGGGGTTATAGAGAATCAGCGAGGTATTGGTTTTTCTGTTTCGTCTGACGCGCGTAAACAGATATTGGCGGAGCGAAGATCTCGATTTAAGAAGGAGCAAGTGCCAACATTGTTTAAGGAGATGCATTTGCTTGGCATCACGATGTCCGACTTGTCGGCTTGGTGGGCGGAAGACGAGAATAGGTAAAAAATGGGAGCGTAGTGTAACTGTTTGGTGCTAAAAACAGAATAACTATAACGAAACTTTATCTTTACCGGGTTATGAGAAATAATAATGCTTTTTGGTGGATAGTAGTTTGCCTTATGTTTATAGCCATTGCATTTTGGTGGCGCAAGGCATACGTCTGGTCCTATTCTGTTCCGGAGCGACAAATGGTTGCGAAGGGAGTGTTTAGTAACGATACCGCAAATGCGAGGGCGTTTAACAACTTCTGGTATGGCGACTACGGCTACGGCTGGTGGGGCGGCTGGGGTGGTTGGTTTGGCGGAAGTTCCGGCTGGGATAGGCCATGGATAAATGACAATGGGGTATGGAGTGCCAATAGCTATTCGTTGAGCGATATCACTCCGCAAATGTGGGATCAGCGCGCGCGTTCCTATACGTTAGGATGGCGTAGAGAATTGCGCGATTCATTGCGAGGTATTACCGAGACATTGCGTCCGGGTATGCTATTGGAGGCACGTGTTAAATATGCTACCTATCCAACCAATGCAGTACTAAACAACCATATGTTGTTGGAAACAACGCAAACGCAGGTAACTTTTCTTATAAATAAAGGAGTTACGAAACAGCAATTGACAGATGCAATGGATAAATTATCTCAATTTGCATTTTTGGATACGCGTACAAATATTGCCGGGTCTGTTTATCCCGTATTTTGGAATACAAAGGAGCAGGATGGTAATGTGCTGGGATTGTCCTTAGAAGTGCAACTTCCCGGCGATGTTAAGGTATATATTATGAATAAACAAATGTTATCGGATACAATAGTTGGCTTTACCTATAATGTAGGTCATAGCAGTTTGACCATTTATTATTGATAGTGTTTGCTGTTTGTTTTAACCTATCGTTATTTCCTGTAATGCAGAGAATGACGATAGGTTTTTTTGTGTATTATTGCTAATTGTCTATATTTGATTGTGCATAACTTTAAAACTATTGGCGGATGAAAAAAGAATTGGTTATCTTCGATTTGGATGGGACTTTAATTAACTCCCTTGGCGATATTGCAGCATCGCTAAATTATGTATTGGAAAAACGCGGTTTACAGACGTTTGCTTTGGACGATTATCGTTATCTTGTAGGGAATGGTATTCGCACCTTGGTGGAGCGTGCGTTACAAGGTACGGACTATACAGATGAGTTAGTGGAGGAAATACGTAGAGAATTTGTTGCCTATTATCTTGAGCATAGCATGGTGTATACGGAGCCTTATGCCGGAGTCTATGAGCTTTTATCAGTGTTGGCTGATAAGGGTGTAAAGATGGCAATAGCGTCGAATAAATTTCACGAAGGGACTTGCCAGTTGGTTAAACATTATTTTCCTGAGGTATCATTTGTAGCTGTTTTGGGACAAAGAGAAGGTATACCTTCTAAACCGCACAGGGCTATGGTTGATGAAATAGTGTCACATACGGGGGTGGATAGAGATGCCGTATTGTATGTAGGCGACTCGGATGTTGATATGTTTACAGCTTGCAATAGTGAGGTGTTTGGAGTTGGAGTTACCTGGGGATTCCGTACACCCGAGGAGTTAACGGGTGCCGGTGCAAGTGCAATTATAAATAGTCCGCTTGAATTGTGTGCTTTGGTGGATTAAAGTTCGTGTTTTCCTAGTCTATCCAGTTCGGTAACGCGAATGGTGGTAGGTACCTCCATCTCGTAAGTCAAATAACAGCTATATCCTGGGATGTCGTTTATACAATATAGTTGTAGGGGTAGTATCTTTTTTTCTTTTTGTACATAACCGCCATCGTCTGTAAGGTGAATGGTAAAAGAGGAGAGCGATCCGCTGATGCCCGTGCCAACAAACTTTAAGTAACTCTCTTTTGCAGCCCAGAAGGAATAAAAGAGTGCATTTTGTTTTACGGGATCCTTTGTCTTGCTTATTCTTTTACGTTCGTCCTCGGAGAAAAAACGTTCTGCAACTCTTAATGGAGCTTTGTCAATTTTTTCAATGTCAATGCCAAGGGTTTGTGTTGCAACAGCCCAAACAATGTAATTCCCGGAATGGGAGATATTAAAATGTATATCCCTTCTTTCTTTAAGATAAGGTTTTCCGTGTTTTTGACTGGCAATAATAAAATCTTGTGCCTCTATATCGAAATGTTTTTGCAGGATAAGGAATAGTACCAATCGTCCTATTAGTTTTGTCAGTCGAGCGTTTTTATTTTTATACGCCAAAATGGGTTCCATGTCAATAGGAGCTCCAAAATGTTCTATGAGCTCAATGATCTTTTCGGTGGTGTCATCCTCTTGTATGGCGTAATAATATATATATATCATAACGAATCAATAAATTATTCATTTGTATAACGAAAGTAATGCATTTTCAATACATACTTCGGATAGCATATTAAAATAAAAATATAAAGTTCTGATATCGTTTGCGATTTTAGTTCACTTTATGCTCCGTTTTACGTAACAATATGTAATGAGTTTAGTTGACACACTACACTTTTATGGTAGGTAATGTTAATAATGCATTAGTAATTAATAACATAAGATATGATGAAAAAAACTTTTAAATAATTGGTATTTAAAATGCTTTTCTTTATTTTTACCGCTGTAAAGTGCTAAGAGAATATTACAAAATAAGATTAAACTGATAACATGGAAGTAAAAAAGTCACCAAAAGCTGATCTTGAAGGAAAGAAAGGTATTTTCTTTCAGGTAGGTCTGGTACTTGCTTTGGCTACACTATTGTTTGCATTCGAATGGAAAACGTCTGCGTCAGAAGTGTCAACGTTTGATATCGCAGCCGAAGAGCAAGTAGAAGAGGAGATCATCCCGATCACTCAACAGATGATGAAACCACCACCGCCACCGCCACCGGCTCCTAAATTAACGGACTTAATTGACATCGTTGAAGACGAGACTACAATTGATGAAGAGTTAGAGCTTACTGACGTTGAGGACGTGTCTGACAACAAGGATGTTTCGAGTACAGAGGATTTCGGAGACTATGACGGAGAGGATACCGGTGAAGCGGAGATTTTCCAAGTAGTAGAAGACATGCCACAGTTCCCTCATGGTAACGTACAGGCTTGGATTGCGAAAAATGTAAAATATCCTGTTATTGCTCGTGAAAACGGAATACAAGGTAAGATCTTTATTCAATTTGTAATCGAGAAGGACGGATCAATCACTGACGTGAAAGTTGTTCGTGGAGTTGACCCATCGTTAGACAAAGAGGCATCGCGCGTTATTTCGTCAATGCCAAAATGGAAACCAGGTAAACAACGCGGTAAAGCGGTACGTGTATCTTATACACTTCCAATCAACTTTACATTACAAAACTATTAATACGTAGGTATTAAGATATAAGAAAGGCTATCTCAACTGGGATAGCCTTTCTTGTTTTTTGTTCAAATACGCTGTGGCAGGATAGCATATTTATATTTAACCAATAATATTTATCTTATTTATATGTTATACGTATATGGAAAGAAATTGCTATTTTTGTTATGAATTTTAGATTATGGAGAAAGAAAAAGATAAATTTTATTATACAGCCAAACGCGCAGAACGTGCAGTGTTGGTGGGAGTTTCACTTTCGGCCGAAGGTGTTACTTATGATATGATGACGGAATATCTGGATGAACTTGCGTTCCTTGCGGAGACTGCAGGAGCCGAGACGGTAAAGATATTTACGCAAAGATTAGATAAGCCTGTTCACGCTACCTTTATTGGAACCGGAAAGCTGGAAGAGATTGCAGCCTATGTTGAAGAGCGTAAAGATACAGACGAGTCTATTGATATGGTAATTTTTGATGATGAGTTGTCGCCAACTCAGCTGAGAAACGTGGAGCGCGAGATGAAAGGTGCAAAGGTATTGGATAGAACCAACCTTATTCTAGACATCTTTGCGAAACGTGCACGTACAGCACATGCTAAGACACAAGTGGAACTTGCACAATATCAATATTTAATGCCTCGACTGACCGGTATGTGGACTCACCTTGAGCGCCAAAAGGGAGGTATTGGGCTTCGTGGTCCGGGTGAAACGGAGATTGAAACCGACCGCCGTATTATACGCGACAAGATTACACGATTAAAAGAGGAGCTTAAGCAAATTGACCGTCAAATGTCTACACAGCGTAAAAATAGAGGAGCACTCGTTCGTGTTGCTTTAGTAGGTTATACCAACGTGGGTAAATCAACCTTGATGAATTTGTTGAGTAAATCGGACGTTTTTGCAGAGAATAAGCTGTTTGCAACACTTGATACAACGGTACGTAAAATAGCCATTAGGAATGTCCCATTCTTACTTGCAGATACGGTAGGGTTTATACGTAAATTACCGCATCACCTTGTTGAATCGTTTAAATCTACGTTGGATGAGGTACGCGAAGCTGACATTATTATGCATGTTGTGGATATATCTCATCCTCAGTTTGAAGATCAGATGAAGGTTGTGAATGAAACGCTTGCCGAGCTAATCAAGGAGCCTAAACCAACAATCATGGTGTTTAATAAGATTGATGCCTTTAAATATGTGGTGAAGGATGAGGACGATTTAACGCCGGCAACAAAAGAGAATTACTCTCTAGATGATTTAAAACAAATGTGGATGTCCAAACAAAACACTCGTACAGTGTATATCTCCGCTAAACAGAAAGAGAATATTGAGGAATTGAAGGAAACTTTATATGAAATGGTTAAAGATATCCATTCCGCACGTTTCCCTTACAATGATTTCTTATACAATGACTATCACGAAGAGGAAAGCGAAGAATAAAATTACGCTATAACAACAGAGGCCGGCTAATGACTATGGTTATTAGCCGGCCTCTGTTGTTATTCACACCTCTCAGTTACTATCTGAACGCGTTTTCTATACAAATGGACTATAATGCCATCTGCAACGCTTCCTATTAGATATCTTTACAGTGTATTGTAGTAGTAAGTTATGTATCCATGAGACATGGAGCTTAAGAAATGTTTATAAGTACATCAAACTTATTAATTATAAGCCATTTAACATGTCGATAATCCATCTGTGCCGCTAAACTCAATATATTTCCTATATTTGTCCATTACTACCTAAAACATAGCCTTTTAATTGCCTCAAATAATACATGCTATGACAAGATTATTGTTTATTCTTATACTATGTCTTTCGTGTCTGATAGGTCACGGGGCCGATCATCGTTTTAGACATATCACAGTGGACGACGGACTAAACTCAAATACCATCCGCAAAATATTTCAGGATAAAACCGGCTACGTTTGGTTAGGTACCAATGAAGGACTGATGCGTATAGCTGGCAATAAAGTTGAGCTTATGACAGCATCCAATGATGAGGTTATTAATGGAGTTTGGGCCATCTCAGAAGGAGTGGATGGAACAATATGGATAGGAAGTAAAGGCGATCTTTTTAAATACAATCCTCTCACAGCAAAGATATCGGCATGCGGTTTGCCTCTGCTTAAGGGTACGGTAGTAAACAGTTGTTATGAGGATAAAACAGGTATCGTTTGGATTGCTACCCACGGTAAGGGGATATGGAGTTATACCCCGGGCAAAGGGACAAAGAGTTATTTAAAGGAGGGCTTTCATGGCATTGTAAGTCTATTGCTCGATAAAAACAGTGATGTATGGACCATTACGGATAATGGAATATGGAAATATAATCGCGAAGCCGATACCTTTGTAGAGGTACGTACTTCGTCAAAGGATAAAATTACGCAGAGCAACCTATGTATGTATATCGATTCAGCCAACAATTTGTGGATAGGTGGTAGAAACGGTCAACTACTTCAATACAGCATAGACAAAAAACAGATAAAAAACTACAATCTAAAGGAACGCTTTGCCGGCATCCGCTTTGTTCGTTGTATTCTCGAGGTTGAATTGGGCATTTATTACATTGGGACAAATGACGGAATGGTGACGCTCAACACGCATTCCAACAGTTTTGAACTACTCAAACACCATCCCAATAATCCCCTGGGACTAAACGATAACTTTATTCACGCTCTACACAATGACCGTGAGGGCGGGGTGTGGCTAGGTACTTATTTTGGCGGAATTAACTATCTCTCGCCCGAACGTCCCGGTTTTACCACCTTCGATAATGTAGCTCCTCACAGCGAGAGTATAGCCAAGCACCTCATTGTGGGCCGTTTTGCCCAAGGTGCAAATGGAGAACTCTACATAGGGACGGATAATAACGGAGTGTGGCGATATAATCCTACCAACGGGCAATTATCAAAGCTTCCCGTAATGGGAAATGGTACAGAGCTTAACGTACATGCCCTTACATGCGACACAAATACGCTTTGGATAGGAACTTTTGAAAATGGAATTATCAAATACAATCTTCTCACCAATCAGTGGGTAAATTACATGCCACGCCAATCGCTGAACCTATTGTTTAGGGACAGCTACGGCTATTTGTGGGCAGGAGGACTCAATGGGGCGCTGTTTAAGTTCGATATGCAAACCAATAGCTTTCAAAAAGTGCATGCGTTAGTAACAAGTAATAGTATTAGCGATGCGGCCGAGGATAAATATGGAAACCTATGGTTTGCTACCTATGGGAGCGGACTGTTGCAATATAATCGGGAAACGGGAACGTTTACCACTCATCGGGACAGCATTGCACATCACGATAAATCGTTGCGTGCCGTGTGTTACTACAAAAATAAACTGTGGGTTGGTACCTCCGGCTACGGACTTTGCCATTGGGACGAGGTTTCGCAACAATTAGTTCCGGTGGAGGATATGAAACTTCCTGTGTCTATCTACTTCATCGCCGGACATAAGGATAAGCTGTGGCTCACAACCAACAGAGGTCTATGTTCATACTCCCTCTCGTCCGGAAAAATTGCCTATTATGGCGAAGAGGATGGACTTCTATCTAATCACTTTAATCCCAATGCCGGACTAAAAAGTAAAGACAATAAAATCTACGTAGGTGGTAGTAAAGGGGTGTCGGTAGTACACCCTTCTGCAATCAGCGACATTGAAAATACGCTGCCGCTGGTGTTTACAGACTTCAGAATGTATAACAATGTTATCATTCCAGATAGCACATCAATTATTGGGAAAGACATAAACCACGTAGATCACGTTACATTAACGCACAGTCAAAATGCGCCCGGATTTGATTTTGTTGTGTTAACTAATGCCTCACATAAAAAAATTAGCTATCGTTACCGACTTAAAGGCTACAATGAACAGTGGCAACAGCTTTTGGGCTTTAATGTTACCCCTTCCGTCTCGTACATGAATCTGGATCCCGGAGAGTACGAGTTTCAAGTGTGCGCATTTAATCAGGCGGGAAATCCCATAAGCGTTATGCGTACACTGCCATTCACCATTCTCAAACCATGGTGGGCAACGGTTGGCATGCGCATAGTGTATGGGGTGCTAGTTATTGCCTTTATTGCCATGGCGGCCTTCTTTGTCTACCGTAAGATTTCTTTAAAACACAAAGCGCGGTACAATAAAATTAAGGACGATGCCAACAAAAAGCTTCTTGAAGCAAAAATACGTATGTTTCAGGACATCACACATGAAATACGTACTCCCGTAACGCTCATCTCCGGGCCTGTTGCCGAGGTGTTACGTAATCCCTCACTGCCGCAAACGCTACGTGAGGACATCAATCTAATAAAAAAGAACAGCGACCATCTTGTAAACCTCATGGACCAAGTGTTGGATTTTAGTAAGTTCGAGACGGAGTATATGCATCTACGTAACTCGCGTATTGAAATATACGGGTATACACTCATGTTGGCCGACCGTTTTAAGGGTACAGCGCGTTTAAAACAGTTGGAAGTTATTACAAATATACCCACCTCGCCTTGTAATGTTCAGTTGGATGTTAACGCCTATGATAAAGTTGTAAGTAACATACTTTCCAATGCCATTAAATATGCCCGTAACTCAATTGTCATTTCCATGCCTGTTATTGATGAGGGCACCAATATGCTTACTTTAACCATCTCGGACGATGGCGAAGGAATTGCCGATGCGCAAAAGATATTCGATCTGTTTTATCGTTCGGATACCGGAATGACTCAACAAAACAAAGGCTTTGGTATTGGTCTTACCATAGTAAAACTATTGGTAGATAAGATGAAGGGAGAAATCGCCGTGCATAGCTCACCCAATGGAGGTGCCAGTTTTTGCGTAAAACTACCATTCATCTCCTGCACGGAGCATGCTGCTGTTTCTGCAGAGAAAATCTCGGAGAATGTGTCGGATGGTAAGATAACGCTCCTGCTAGCCGAGGACAATGAGGATCTGCGTCTCTTTATGGCTCGTTACCTTAAGCGCCATTACCGTGTTATCGCGGTAGAGGATGGCGAAGCAGCACTCTCGCAACTACGCCAAACAGCGGTGGACATTGTTATAAGCGATATTATGATGCCCCACATGGATGGTCTTACCCTTTGTGACCATATAAAACATGACATTGAAACCAATCATATCCCTGTAATACTGCTCACTGCCGTTACGGACGTGAAACAGAAAATTAAAGGATTGGAATGTGGTGCCGATATTTATGTGGAGAAACCCGTAACCATGGAGGTACTGCATGCGCAAATAGAAAATCTCATCAAGCAACGACGCAAGTTGCAACAGCGCTATGCCGAGTTCCAACAGGAAGAGAGCGTCACGCAGGAAACACAAACGCCAGAGGAGCTTTTCATTGAAAAGATACGCACCATGATTCTTGAAAATCTATCAGATGCCGACTTCACGGTGGACCATCTTTCCAAAGAGTTGGGAATAGGTCGCACCGCCACCTTTGTCAAGATTAAGGCCATTACCGGCTATACGCCCAATGACTACATCCGTATGCACCGTCTTCACCGCGCAGCCGAGATGCTAAAGAGGCCCGGAGATTATCGCATCAACGAAATATGCTATCTCGTCGGCTTTAGTACACCATCCTATTTCTCCAAATGCTTTCAGCAGAGATACGGAATGCTTCCAAGCGAAATGGCAAAAATGGCCGCCGAAAGTGTTAAGACTCAGGGATAGTGAATAATAGTTTCATCATTTAATACAATTGTTATAGGGAAAAAGTCCGCCTGTATTTATGTTTGTAGTATCTCTTCTATTTTAGCAGGAGATGCAAAGAATCCATTAAAAATAAATAGGGATGCCGTGAGGTACCTTTGGGCTCATGACCCTATCCCTAAATTGTTTTTTCAGGATTACCGGTGTGTAAACATGAATAAAATAATATACTATGATGAAATTTATCAACGGACTTTCTACGCTATCCCTAGTTGCCACCTCGGCAGCACTAAATGCACAGCAGGCCAAGGTGCCTAACATTATCCATATTGTAATGGACGATGTAGGGTATGACGATCTTGGATGTTTCGGTTGTACAGATATCCCTACGCCAAATATAGATGCCCTGGCAGCACAAGGAATGAAGTTTACAGATTTCTATGCGCCCCATGGAACAAGTACCCCTTCCCGTGCCGCACTGCTTACCGGACGTTATGCGCCCCGCGTAAATAAAGGCGAGGGGCTTTATGTACTCTTCCCACACTCCACAACTGGGCTTGAGGATGAGGATGAGGTTTGTATAGCCGAGCTCCTAAAGGAGCAGGGATACATGACCGCACTTTACGGAAAATGGCACTTGGGCCATCTGCCTCAGTACCTACCGTATGTACATGGCTTTGACGAATTCTTGGGCATACCATACCCTAACGATCATGGTCCTGAGCGTCTTGGCGGTACAGGCATCCGTCCCAATGGCATCAGCGACCCAGCAATCCCGTTAATCAAACAAGCGCAGGTGATTAAGGAGTGCGATAATAACGACCTTGCCGAACTGCCGGGACTATTCCGCCAGGAGGCTTGTAAATTTATTTACCGTGCAGCCAAAGCCAATAAACCGTTCTATTTGCACTACGCAAATATTGAAACACATACCCCGTATTTCATCCCTCGCGGATTTGAAGGAGCCAGCCAAGCCGGTGCTTACGGCGATGCCGTGGCCTACTTAGATAATACTGTAGGTATAATCATGGACATGGTAAAACGCATGAAGATAGAGGACAATACCCTCATAATGATAACATCAGACAATGGCCCATTAATCCATAAGGACAAGGAGTTAGAAAACTGCTACGGACGTTTCGGATTAGTCGATGCATCGCGTAAACACGCTTTACGCGGCGGAAAATATCAGGAGAAATATGACGGTGGTATCCGCGTGGCATGTATCATGAACTGGCCGGGCGTTATCCCCGCTGGGCAGAGCTGTGCCGAACTGACAACAGCCATGGATATATTTACCACTATGGCCAACATGGCAGGAGCTGAGGTGCCTACAGATCGCCCTATCGACGGAAAAAATATCCTTCCTCTAATGAAAGGCGAAAACGGAGCGCGTTCTCCGCACAAAGCTGTGTACGGATTCAAACCGCGTGGTGGCTTGTCAAGTGTGCGCTATGAAAACTGGAAGCTCATCCTTCCTGTTGTTGGCAAAAACGGAAACGGTACGCCTGCGGAGTTGTATGACCTGTCTGTGGATTTGGCCGAGAGTAATAACCTTGCCAGTCAACATCCACAAATTGTTCGCAAAATGACCGAGATGGGACAAAAAGCAAATAAAGCAATTATAGAGAATAAGCCTATTAATTAATTTATGTCCTCCCTTGCTTATGCAACTTAAGTATACCTCTTTACTTGTCACTCCGCTGTTGGCTGTCACCTGCGCGGCACAACAACGCCCCAATGTAATAGTCATCCATACGGACGAGCATAGCTTTCGTACCCTTGGATGTTACCGCGCGCTTATGCCTGCATCGCAAGGTGAAGTGTGGGGGGAGAATGTACGTGTAGAAACTCCTAATATCGATTATTTAGCATCGCAAGGAGCGCTCGTCACTAAATGCTATGCCACTACGCCCGTAAGCTCGCCCAGTAGAGCATCGTTTTTTACGGGTTATTATCCTCAGCAAACGGATGTTGTGGGGAATGATATTCCCCTCAATGCCAATATAGAAACCTTTGGGCACCGCTTTGTCGAAGCGGGCTACAAAACAGTCTATATAGGTAAATGGCATTTGGCAGGCGATAGTCGTCCCGGTTTTAATCCCAACCAAAATACCGGCTTTGAGGATAAACGCTACATGATGAATCGCGGACACTACAAGCATATGTCAGAGATAAATGGAGACATGGTTATCACGGAGAAGTACGATACGCTCACGGAAGAGAACTTCTCAACCGACTTTTGGTTTGGCAAAGCCACTAAGTTCATCGAGCAGAACGCGGATGTCCCTTTTTGCTGCGTAATTAGCATCCCCGATCCCCACGGCCCTAATATAGTCCGAGCACCTTACAACAACATGTATAATCACTTCACCTTTAATCGTCCGCTATCGGCATTAAAAAATAAGGAAGGATTACCTATATGGGCCTATGGAAATGCTAAATTGGAGAATATGGCAGCTTATTTTGGAATGGTGAAATGTATTGACGACCAGGTGGGAATTCTTCTCAACCAACTGCGCCACATGGATCTGCTTCAAAACACAATCATCGTGTTTACATCAGATCATGGCGACCTATGCGGTGAGCATGGTTTACTAAACAAGGGAGTACCACTGGAAACATCGGCCCGCGTACCATTCATAGTTTACAACCCGGCCCGTATTCCTGCGGCAACAATAGTTAATGAGGTAATGTCGGTAGTGGATTTTACGCCCACCATTCTCTCCTTGGCCAATATCCCTACCACTCATAAATACGCTGGTAGAGATTGCGCGTCATTATTAACCACCGGGAAAGCCCCAAAGAAGTGGCAAGATGTTATCTTTATGCGCGGAACGGGGGAGAGGAATCCTACTCCCGAGAGGATAAAAAAGTCAAAAGCACTGTGGATTGCTGCTGTCACCCCACGCTATAAGCTGATCTACTCCGAAGGGGAGCAGGATATGCCGTGGCTCACGGACTTGCATACCGATCCGCACGAGCTTACCAATCAGTTTGTCAACCCTAGGTATAAAAAGGTGGTGGTTCAACTCACGCATGAGCTTGCGGACTATGCCCGTAAGCATAACGATCAGCGTGTAAACAACACTAAGATAAAACAAGAAATGACTAACGCATTAAATAAATAGCTTATGTTAAAATCATTATTTACCGTCCTGCTGCTATCTGTCGCAACCATCGTATCGGCAAAAAAAGCCAATACGCATAAGGTTGTCGCGCAACCGTACTATGACATTGCGTTGCTTGCCAAGGAGCTAAAAACTTCCCGCTACAACCCTTTCGAGAATCCCACGGGTCTCTACTTTAAACAGGGCGAGGAGATTGTAGTCCATGTGGACAAACTCCCGGATGCACAAAATTTGGAACTTATCATCGTAGACTGGAGTAAGCCACTAACCAAAGAGGCAAAGAAGGAAATCACCTGCCGCTTTCCGCTTCAAAAAGGAGAAAACAAAGTTCTAGCAGCCAACCAAGGCTTAGCCTATATCTCCTATTATACTCCCGCATATAAAACTGCACCGCAAATAACATGTACCTTTAAAGGAGGTACTCCAAACGGTGTGTTTAATGGAAAAAAACACAACAATAAGGAGTGGAATAAGATGCTATCATCGGCGGTATTTGAGGTTATTGACATACAAGGAGAGAGGGTACACCTAGTCTTCCCCGTTGCCGACTTGTTGGAGAAATGCCCAAATGCAGGCCTTGAACTAATCAATCAATATGACGAAATTATAGGCTGGCAGCAGGACCTGTTGGGTATAGACCAATTTGGACTACGCACCAACAACCGTATGTTTGGCCGCATCAGCTGGTCGGGAAATCCCAATGCCAACGGCAAAGGAGTCTCTTTCCCAAGAGTAAAAGGAATACTAACACCGCAGGATATTACAAAGAACAACTGGGTAATAGGCCATGAGTTTGGACACGTTAACCAAGTGCGTCCGGGATTAAAATGGCACGGCACCACGGAAATTACCACAAACATCTTCTCATGCTGGGTACAATATAAACTTAATCCGCAAGGACCTTATCGCATGGAGAGTGCTGTGGGACCCAATGGTTTTGGACAAAAAGAGATAGCCGGATTGTTTAACTGGCATCTTAATCACACTGTGGTAAATGGCAAGCCGCTATTAGGCAACTTTGAGCCCGAGAAGGAGCTTCTACCCGCGGAGAATCGCAACCCTTTTGTACGTCTTTCGCCGTTCTGGCAGCTACAAATATGTAATGCCTTGGCCGGAATCGGCGTGGAGGATTACTACGCGCAAATTGCGCACCACCTTCGTAACACAGACCAAAAAGGAATGTCGCCCGGCGAGCTGCAACTCAATTTTATGCGCTTAAGCGCGCAAGTAATGAAATTGGACATGAGCCTGTTCTTTGAACAATGCGGCATGTTGCGTCCGGTGGATACAAAGATAGGCGATTACGGCGGCGATAGGGATATGTGCATCACGCCTGCCCAAGTACAGGAGTTGAAAACAGAAATGGCCGGATATCCTAAACCGGTGTCGCCTGTCCTTCACTACATCTCCATGAACAATGTCAACGCCTTCAAATCGCAACTACCCGTGCAAGGGGAGCAAGGCAAAGGCGTGGAGAAAATGGACAATAACTGCAAAATATCGCATAAAAATTGGAAAAATGTAGTAGCTTTCGAAGCCTATCGGGACAATACGCTTGCCCGTGTCACCATGGTAGGTACAGGATCAGAGGATAATGCGTTCACCATGGCAGCCTTTCCTGCAGACTGTAATCGTCTAATGGCTGTTGCATGGGACGGATCCCGCCATATCGTACTAATAAAATAATACAATCAAATTATTGACAAAATGATGAGAACTAAAAATTTTGCCTTGCCGGTATTACTACTGTCTGCCGGAGTGACAAGCGCATACGCTAACAAGAATGCTGCAAAGAAACAACCCAATGTAGTAATAATCATCGCCGACGATCTTGGTATTGGCGATCTTAGTACCTACGGTGCCACGGCTGTTAAAACACCGGGAATGGACCGTATTGCTAACGAGGGCATCCGCTTTCAAAACGGATATGCCACCTCGTCTACGAGTACACCCAGCCGTGTAGGTCTGCTAACAGGAAACTATCCATGGCGTACGGGTGCGCGCGTACTGCAAGGTAACGCCGGACTCATTATCCCGGTAAACGCACCTACACTTCCCAAAATGATGAGCGATGCTGGTTATGCTACCGGTGCTGTAGGGAAATGGCACCTCGGACTTGGCAGCGGAAATGTGGACTGGAATAAACCTATTGCTCCCGGAGGGAAAGAGGTAGGTTTTCACTACTCCTTCCTTATGGCAGCTACTAACGATCGTGTTCCTTCCGTATACGTTGAAAATGGGGGAGTGGTAGGCCTTGATCCGAATGATCCTATTGAGGTGAGCTACGGCAAAAACTTCCCAGGCGAACCATCGGGAAAAAACAACCCCGAGCTGCTAAAAATGCAACCAAGCCACGGACATAATCAAGCCATCGTCAACGGCATCTCCCGCATCGGCTTTATGCGCGGCGGTGAAAAAGCCAAATGGGTAGATGAGGATATGGCCGAGGTGTTCCTAAACAAAGCAACACAATTTGTTACCGAAAATAAAGACAAACCTTTCTTCCTATACTACGGTCTGCATCAGCCACACGTACCTCGCGCGCCGCACAGCCGCTTTGTTGGCTCCACCTCTATGGGGCCACGTGGCGACGTAATTATGGAAGCCGACTGGTGCGTGGAGGAGTTCCTAAAACACTTGGATAAAGAAGGCCTTGCCGAGAATACAATCGTCATCTTCACCAGTGACAACGGACCTGTATTGGATGATGGTTACCACGATCAAGCCATAGAGCTCTTAGGCAACCATAAACCCGCAGGACCATACCGTGGCGGAAAATACAGCTCATACGATGCAGCTACCCACGTACCCTTCCTACTGCGCTGGCCCGCTGCCGTAAAAGGCGGTAAGGTATCGGATGCAATTGTATGTCAAATGGATCTATTTGCCTCTTTTGCTCAAATGTTAGGAGTACCACAGCCTGTTGGCGATACACAAAACGTATGGAACGCATTTACTGGAAAATCAAAAAAAGGGCGTGAGGAGCTCGTATTGGAAGGAAGTATCACCAATCTTATCCTGCGCCAAGGCGATTGGGTGTACATATCACCAATGCGCGAGCCGGGATACTGTGTAAAAGAAACCGAATCGGGCCGTACCAAGCAACCACAGTTGTTCAACGTAAAATCGGATATCGGACAACAAAATAACGTCGCAGAGAAATACCCTGAACGTACAGAACAAATGGAAAAACGTCTGGAGCAAATCCGCACCAGCCATCTAAAATAGTCTGCGTGTAAAATTCGCACAGTAATAAAAACCCCGGAGTACAGCGTGTCATAATTGCGCTCTACTCCGGGGTTTTCCTATTCTATCTCCTTGAGTCTTCTCTCCTGGCAGCCCCCTCTCCCTACGGGGATCTGCTTCTCCCCTGGCAAGGGGAGATGTCCGATAGGACAGAGGGGTCCTAACTCCCGCGAAGCACCAATTAAAAGCCCTTCGGTCTTATTTAAAGTCCTAAAGTCCCTATTTATCGGCCTACGGCCTCATTGAACGGAGCGTTGCTCCTCATTTAATCGCTGCGCTATTTTAAAGGTGCTGCTAAAGCAGCTAGTTATAAGACCCCTCTCCCTACGGGGATCTCCCCTTGCCAGGGGAGAGGCTTAAAAACCACTCACTCCCTTTGCCAATTCTCCCTTGGCAGACCCACACGGTACAATTAAAAAAAGTATCAAGAAGCGAGCCCCTAATAATCACCACTCACTAATTTATATTAGAAGTGTTCTCCCCTGGCAAGGGGAGATGTCTGGTAGGACAGAGGGGTCCTAACTCCCGCGAAGCACCAATTAAAAGCCCTTCGGTCTTATTTAAAGTCCTAAAGTCCCTATTTATCGGCCTACGGTTGACGGAGCGTTGCTCCTCATTTAATCGGCTTCGCTATTTTAAAGGTGCTGCTAAAGCAGCTAGTTATAAGACCCCTCTCCCTACGGGGATCTCCCCTTGCCAGGGGAGAGGTTTAATAACCACTCACTCAGCTTGCCAATTCTCCCCTGGCAAGGGGAGATGTCCGATAGGACAGAGGGGTCCTAACTCCCGCGAAGCACCAATTAAAAGCTCTTCGATCTTATTTAAGTTACTAAAGTCCTTATTTAACGGCCTACGGCCTCATTTGACGGAGCGTGGCTCCTCATTTCGTCGATGCGCTATTTTAAAGGTGCTGCTAAAGCAGCTAGTTATAAGACCCCTCTCCCTACGGGGACCTCCCCTTGCCAGGGGAGAGGTTTAAAAACCACTCACTCAGCTTGCCAATTCTCTCCTGGCAAGGGGAGATGTCCGGAGGACAGAGGGGTCCTAAATAAATCGCGAAGCACAAATTAAAAGCCCTTCGGTCTTATTTAAGGTCCTAAATTCCCTATTTATCGGCCTACGGCCTCATTTAACGGAGCGTTGCTCCTCATTTAGTCGCTGCGCTATTTTAAAGATGCTGCTAAAGCAGCTAGGTATAAGACCCCTCTCCCTACGGGGCTCTCCCCTTGCCAGGGGAGAGGTTTAAAAACCACTCACTCAGCTTGCCAATTCTCCCCTGGCAAGGGGAGATGTCCGATAGGACAGAGGGGTCCTAAATACATCGCGAAGCACAAATTAAAAGCCCTTCGGTCTTATTTAAGGTCCTAAATTCCCTATTTAATGGCCTACGGCCTCATTTAACGGAGCGTTGCTCCTCATTTAGTCGCTTCGCTATTTTAAAGGTGCTGCTAAAGCAGCTAGTTATAGGACCCCTCTCCCTACGGGGCTCTCCCCTTGCCAGGGGAGAGGCTGAGCCATACAGCACAACGAAAAAAGTGGCAAGAAGCGAGCACCTAATAATCACCACTCACAATTTATATTAGAAGTGTTCGCCCCTGGCAAGGGGAGATGTCCGATAGGACAGAGGGGTCCGCCAGGGGAGAGGCTTTAAAAAAACACTCACTCCCCTTGCCAAGCAAGAAGCTATACCCAATAATAGTGCCGCCCCCTTTCTCAACACCCCAATCCCACTTTCCACCTTTTTTCTGACGTTTTCACCCCAAAGGAGCACATTCTTGTCTCAATCTTTCCCCCCAATGTCATTCCTACAATAGCCTCAATCAACCTACGTTCATCCATTTGGGTCTATCTACATTTTACCCTTTTCAGAGATCTAATATTCTCTCTATCGCTGTGTCAATATGGATATTCGGAATGTAGGGCGAATGATACACTTTGACGTTTAAGATTTGATTAAGATTTCCAAATCAGTAATTACATTCTCAAAACTTTAATTTGTGGGGGCTGTAATAGTTGTTCTATTTCAATGTAAAGTACAGGAATACAATGAAATGCCAAATTGTAAATGGCCATTTCATTCTCAAAAGTTTCATACTATGACATGTGTATGGTAGATTAACAACTATGATTTGTACTTTTGTATCCCGTAGCGTCGGTATAACTCTATGTAAATTTTGTTTTACAAGGTTTGTAAAATAAAAAACATTAAAAATACTTACTTATTTTGTCCTCTTACGCTATTCGAATTACTTTTGTTGCAATTATAGTGCTAAATTTTAATAAATATTAGTTGCGAAAAATGTGTAAAGCGTTCATTGGAGTAGTTAAAATAAGTATAAATAAATATGAATAAATTAATAATGCGTCTGGGTCAAACAAAATTCTTCTCATGTACAATTGTAATCGGCATCTTCATGTCGCTTTTCATGTCGTCGTGTGTAACATCTAAAAAAGTCATATATCTACAGGATGTTGCTGCAGCCGAGCAGAGTTCACTGTCGGAGGCCTACCAACCTCGCATCATAAATAATGACAAGCTTTCCATCGTGGTGTCGTCCATGAATCAGGAAGCGGCCCTACCGTTTAATACACCCATGTTGGGACTCTCTCAACCGGGTATATCTTCTACAAATAGTGCCGATGTAAAAAACGGATACATTGTGGAGAGCGACGGATGCATTAATTTTCCTGTATTAGGACGCGTAAAAGCTGCCGGACTTACCCGGGAGGAGCTCGCTGCCCAATTGGAAAAACAACTAGAACCCTATTTAAAGGACCGAATCGTAAACGTACAGTTCCTAAACTTCAAAGTCACTGTCCTTGGTGAGGTGCGCCGTCCGGGCAGCTTCACAGTACCTACGGACCGTATCACGCTGTTGGAGGCATTGGGAATGGCCGGCGACTTGGATATTCTTGCCAAACGTCAAAACGTACTCATTATCCGCGAAACGAACGGACGCCGCGAGTTTGAACGTTTAGACCTACGCAGCAAAAAACTCTTTGAATCGGAATACTTCTATCTACAACAAAATGACGTTGTCTACGTGGAGCCGGGCAAATCGCGCATCTTCTCTGGTGCCGTTAGTCCAGTACTTCCGTACGTACTGTCCATTATTTCAACCATATTAACCGTAATAGCTGTAACTCGCTAAAAACACAAACACTTATGGAAAAAGTAACTTATCTGACACTGCTGGGAATAATTGCGTGCGCTGCCACGCTAAACCTATTCCTTATACCCAAGCTCATCAAGCTAGCGCGTATAAAAGACATCGTCGACACTCCGGGACTGCGCAAAGTGCATGTCAATCCGGTAGCTATCCTCGGCGGACTCGGCATCATGTTATCGGTAATTACCTCCATGCTCGTATTTGGCCTTTACGCCCACAAACAAGTTGTCGTTGCCATGACGGTAGCGCTACTTATGGGTTGCATGGGTCTCTATGACGATATCACCGATATGCGTGCCTCCAAAAAATTCCTTATGGAAGTAGTAATCGGCATCGTACTTTTCTCCCTAGGCTTTCAGTTCAACACACTGCACGGCATCTTTGGCATTGACGCGCTTCCGTATGGCATCGCCATGGCGCTCTCTGTGCTTGCCTTTGTAGGTATCTGTAACGCCATCAACCTTGTCGACGGTGTCGACGGACTACTTACTGGATTATGTGGCTTCTACGCCACCGTACTCATGCTCCTGTTCATACAAGGCAACATTGTCGAGTACGCCATGTTTGCTGCCACCATCACCGGTGCCATCATTCCCGCATTTATCTTTAACGTCTTCGGAACAAAAAATAAACTATTCATGGGCGACTGTGGTGCGCTCTTCTTGGGCGTAGTTATGTACATCTTCATTGTGGTGGGTAACTCCTCCGTAGTGACAAAAGTTGTACCCAACCTAAACCCCATCTCCCTGTGGATAAGCATACTTTCCATCCCCGTTATGGACACGCTACGCGTAATGACCATGCGCATGCTCAAAGGACGCTCGCCCTTCTCGCCAGACAAAACGCACCTGCACCACTACCTGCTGCGTTTCCATCTCTCGCACAGAGCGGTATCGTTCACCATACTCATGCTAAACATCTGGGCACTACTCTCCACAGTAGCCATCTCCATGTTTGTACAAGGCACCATACAGCTTGTACTCGTTGTTCTCAACGTAGCACTCACAACCTATGCAACACCTATATTCTACTATATAAGTATTGAACAACTGGCCATGCCTCGCGTCATTCGCTTAGTTGCCCGTCTACGCCTCCGTCGCCTCCTTAGAGCTAACAACAAAGGGGGGATACTGCATAGACTGGTTAAATAAACGCGCGCTCGTTGTTGTAGGACCCCTCTCCCCTGCGGGGATCTCCCCTTGCCAAGGGAGATGTCTGTGAAGACATAGGAGTTCACCAGGGTGAGGCTTTAAAAAGCACCCACAGCTCTTGCAAACTCTCCCCTGGCAAAGGAGAAGCAGATGTCCGATAGGAAATTCCTAAGGATCTTCTTATTGCCTTGCAATTCTCCCCTGGCAAGGGGAGATGTCCGGTAGGACAGAGGGGTCTTTAAACCCCTCCGCTTAAATAGGGACTTTGTCCCATTAAATTAGGAGCTCCGCTCCCCCCGCTAGGTGCCGTCAATGGGACTGACCGGGCGAAGCCGTGCTAATTCGTCGCGGAATTATAGCATTTCTGGCTTCTTGTCGTTGTAGAATCCCTCTTCCTGTGGGAATCTGCGTCTCCCCTGGCAAAGGGAGATGTCCGGTAGGACAGAGGGGTCTTTAAACCCCTCCGCTTAAATAGGGACTTTGTCCCATTAAATTAGGAGCTCCGCTCCCCCGCTAGGTGCCGTCAATGGGACTGACCGGGCGAAGCCGTGCTAATTCGTCGCAGAATTATAGCATTTCTGGCTTCTCGTCGTTGTAGAATCCCTCTTCCTGTGGGGATCTGCATCTCCCCTGGCAAGGGGAGATGTCTGCAAAGACAGAGGGGTCCGCCAGGGGAGAGGCTTAAAAAAGCCACTCACAGATATTGCCAACTCGCCCCTGGCAAGGGGAGATGTCCGATAGGACAGAGGGGTCTTTAAAACCCTCCGCTTAAACAGTAACAATTATATAAACAATATGACTTTGCAGAATTCAAATCATCAACAAGAAGAATCCATCGACCTTCTTGCCCTCTTCTTCACCCTCTGGCATCGTAAATACTGGTTTGTCCTGTCGGGCGTAATCTGTATTGCGGCGGCATTGTTCTACCTTAAGCGTACAGCCCCTACCTATGCAATTAACGCAGTGGTAGCTGTCACAGAGGAAAAAGGGAAGCTGTCGGGTGGTAAAGGCGATTTTGCCATGGCCGATATGTTCAGCATGAACACCCCCACCGAGAACGAAATCGAGGCGCTGCGCTCACGTGACCTGCTCACGGCCGTTGCGTCCGAGCTAAAACTATACATCTCGCAACACAGCGAGGGGCTCTTCCGCCACACGGATCTATATCCGGCACAGCCGCTATCCGTCAGTGTCAATCGTCCGGAACTCCTTCCGGACTCTACCCTTGTGGTACAAGGCATCTCCCCACAGGAGTTCCTGCTTATCGGCGAGGATGGTGCCGAACCTTTAACCCTGCGCTACGGAGCCAACTTCACCATGGGGCAAACCGTCATGGTCATCACCGCTCCTAATCCGTTGGAAACCGGAGAGCGTGTCATTGTTAGCACGCGCACGCCGCAATTGGTTGCCAATCACTTAGCTAAAGTGCTCACCATCGCACAAATCAAAAAAACAAATGCCGTCACACTCTCTCTTAAGGAAACCAACACCCACCGCGGTGTCGCCATTCTTTCAGAGCTAGTACGTCAGCACAACCTGGACAAGGTGGAGTATGACCGCCGCGTAGGCGAGCGTACCAACACCTTCATTGTAGATCGTCTACAAATCATCGACACGGAGCTTACACAAATCGAATCCAGCGCCGAGCAATTCAAACGTCGCAATGAAATTACCGACATACCGCAGGAAGCACAACTTCTAGGCACCAACCGCGAAAAAATGAAGGAGCAAAACTTCGCCCTGCAAACGGAACACCGCCTGCTGGGCTTTATCGAGGAGTACCTTGTGCGTGCGCAAAACGGAACCTTCGAGCTGCTACCGGAAAATATGGGCATCACAGACCGTAGCCTCACCGGCGGCATCTCCCAGTACAACGAGTTGGTACTAAAACGCGAGCAACTTATGCTCTCTGCCGGCACCAACAGCCCCGTGCTCACCGGCATCAACAACCAGCTCGCCATGCTTAGCAGCTCGGTGCGTCAAGCCATCGTCAACGCCAAATCGTCGTTAGACATACAAATAGCGCAAATGCAACGTCAGCAGCGCGAGGTCGACTCACGTATCGGCGGCGCTCCCTCACTAGAGAAGGAGTACCGTGGCATCGCCCGTCGTCAGGAACTCACAGAGCAAATCTACCTCTTCCTAATGCAAAAATCGGAGGAGACAAAAATAGCCATGATCGGCCTTGTCGGTAACCTAAAAGTCATAGACTCCCCGGCACCGGCCGAGTTTCCTATAGCGCCTAAAAAGCCAATCATCCTGCTTGCGGCACTCATCATCGCCTTTATCATCCCTGCCGGCATCATCCTGCTACTGGAAATGTTGCGCACCAAAGTGGAGAGTAAAAAGGACCTCGAGCCACATCCCGCACTGCCATTCATGGGCTCCATCATGCTGGACGGAAAACCAAAAGAAGTTATAGACAACTACAACTTCGGCTTCGACTCCCGCATGCGCTTTGAAGCCTTCAGTATGGCGCGCGAAAATCTCCGCTACTCAGGCGTTGCCGACAGCGGATCGGTAATCCTAGTCACCAGCTCCATCCCGGGCGAAGGGAAATCCTTCTGCTCCTCAAACATAGCCTACAACTATGCCATGATAGGCTCACGCACCCTGCTCATAGGTACGGACATGCGTAAGCCAACCCTGCATCGTGTATTTAAGCAAAGCAAACACGGCGGACTATCCGAATACCTCAGCGGCATCGACACCGACCTTTCGTCGCTCATTCGCCCTTCGGGAGTATGTAAAAAGCTCGATGTACTTGTCGCAGGCTCCATACCGCCAAACCCCACCGTGCTGCTCAACTCCCCACAAATGGACAAAGTCATTGCCTACGCCCGTGCTCACTATGACATAGTCATCATCGACGCCTCGCCGGTAATGCTCACCCCCGATCCTTTTGTACTTGCACGTCATGCCGACAGCACCGTCTACGTAGTAGGCGCCGGCGTACTGCCAAAACCGCTACTCAACGACATTGAAACCATACAAGGACAAAACAAACTCCCTAACCTTGCCATCCTTCTCAACCGCGTCCAACACATCGGCACCGGCTACGGATATGGCTACGGCTATGGTTACGGATATGGCTACGGTGAAAATCCCACCGAATCCAAAACCACGAACAAACAACGCACACACTAGTACTGGCCGCCTCTCCCCTGACAAGGAGAAACGTCCAATAGGACAGAGGGGTCCTAGTGTTAGCAGTCTCTCCCCTGGCAAGGGGAGACGTCCGATAGGACAGAGGGGTCTTTACCCCCTGCCTCGTATTTAATCGGCCCACCAGCCTATTAAACCGCTGCGCTCTGCCTCTCCCCTGGCAAGGGGAGATGTCCGATAGGACAGAGGGGTCCTTACACCCCCTGCCTCGTATTTAATCGGCCCACCAGCCTATTAAACCGCTGCGCTCTGCCTCTCCCCTGGCAAGGGGAGATGTCCGATAGGACAGAGGGGTCTTTACACACCCTGCTTCATATTTAATCGGCCCACAAGCCTATTAAACCGCTGCGCTCTGCCTCTCCCCTGGCAAGGGGAGATGTCCGATAGGACAGAGGGGTCTAATAACACGCCTCCTTTAAATAGCCCAGCTACCAAATAAGACCCTCGGTCTCTAAACACAACTATTACGGCTCCCCCCAGCCGCATCTTTAACTCTAAAAACTAATAACATCAAGAACGGAGAATCACGAATACTGAAGAAACCACCCGCACCGCTTCCCCCCTTAAAAGGGGAAAACGTCGGTAGGACAGCGATGTCCTAGTGTTAGCAGTCTCTCCCCTGGCAAGGGGAGACCCCCGAAAGGGAGAGGGGTCCTAACAACGCCTCCTACCTTTTAATCTTCCCCCTTACAAGGGGAAACGTCCAATAGGACGTAGGAGTCCTTGCGCTAGCCCTTAAATAACTTCACCCCTCATTCCCAACTCTCCCTTCTCAATCCCACTAAAATGCTTACACGTCTAAAAACATTTTTTACCCGTGCCAACACAAACGCACAACACAAACATCTGTCAACCGACCATCACACCCACCTTCTTCCCGGCGTAGACGACGGCGTCTCCACCTTCGAAGAAAGTCGTGACATCCTCTTGCAGATGCACAGTCGTGGCATACGTGTACTACACCTCACACCACACTGCTACCATCCGCTCTATCCCAACACCCTTGCCACCCTTCAACCGGTATTCAAGGACTACATAGAGCAACTCGCTGCCACTCCTGGCATCACCGTGGTCGCCCAAACCGCAACCACCGCCACTCTAAATATACAAAACAGCCCTAGCACCTCCAACCTCGCCCCTGGCAATGGGAGAGGACAGAGCAGTCCTTCAACACCCAATAGCTCGTCAGAGCGTCTAAATAGCGAGAGCAACGAGCGATTAAATAGAGAGCAACGCGAACGGTTAAATGACAGGATCAATCCCAACCAATTGGTCTTGATTCTTTCAGGCGAACTCCGCATCTCCGCCAACCTCCTCTCCGCCATCCAGGCAGGCCATCCTCTCCCTTCCCACAACGGAGAGCTTCTCTTGGAAAACAGCCTCACCGACCCATCCCCGCTCTTGGACGACATCCAATTCGCCCTGCAAGCCCGCGGATACTCCTTGGTCATGGCCCATCCGGAGCGCTACGCCTACTGGCATGGAGACTTTAAACACTACCGCCGCCTTGTCGAAAACGGTTGGAAACTACAGCTCAACCGCAGCAGCCTCAGCGGCCGATACGGCAAAGGTGTAAAAAACATTGCTGAAAAACTGGTAAGCGCAAAATTAGTGCACCACTGGGGCTCAGATTTACATGGAAGACGACACCTTGAATACATTAAATGAGGTGCATCGCACCGTTAGACTCTTAAATAGCGTAGCGACTAAATAGCTCGTCTCGAGCGTTTAAATGAGACCTCCGGTCGTTAAATGCAAACGCAGTTTGCTATAGCCTCTCCCCTGGCAAGGGGAGATCCCCGCAGGGAGAGGGGTCTTCAAGATCCTTAATAGACTAAATAAGACCTCTTGCGCAACACCCTCTTAAAAAGGTAGCGACTAAATAGCTCGTCTCGAGCGTTTAAATGAGACTTATGGTCGTTAAATGCAAACGCAGTTTGCTATAGCCTCTCCCCTGGCAAGGGGAGATCCCCGTAGGGAGAGGGGTCTTAAACACCAACATCTTAAACTTAAACCTATTGTAGGTCTAAATAATTAAACTATGTCCAATAACAAACGCATAGCCCGCAACACCCTCATGCTTTACTTCCGCATGCTACTCACCATGGCAGTTACGCTCTACACTTCACGTGTAGTACTTAATGCATTGGGAGTAGAAGATTACGGAATATACAACGTCGTTGGCGGTGTGGTAACGATGTTATCATTTCTAAATGCGGCCATGTCCTCAGGAACGCAACGATACCTTTCATTTGCTATGGGAAAAGGTGATTTGCTACAACTAAGAAAGGTATTCAGTGCTTCACTATCCATACACATTATTATTGCAGTTATTATTCTTATCCTTGCAGAGACCGTTGGACTTTGGTTTTTAAATACACAACTTACCATACCATACGAGAAGATGACGGCAGCCAACTGGGTATATCAATTCTCAATACTAACGTTTATGGTATCTGTCACGCAAGTGCCTTACAATGCAGCAATAATAGCTAATGAACGGATGAGTGCCTATGCTTATGTAAGCATCATTGAAGTACTCTTAAAGTTACTTATTGTCTACCTTTTGGTGGCTCTACCCTTTAATAAACTAGAACTTTATTCGGTATTGATGTTCACGGTGTCGTTTATTATCGCTATGACTTACCGAATTTACTGTTTGCGTCATTTTGCCGAGACACACTATCGTTTTGCATATGATAAGTCCCTATGGAAGGAGTTAGCCTCTTATGCAGGATGGAACTTATGGGGCAACCTCGCTGCAGTTGGTTTTACACAAGGAATAAACATCTTATTAAATATCTTCTTCGGACCAACAGTAAATGCAGCACGTGCTATAGCCTACCAAGTAAGCGGCGCAATCATGCAATTTGTTGGTAACTTTCAATTGGCCGTCAACCCACAGATCACAAAAAACTATGCGAATGGCAACCAAGACGAGATGACGAAACTTATTTATCGAAGTTCAAAATTTTCTTTTCTTCTGCTTTTTGTTCTAGCCATGCCAATTCTATTTAATACAGAGTATATCCTTACATTATGGTTAAAAAATGTACCACAATATACCGTCATATTTTGTCAATTAGTGATCATAAATGCATTGATTGAAAGTTTTTCAGGACCATTAATGATTGCAGCACAAGCAACCGGAAAAATTAAGGTCTATCAATCGACAATTGGCGGATTATTACTATTAAATGTCCCCATTTCCTATATCGTACTTCGACTAAATTATCCACCACAAGCAACATTATATGTAATGATCATTATATCTCTATTGGCTTTTGTTGGCAGACTTATTATATTAAAGCATCTCATCAAATTAAATATTGGAGAATTCTGTAAACAGGTTATTATGCGTCCTTCAATACTGCTCACAATGATGTACGTCATTGCTCAGTACACCACAATGAATGCTGAAAATATAACTCAGTTTTTGATACAATCTTCATTTATAGGTTCTGTATCACTACTAGCTGTTTTTTTAGTAGGGTTATCACTGAATGAACGTCTATTATTATTACAACAAGTGAATACATTTAAAACACGATTAATACGATGATCCAAATCACCGAAAAACAGCTTTGTGTAGGTTGTAATGCATGCACACAAGCTTGTCCAAAGCAATGTATTGAATGTGGATTATGTGAAAAAGTATGTCCTGTTATACATCAAGGCGAACCGCATGAACCTTTAGCCGTTTACGCTGCAAAAAATAAAAACGAGGAGATACGACTTAAAAGTTCTTCTGGAGAGATATTTACACTATTAGCAGAACAAACCATTAATAATGGAGGAGTAGTATTTGGAGCACGTTTCAACAAAAAATGGGAAGTCGTACATGACTATACTGAAACGATTGAAGGAATTGCTCCTTTCGAGGATCTAAATATGTGCAAAGTCGCATAGGCAATTGTTACACTCAAGCACGCAAATTTCTAAAAGAAAACCGCCAAGTACTCTTTTCGGGTACTCCTTGTCAAATTGCTGGTTTAAAACGTTTTTTACAAAAAGAGTATGATAATCTGATTACAGTCGATTTTATCTGCCACGGTGTGCCCAGTCCCATGGTTTTTCGTCGTTACCTTGACGAAAAAATTTGTGCGCTAGCGCACTCGGCTGCAAGAAATACAGTTTTTCACTCAGAAACGCTAGATAAAAATATTTTTATGAGAGGTTTCCTCCGCGACATCTATTTGCGTCCATCATGCTACGCATGTCCTACTAAAAGTGGTAAAAGTGGTAGCGATATAACCATTGCAGACTACTGGGGGATACAAAATATTCATCCGGAAATGGACGATGATAAGGGAACATCACTTGTGGTAATAAACATCCCTAAAGGTGTTACACATTATACCAACATCCAAGTAGCACAAGTACTATTAAAGACGAACGCTGAGCTTGCCTTTAAAAATAATCCTAGCATTAACCATTCGGTTAATATGCCTAGCAACCGACCTACGTTTTATAAACAGCTAGCTAGTGCCAATGTGAATACTTTAATTAAAAGATATACAAAGCTATCTTATAAAAGTAGGTTTAAATCAATATGTATACTCCTCATAACAAAGGTTGGAGTAAAAGAACAACTTAAAAAGATGATACGATGAAAAAAAGAAATATATGCATCCTCACCCAACCTCTTAGAACCAACTACGGAGGGATATTGCAAGCGTATGCATTACAAAAGGTGCTTAGAGATATGGGACATGATGTAGTAACAGATCGCTATCCTTACATAGGTTTTGATAACACACTATTGAATCGTAGTGTATATGCATTAAAACAAATCGTAAAATGCATCATTGGACGACCATATACACCGCTAAAACCAACTTCGCATACCGTCGAGGAAATGGCTTATGTATCAAAAGATACAAACCATTTCATTGATAAACACATTGCGACAATCGATTTTTTCGAAGGAAAGCGAACACCATCACAAGTAAAAAGCTCCAAATACGATACCTTTATTGTTGGCAGCGATCAAGTATGGCGCCCTATATACAGTGCTTATCAGCCAAATTATTTTCTTGATTTTCTACAAAACGAGAAACAAGTAAAACGCATAGCTTATGCGGCATCATTTGGCGTTGACTTTTCCGAATATGACGAGGAGCTTAAAGAACAGTGTAAAAAACTAATAAAACAATTTCAACACATAAGTGTACGTGAAGAAAGTGCCATTGATCTTTGCAAAGAGCTATTTGATATTGATGTTCAACATCAAGTTGATCCAACTCTTTTATTATCTGCAGAAAATTACAATAATTTAATACCGGATGAAAATAAGAATGTAAACCAATTAATGGTATATATCCTTGATAAAACACCAGAGCAACAAGAAGCAATTCAAAAAATTGCAACAAAACTAAAGTTAGAGATAAATGAGTTGACCTCCCCTGAAATTATACATCAATTCCGCGAACATCCAATAGACCATTGTGTCGCACAACCTGTCGAAACGTGGCTCCAAGGTTTTCGAGATGCAAAATATGTAATCACCGACTCATTTCACGGTACCGTATTCTCGATAATATATAATAAACCATTTATCACTTTATGTAACTCAGATAGAGGTAAAGCACGCTTCACATCGCTACTTAAAATGTTTAATCTAGAACATCGTTTAATCACGGATTTAACTTCGGCCAACGAACAATTTATCTCCCAACATATTGATTTCCATTTAGTCAACAAACAAAAGGAGACGTACGTCAATAATGCTTTAAACTTTCTTAAAATAGCGCTCTCTTAATATGAAAGAAATCAACACCCCGCTCATATCAATCATTGTACCCGTCTACAATGTTGAACAATACCTACCAAAATGTATTGATAGCATCTTAGCCCAAACCTACACCAATTTTGAAGTACTCCTAATCAATGATGGTAGTCCTGATAATTGTGGTGCAATATGCGATAGGTATGCAGAGCAAGATAATCGCATACGCGTATTTCATAAAGAGAATGAGGGGGTAAGCTCTGCTCGCAATATTGGGTTAGATAAGGCAATTGGGGAATGGATTTCGTTTATTGATAGCGACGATTGGGTCGAGCAGGAGTATTTATCTAGCTTCATCAATCAAATAGAATTAGAAACGAAGGTTGATCTAATCTTTCAAGGCTATAAAAAAATATACGCAAGTCAATCAAAAGAGGTTAGGTTATCAGCAATAAGTTATATAGATATGACTGATGCATTTGTTAATTTGCATATTAATCACGACTTCTTCGGTTATACTTGTATTAAATTATACCGTCATTCTGTAATAAAAAATAACCGACTTCGTTTTAATAAAGATATTACCATCTCAGAGGATTTGGTTTTTTCATTACAATATATCCAACATTGTAGAAAGATTGTGATATTAGATTGCTGCAACTATAACTATCGACAGGATAATGTAAATAGTTTAATGCGCCGGATATATACTTATAAGCAAATAAGTATTCAGCATCAAGCTCTTCAAGTTGAAGTTTCAAAACTCCTCGTTCTAAACATTAGCCAGAGAGCTGCATTAAATAAGTATATTGTAAATATGAATTTTGGTAGATTGCTTTTGTCGTATAAAGATCAGAGCGTTTCAAATAATACAAGAAGGATGGAATTATGTAATCTTAAAAAGAATTACATAAATGACATTCCATTAATCAAAGCAGATAAAATCCATACAAAGATTGTGAAGTTTAGTTTGCAGTATCTCTATGATGATTGTGTCTCAGTCTTATTGCAATGTATGTATAGGCTGAAATCTATAAGCTAAATGAGAGATATTATTAATCAGATACTTGGAGGAATATATTGAATACAGCGGTCAAAAACTAGAACATATGTTATTTTCATATATTATTTATTTTATACTTATAATAGTTATCTATGCAACCTCGCAATATACTTATAAACGAAATGGTAGAGATACCTATTTAATAAATCAAGAAGTCACATATACGATTTGTATAATTTTCTCATTAATTATAGGTTGTAGGTATATGGTAGGTATTGATTATCCTGTGTACTTACAGGAATATAATAACGCTCAGTGGGGTTGTGATTATATGTTTGATTTTGAGATAATACCTAAATATACAATGTTATTTCTATCACAAAATCATATCCATTTTAGTATTTGGTTTGTATTAATGGCATTTTTAACCATATTTTTTTTTATTAAATCTTTTGATGAGAAGATAATAGATTTATTACCAATATCCTTACTTTTTCTTTGTTTAATCCATTTAGCTTTTATAAATAATGTTGTAAGACAAAGTGTCGCTCTGACGATAATAATGTGTGCAGTTCGGTACATAAGAAGTCACAATTTATTTAAATACATTATGTTAATATTTTTGGCTTATGGATTTCATACTTCAGCATTAATATTTCTGCCAATGTATTGGGTTGTCAGATTGAAAATATTGAGTAATCGGATATTTCAGTTAATAATATTCGCTATATCTGTTGTATTTTCTGACAGGATAGTACCTCTTTTAATAGAAATGTCCTCAGGATATCTTGGCTACATAGGCTACGAGAATAGGTTAGAGCGATTTGATATAGATGATACTTTAATGATTGAGTTTAGTTCAGGTATAGGGTATTATGTAAAATTAATACTAGCTTTTTTTATTATAATATTTACACCTATTCTCAATAGAGCATTTGTAGATAGAGATTTTATGTATTTTAATCGATTATATTTTATAGGTATCTGTTTATACACTATAACTGCAAATTTTATGTTGTTAGGAAGAATGGCTCTCTATTTTGATATATTTTATGTAATAATGTTGGCATTTCTTGTAAAATATTTACAATCATTAAGTAGATGTAAAACAATAGGCTATATAGTATCAATAATAATAATTCTCTTTTATATTTCAACTTTTATGTTAGGTATATATAAAGGAGGTAGTTTAGCTCCATTTAATTTTATTTAATAATGCAATTATCCATAATAATACCAGCTTATAA
>JBOGCH010000022.1:0-105450 GCA_051656645.1 Marinifilaceae bacterium
TAACCAACCGCCAATAGTATTTACCTTGTGTTGTGTATTCCTGGCATCGTGCTTGATGGCCAACGGTAAACTCATTTTGTTTTTTACCCTCTGCGGTTTCGATGTAGCATTTATAACCATTGTCTAGCTCTTCTACGGTAGTTATTTTACCCGATGCACCCGATAAGATCAGTTGTCCGCCTTGATGGCGCATTTTACTTATAATCCACTCAATAGCCGTAAATGACTTGCGTGCTAAAAAATTATCAGCATGTATGTCAGTACCATTAACTATACCCACGCCGGCACCCATTGCACCTACATTAAAATCATGTGTCTTAAAGCCCGAAATAATAATATCTTTCATAAACGTTATTACTTCATGTGCTATTGAGGCTCTACGTGTATGTAAATAATTCCTGTCACATTTCTTTGCCGAATATAAGTTAGTATCAGTACCTAAGGTTTCCTCATAGCTTTTAATAATATCAGGTACTGACGCAAGAGCCTGTCGTGCAATATGTGTTGCTGTATCTATGTTACCCGTTATGTTGGATAGTTTACCTACATAGCGGACATCACTAAAATCGACATCCATTATATTAGGATTATTTACTTGTCTACTGATACGCACAATTCTACTTGCGCGTCCTGCATCGGGAAAGTAAACAGGATGTTTCAGCAACACCTTTTGTCCAAGCGTTAAGTTTAAATTACGCCGATATATATTGATATAATCCGTTTGACCTTTATAAACGGCTTTATCAAGCTTATAGCGGAGCATATACTCATCAACGGCCTGTTTAAATGCATTCTCAGCCTCTATTATATATTCCTGAGGCATTTTAATGTTATACAGCACATAATTATCACCAATCTTCGGAATCATTCCGCCTTGAGGTATAATTAAATCATCATATGGATGCTGGTTTATTATCTCAAATTCTTTTTTACTCGCATCATAATTTACTTCAAAATCATAGCCATTTAAACTGCCTGACGTAAATACAATATGTTTTACCAAGACGGGTAATTCATAGTCATTGGGATTAAAGTTTAATCCCGAATCCTTCACGTAATAAATATTCTGAGCAACACCATCAATGGTCTTGTTTTCGAATCGTACAGAACTCAATGTTCCAACGCGTTGTGGATATATATCACTAAACGCGTCTTCTTCTACATGCTCAATTATTCCATATACATCTGTATTTTGATCTACATACTTAACGCCAGCCGGCAATTTCAATCTTTTAGCACCATAACTATTAGTGTCTATATTGCGAGTTGATCCAAGAGGTATCAGTCGCGTAAAGAATAACATATTCTCATTATCATCTTTTGCAAGACTGATCAGCCCATTCTTTCTTGCCAATTCAATTGGAATACCATGTTCACAACGAGACAAATTAATAGTAGTACCTTCTATCCACCATTCAAGAGATAATTCGTCAGCAATCATCTTTAAGGCATCAGCACACGATATCCCGGTATAGTCTATTGTAAGATTATCTGAGATAAGCACCTCACCAACTTTCCAGATAGTTGTATTCTTTACTCTATTGATATTTGATACAACTAAACGCACATGTTCAATAGCTTGCGCCGTTAAACTAAAATTTGCATCAAACGCATCGTCAGCGGTATTAATACACATAATGCGTTGTAGTTCGCTTTCTATACCATAAAAGGTGCATGCATAAGTGTATTCAAATTCCGACACCATCTCAGGATTATAACGAGATAATAATACATAGCGCTCTCCATTAAATTCAACATAATCATTAACATCAAGATTAACCTTATTGGGTGTCGTAAACGATAGTGATAGTACATTATCTTCCATTACCCCTTTAGTTTGGCTTGACGAATCATCCGGAGCGACAATTAGTTTAACCTCATTGGTTATATGATCATATATTTTTAGCTTCATTTAAATACCTTTTAAAGTGAGTTTAAATATGATTTAGGCTCACGAAATTTTACCTTAAATTTTGCGACAACTTCTCCATTAAAATCTGTAAGTTGGGAATAAGATGACATTGATTTCACGTATACTCTAATTTTAATGGCTCCCAATTCAGGCACTTTTATTTCCAACCATCCCGATTTTAGAAATGCTATAAAAGACATATATCTTTGTAAATAGACCTGTCTCGTAGAAGCCGTAATAGCAAATTGTAAATCAAATTCTCTTGGCTTAAAATATTGTGATATAACTTCAGGCAGATTTACTCCATCTTCATCCTTATAATCAACCTCTATCAGCTCTTTTAATTCAGGAGCTTTAAGCAGTGCATCATAATTATCTCTACTACCTCCATTATCTTCACACAGAAACGCACCATACGCTGCATAAACATCAACGTCATTAATGAAAAATAATCCCGTTAGTACACTCATGTTATTTCATTTTTATTCCTTCACTACGTATCTTTTCTATATTTTTCGCAATAGATGAAATAGGCGCAGTATTAATAACCAACCTATTCAGTAAGTCAAGGATATCACCGAGCGTCTTGCCGGCATTCACTACATTATCATCAATATTAACAAGGTGCATTTGTACGGAAAGGAATAAACCTTCCAATTTTGTCCCGGTCTCTTGACTCATGGTCGTGAATGCTCCCGCTTTACCGGATTGACTTACATTATTATCAACAACGCTTATTCCGGCTATTTCCTCAATCTCTTTGCCACGCTGCGCTATTCTTTCAAGGAGTGCCTGGTATTCCTTCTTCAAAGAGTCTATGTCTGCCTGTGTTAATCCATCGGCATCACTTGCAAGGTTCGCATAGCGCTCATAAAAACCTCTCGCTTCATCTTCAGCCATTAATGCCACAGCGGACAATACAGCACCTTTCATTAACTCTTCAAAGGATTCTGCAAAATCAGCAGCACTTCGTTTGCCTTGTTTAAAACCTTCGACTATACCATCAACAAATTGGGAGTAGGATGTTCCGGTAAACGTCTCTCTAACACTCTCCAAATACTCTTCCTGACGTGCTGCCAGATCCTCACCCTCTTCCCTTGCTTTTTTTAGTGCCTCAAAATACTTTTGTCCTTCCTCCGACAATTTACCTTGAGAAGCTAATAATTCGATTTCTTCAAATGACTTTCCTGAAAGAGAACTCCACTCTTCAACAATCTTACCTTTGCCCCATCCAAACAATCCCGTTTTTTTGAATCGCTCTCCGGATTTGTACTCCATGCCATATAATTTAGCTAAGAGTTCTTCTTGTTCTTTGGCGTTTGCATTAGCCTGCTTCTTCAGCTCTGCACCTTGACGGGTAATATTAGTTAACGTGGATTCTCCGATTTTCTTAGTCCACTCGTATCGTTCTCTATACAACTGATTAATTTCCATTTCTCCCAAATATGCCTCCATATTGTTGTCGGCTATCTGTTTCCTTAATTCGGCACGATGTTTTTTATTCTCAGCCAATATTTTTGTTACACCGGAAATTAATCCAAGCCCTGCACCTACGGCAGCACCAATGGGACCACCAATGGCGACGCCTGCTTGAGCTCCTGCCATCATCTCGTTGGTAACATCCATTACTTGAGATATTCCATCAGCAATTTGACCAAACGTATCGTTACCGGTTAATTCTCCGAGATTGGCCAAGCTTGAGGCAAATAAATCGGTTAATACATTGATATCAGATAAGCCTGCACAGATATCATTCAAGTTTTCATCAAGGTTTCCTTCACCACTGAAAATAGCCTTGAAACCGGATGTTATTTTAGACAACCCGGATTCCGTTTGCTTAATTTCCAATCTTAGGTTATAGAGTTCATCCTTGATTGCCTTGATTGATTCCGGCGTATCACGCAACATTTCAAACTGCTCTTGTGTAATACCAAACACATTATTCGTATCATATGTTCCACCGGATATATAATCCAATAAAGCTTCAACCTCCAAGACAATAAGCTTCATCTCTGCCACACTTTTGCGAGACATGTCGGCAAATAGTTTTCCTATTGTGCCTGTCGTACCCTGTGCTTGCCTATCAAGCTTAGCAAGTTCTTCACGACGTTGTTTTTCAGCTTGAGCGATATTACGATCATATCTACCATTTTCATTCGCTTCATTAAGTAGCTTAATATCATCTCTATATTTTTTATCTATAGCTGCTCTTTTATCTATATAATCCTGGTACTGCTTAACGAGTGCGTTAATTTCATCATTATCCAACTGAGTTAATGATGATGCCTTTATTTGTCCGGCATTGGATCGTTGGTTCTCAAATATCTGCATCATCCTTTTAATATCTTCAGGATTTACCGATATACCTGCTTTCGCAAGTTTCTTGTAATGTTCTATATATTTTCGTTCAGTGTCGTTTATCGACCTAATCTCATCATTATATTCCTGTTCCAAAATAGCTCTCTTTTTGGCGCGTCCTTCCTCCATTAAAGCAATAATTTGCTCCTGCAGTTTAGCTTCGGCATTAAGACGATAATCCGATTGTTTATCTTCAATACTCTTCTTCTCTTTTGCGCCAGTTATTGATTCAAGTTGTTTCTCAAGAATCATAACCTCTTTCATTGCCGCATCATAGTCAGCTTTGTTTGTCAGTTTTTTTAACGACTCTCTCTTGAGCGAAATAGCCTTTTCTATAGCTCCAACCGAACCTTCTATAATTTCATCCGATGCCTGTAAGCCTAATTTCTCAATAATGGAATCATATTCTTTTTGAAATTCGAGACTCTTTTCGACTATTTTACGAGCCTCTTTATCCAGAATTTCGGCTTCATCAATAAGATTAAATTTCTTTTTATTCGCAACTGTATATTCTGTAATACCACCATACATACCATTGGCAACCACATACTTTTTTGTATCTGACATTTGGTCTGCTTTGAGCATTTTATCAATACTCTTCTTGTATACCTCAGATGCCATTTCCATTGCAGCTGCCGATTTTGCACGCAGAATCATTGCATTGACAAAGTCATCACTCTGGTCAACGAATAACTTATCAGCATCAACAACTCCTGACAGCGCGATGCCCAATTCATCAAACGCTTCTTTATTATCATCAATAAATTGCTTCTTTTTCTTTAGGTCATCACCTAAAGCATTATATTGTTTCTGGAGCATTAAGAACGAAGCAATTGCCTTAGATGCCATCTCGGATACCTTCTCATTAAAGGCATCCATTGTCTCAATATTTACTTCAAGAGCCTCCTTAGCTCCAACAAGGCTCTTTACCCATGCCGTAATTTCTCTACCATACGCAACCAAAAGAGTAATACCTACAACAAGGGCAGTTTGCCATGAAACAATGGATTTTAACACCTGTTTCCACACTGGTGTACCTTGCTTGCCTTGAGCAAGTAATTCTTTATATTCTGTTTTGGCACGCTTAATCTCGTCAGTAAGCATGGGTAAGTTATTCGATATTGCAAGGAAAAACATTTGTGGTCCCATTGCAATTGCAGGTAGCTCTCTGGCTACTTGTTGAACCTGAAAGTTCAACATATTAAATTTCTTTGCAGTCTGGTCGGCAACAGGAGGGATAGGCTTTGATGCAACTTGATTCAAAGCCTCCATTTGTCCTTTAACATCTACTATTTGTTTCTCCAGTTGCTCCAACTGGGCAATCCGCTCTCCTCCCGAAGCGGACATAGCTTGATTATATTGAACCTGTAAATCTTGCAACTTCGCTTCAAGACGCTCTATGGTCTGTATCTGACCATTAACGCCGGACTCAATGCTATCCATACCACTCAAAACAGAGTCAAGTCCTTCGCGTGTCTTATCACGCATTAGCAATTCAAATTCAATAGATTCATTCATTGTCGGTATTATTTAATTTGGTTTGGAAGAACTCAAGAGCTTTTTTCCCTTTGCGTTTATGCTTCTTATCAACAAGTTTTGGTGCATCTGCAAGCATCATTGTGAGCGTTGTATAATTAATTTTCCATAGCAAATAATGTATAGAATACCCGGTTGTAGTCGCCAATTGCCAAATCAATCCAAAAGGGCTATGGGAACCTTCCATAACTTTCTGGTTCTTTAACTCCCTTTTTTCTCCCGGCTCATTCTCGGCGCCATCAGATTCAGTGTCTGTGCCGATTTGATAATATTTTGAAAAGATTTACTCTCGGAGACCATTCCTATAAAAATATACCACGCTTCCTGTAAAACCAGAGGGTGACATCTCCAGCGTAACCACCATGCTACGATTCCCGAAAACAACATTCCGCTTAGGTACCCTCTACATATTGATAGAGCAACCATTTTACTAATCGCCTTTCCATGATCCACCATCAATTTCATATTTTCCTCCGGACCATAATCCTTGATGTCTTCATACTTTAGACCAATGGTTAAGTATAGTCTGGATATGCGCAGTAACCCCCCGGTTGTAGGACGATACATTTTAAATCTTTTGCGTTTCTTCTTACTTAAAAAACGGATAGGGTGCAACGGAACTTTTACACCCAAATCCAAAAACGCTTCCGATGCCCTCAGTTCCATTATACTACAGCATCAGGATCAACACCCGGATCAAAGATTTTATACAAAGCACCACCATCGTCAGGCGCGAGCATCTCAAGTTCGCAGTCAATACCTAAGATTTCTGCTCCGTTAATTTTTCCACGAATTTCACCGGACAATGAGCCCTTATAAATTCGAATGGTGTGACCGGAATCACATTTAATGTCGAATTTATCCTCAATACCGGAGAAACTAACCGGTGGCGTGTAGCCTTTGTTGTCTTTTGTTCCACCAATAACCGCAATGCAATTATCAGGTATTAATTGGATCATCTTAAAGGACAAAACATTGGTAGCCTGTTTTTGTACTATTTTTTTTACAGGTCCGGTCTTAACCTGAGCCGCATGTACTTTCACAAAGGTTGCTTTATCGCCACCCCAATCAATTCCGTCTTCAGAGATAAAACCCAAAGCCGTTGAGCCCTTTTTGAACGTATCCAAGCCATATATGTAGCCGTCGTTTGCTCCTGCCATCTTATTTGAATTTAATGAATTTATAAATTGTTATTGTTATCATCCCGAACACCATTCCGAAGAGAAACCATTTTAGTAAGGTTGATAGCGATATGCGCTCCGTTTCGGTATTCTTTTCAGCAATAGATGTGTCATTTCGGATTCGTGTTAATTCGTCCTGTAAATACTCTACTCGCCTTTGTAATGAATCACACGTAGCATAAACATAGATAGTATCGCCCACTACCTCAACCTTAACATTTGCTCTCCCTGATTTATCTGAATAACTACTACCAGAAGGCAAACTATGGAGGTTCATCATCGGAATCGCAAGCTTCACATTTGACTCCGGTACCGGGAGATAATTCACCATGCGTAACTGACGCAACGCTATTGTGCTGTCTCTTGTCTGACTGCGGCTTTCCACCATCCGCCGTTTGCTCGTGCAACTCGTAGCGAATAGGACAATTACCGTAAAAACGGCAACTACGAGCGCGATATAGCGTACGTTCAAGCTTGGTAACCGCACGTGTAAGTTTCTTATTTTCATCTGCAACTTCGATTAATGTTCGTTGGGTATCATTATACATTACTTTATACGTATCGTGCACCTCTTTAACAGTTCGCACATTACGGAGTGTCTTATTGGTAAGCCATACAATGACGGCTCCTAAACTCCCCGATGGTATTAACCACTTCAGTATTTCTATTAATTCCGTCATTGTATGCACTTTTAATTTATCCCAATTTCTTTAAGCCACTTCTTAACATTGAAAGACGGACAGGCTTTTGATGATAAATCGCAATGACCACATATCTCAACATCAGGGAAACGATTATGAAAGTCCTTTACATAAAGTTCCATGGCTTCTCGCTGTTGTGAGGTACGTGTATCTTTGGGAGTCTTTCCGTCAGGCGCTAAACCTCCAACGTACACAATGTGCCGGCTCGTACTATTATAGCCTTTTGCCCCATTGGTAACCTCCCATGGATCAACCGTCGTGTCCTCATTATTATCAACCAATCTAACCACTTCTCCATTAAGTAGAATCATATCCGTGTATCCCACCTGTTTCCACCCATTACCCTTTGGCTTGGGTTCCGTATGCCATCTTCGCAACTCATCAGGAGTTACTGCACGTCCTTCTTTTGTTGCCGTACAGTGTATTACTAGCCTCTTTATCATTAGGCTCCTGGTTCACTTGGGGCTACTGGCGTTCCCTGAACGATGGACAGAATGCCTTTCTTGTCTTTACGGCGAGGTGATCCAGCCGCTCGAACCAAGAAGGAGTAAACATCACCATATGCCAATGGATCATCAAGACGCTCAAACATTTTAACTTCACCCAATGCTCTACTTACAGAGTTTTTATGCCATGCTATTGCTCCGGCACAATCAGTGGCAACACCAGTCTCCGACCATGCTTTCTTTGCGTCATTACTGTCAAACAACACAACTTTAGAGCGCATCATAACATTAAGGCTATATAATTGCCCTAAAACACCTTTAGATGCATCAGCACAGGCAAGGAATGCTTGATTCTCTTGCGTTGTTAGATCATTCAATAATTGTGCATACATTTGAGCATCAAGCAACAAATAACGGTCAGTTTGAGGAATGTTCTGTTCATTAAATTTTGTTGCAATGGTCAATACGTCTTTTTTGCACATTGAATGCCTTTTACCTGTTGCCTTAGAGGTATGCGCATCAACTGCAATGCCTGATGTTTTTACAATCTGCTCTGCATTAGACGGGGCCCACACATAAGCAATTTCGGTTCCTACGGATTCGATCAACTGATTTCTATCTTGAGATAGTATGCTGGATCGTTTATCATAACTCAACTCAACTGTTTCCGCATGTGGAATGTACACAGGATCAGTTGTGTATTCATCTAACGAATACTCAATGTCGCTATCTGCGCGCTTTGCAAACGTCGTGGGTAGTTCGGCTCTATTTTTTTTGACTCCAGAAGGTGTTCCTGCATTGGGGATATGTACTTTTTTACCCTCATTAACATACATATCGTCGTTCACTGCTTTTGACATAAAACTATTGTCAGCAAATAACCCTTCAACTATGGCCTCCTGCCATATCTCTTTTGTAACTGCCATCTTATTAATGTTTATTTGTTAAACTTCTCTTTAAATTTCGCTTCGTAAACCGTAGGATAGTTGTTTTTCAATGTTGCGAGCAAACCCTTTCTGTCAAGCTCATCCCAACTCATGCCACACATATCTCCGGCGCCTTTATTCTCAATGACATCCTTGATACTCTTTTTAGGTTTCATCAAATTCAACGCCTGTGATGCATTGGTAAAATCCGACTTTAGCAGATTGTCATAAACCTCTCTCTCACCTTCGGTTATTTTCCCTTGTGCGATGGCGTTGTCTATAACCAACTTTCTTCGATTACCTTCATGTTCGTTGAGTTTGTTTTTAAGCTCAGTGTTCTCCGCTTCCAACGCGGGGACCTTAGATGCACGCTCATCAATGTCTACGATAGCGTTTAAGTAGTCCGTGTCATTAGCACAATTGGCAAATGTCGGACGGGATCGTAATTGTGTAAAATCCATTTCCTCTTGATTTTGTGACTCTTTGAGTCTGTTTTGAAATATGTTTAAAATCTCTTCCGGTGTCGCATTATCCGGGACCGGGTCAACATCATAGATTGCATCAATAAATCCTTCTCTTAGAGCTTCAGGTGCCGACAACCAATGATCCGCACCGTCAAAGTAGGTTGTAATAATATCATCAACACTTTTCCCACTCTTTTCACTTAATATTACTGCAAGTGTATTTTCCAATGAATTGATCACATCAATCTTTGCACTCAGTTCGCGTTTGTCACCATAAGCACCAACCTGTACGGAATGAATCATCATCCGCGCATATTTAGACATATGGAGAGGCTTTCCGCATTGCGATATAATTGAAGCTATGCTAGCTGCAACACCATCTATATAAATGGTGATATCAGCTTTACTGTTTTTCAAAGCGTTCAGTATAGCTATACCCGCAAATACGTCCCCGCCTATGGAGTTAATGCGAACATCAATGGGCAACTCAAGATTTTCAATCACCTGCAATTCGCGCATAATTGATTCTGCATTAACATCATTACAAAATTCTCCGATGCTACCATATATCAAAATGCAGTAACGTTCAGTGCCGGGTATAACATTTAAAAAATTGCTCATATCATTTTTTTGCTTGTAATTATGATGCAAAAGTGGAGCATAATTTACAACATGTCAAGATGCATAAATAAGCATAACATGCTGTGATATTGATATATATTCACAAAACATCATCATGTAAATCTAATTTTGCCATTTGTTTATATAGCCTCAATTTTGCCTTTGAACATGAGTTTAAAAACACTTTAAAGACAGTTTAAAATGGCAGATTTAACCATACAACAAAAAAAAGATTGGGCAAAAACACTATACCTAAAAGAGAACCTAACACAGGTTGAAATTGCCGAAAGGGTAGGCATTTCAAAGGTTACCATGAATAAATGGGTAAAGGATGGGAAGTGGGAAGAATTCAAAACAGGTCTCACACTAACCAGAGAAGAACAACTAGGCAATCTATACCGCCAAGTGCAAGAGATTAACAAGACAATAGCATCACGTCCGGAAGGCGACCGATACGCCAACACCAAAGAGGCTGATATCATTGGTAAACTATCGGCGGCAATCAAGAAAATGGAAGGAGAAAGTGGTATAGCAGACATCATCAGCGTGGCAACACGCTTTACTGAGTGGCTCCGTCAACATGATCTTGCCAAAGCAAAAGAGATAACTCAATTGTTTGACCTGTTTATAAAAGAGCAACTATGAAACAAATAGATAGAGATGCATTACGCGATTGGGAAGAGTTTAAGCAGAATATAGCCAAAGCAACGACAGTAGATACGTCAATGACCGTATCTGAAAGAGAGAAACATAAAAAGTATCTCGAATCTCACCCAATTGAATGGATTATTTTTTTCTTTCCTGATTATGCAAAATATGAATTTGCTCCTTTTCACATAAAAGCTATTAAAAGAATTATAGCACACGATGAATGGTTCGAGGTTTTGTCATGGAGTCGTGAACTTGCCAAGAGTACTGTAGTAATGTTCATTGTTCTATTTTTGGTTCTTACCGGAAAAAAGAGAAATATTATTTTGACAAGTAATAGTCTTACAAATGCAATTAAGTTATTGGCACCGTATCGCGCAATTTTAGAAGCCAATGGACGAATTAAAGCGTATTATGGTGAGCAAAAATCTATGGGGGCATGGGCCGAAGAACAATTTAAAACGAAACAAGGCGCTTCTTTTACTGCATTGGGAGCCGGTCAGTCTCCTCGTGGTGCTCGTAGCGAATTTATACGTCCTGACATTTTGCTAATTGACGACTTTGATACAGATGAAGACACCAAAAACCAAGACACAATTATCAAAAGGTGGGAATGGTGGGAAAATGCACTATATCCAACCAGATCGGTAAGCGAACCTACATTAGTTGTTTTTTGTGGTAACATCATCGCCAAAGATTGTTGTGTTGTACGTGCCGGGGAGATGGCGGATCATTGGGATATTGTTAATATTCGGGACAAAGCAGGAAAATCAACTTGGCCACAAAAAAACACAGAAGAGAGCATTGACAGAACACTATCAAAAATATCCACAAAAGCAGCTCAAGGAGAATACTTCAACAATCCAGTGTCAGAGGGTGAGATATTTAAAGACATCACTTTCGGTAAGATTCCACCCCTCAAGAAATTTAAGTTCCTAGTTGTATATGGTGACCCTGCTCCGGGTGAAAACAAAAGCAAAAACAGCTCAACGAAATCAGCATGGTTACTCGGACTAATGGGGCAAAAATTATATGTTATTAAAGGCTTCCTTGACCGCGGATTAAACGCCGATTTTATTCAATGGTATGTGTCTCTTGATGAGTTTGTGGGTAACCAAACCACTATATACAACTATATGGAGAATAACAAACTTCAAGATCCTTTTTTTCAACAAGTATTCAAACCCCTTGTTAAAAAGGTTCGCGAGGAACAAAACATAAGTCTAAACATCAACGAGGATACCGCCAAGAAAACGGATAAAGCAACGCGCATTGAAGCCAATCTTGAACCACTAAACCGCGAAGGTAATTTAATCTTTAACGAGGACGAGAAAGACAATCCGCACATGCAGCGTCTCGTAGATCAATTCAAACTATTTACACTTAGACTAAAGTTTCCTGCCGATGGTCCTGACTGCGTTGAAGGCGGATATCGCATCCTTAAAAATAAACTCCGAGAGATAGAACCAACTGTTGTGATTAAACGAGACACTTTAAGGGCTCAAAATAAATACAGATTAAATAGTTAAGATATGAATTCATTTATTACTCCAGCTGACTATGATGCATCCGTGCATCGTGAAATAATAGACACTATTATCCGAGATGATGCAACTGTACTCAAGATCATTGAGGATCGCGCAATAGCCGATGTTACAGGGTATCTGTCCGAACGATACGATTGCGAAGCTTTGTTCTCCGCACGTGGGGATGATCGTTTACAATTGGTTGTGATGATGACGGTAGATGTGGCGATATATCACATATTCTGCATGCACAATCCGATGAAATTATCTCAGATGCGCAAAGACCGCTACGAACGTGCCATCGAATGGCTAAAGCACGTGGCATCAGGTAAAATAAATATCGCAGGAGCTCCAAAGTTACAAGAACAACAACGCTCTTTCGACTTCTCAATTCATTCATTAAAAAAACGCACTAATCATTTCTAACATGGCCAAGAAACAAAAAAACATAAAAGTAGCATCACCCATGTACAACGATGGGGGAACCGTTATAATTCAACAACCACGTAAATTCAATGTAGACATATCCAACTACATGACAGCCATACGTAGTGCTGAGAATGTAGACAACACACGCCGCTCATTGCTATATGATTTGTATGGCGACATTCTAATGGATCCACATCTCTCATCCATCATCGACAAACGCAAAAAGGCATTAAGCAATAAGCAAATCCAATTTCAACGAGATGGAAAACCGGATGACATCATCAACGAGCAATTGGAATCTCCTTGGTTCCACAAATTTCTCGAGGACGCATGGGATTCGCTCGCATTTGGATTTACCGCACTCCAATTCCATCACGATGGCCAATGGTTAAATTACGACCTTATACCTCGCAAGCACGTGGAACCGGTAAAACGTCACATACTAAAACAACAAGGGGATACCAATGGATATCCTTTCGAGGATTTCAATCATATTCTTTTCATCGGTTCTGATCGAGATTTAGGACTATTGGCTAAAGCCATCCCTTGGGTAATATATAAACGAAACTCTGTGGCAGATTGGGCTCAATTTGCTGAGATATTCGGCATGCCCATACGCGAATATGTATACGACTCTAACGATGATGATGCGCGAGCTCAATTGTTAAGAGACGCATCAGCGCAAGGAGCGTCAGGAATATATATCCACCCCGAGGGCTCTAAACTAAACTTCATAGAATCAAGTAGCAAAACAGGCAGTTGTGACATCTATGATGGTTTAACACGCCGTTGTAATTCGGAACTGTCTAAACTCATTTTAGGGAACACATTAACTACCGAAGAGTCCACTAAAGGAACACAAGCGTTAGGGAATGTCCACAAGCAAGAAGAGGATTCAATAACCCATTCTGACCTTCAGTTAATTCTCAATATTCTAAACTATGAGATGACGGACATATTTCAAGCATTCGGCTTCAACACTTCAGGTGGACGTTTTGTTTATGTTCCTGCAGAAACGGAAGATTTAAGTAGTAAGATAACCGTTATAGAGAAACTTAAACTTTGGGGATTACCAATAGATGACGATTATTTATACGAAACATTCCACATCGAAAAACCTAAAAACTACAACAAACTCAAAGAACCGGCTAAGACCAAAGAAACAGCTATTAAAAAGAAAGAAACCATCGTAAATAGGTTATTCAATTTTTTCGAAGAACCCCTCAACAAAGAGGGGAATTTAGGTTGGTAATGAATAATCTTTATCATAATTACAACGCTCCGGAACTGGAATTTACATTTGATAAAAAAGCAATTAAACAGGCTTTAAAAGCCATTTATACACAATCTATATCAGTATCTGAGGACGTCGAAGAACATCTGTTTGACGAAGTTTGTCGCATCCTAACAGATGCCGTAAACATTGGAGTAGGTGAGAACCCGGATGGTTATTATGATAGACTTCTACATCAATTAAAAAACAATGTAAAAGTATTCTCTGCGTTCAAAGTGCATCGCATGCAGAATGACATGGCCAAACAACTGTATAATGAGGATGGTGAATTAAAAAGTTTCCGACAATTTCGTAAAGATACAGCGTCAATGGTCACACATAACGTTGATAATTGGTTGCGCTCTGAGTACAACACCGCCATTCTTCGCGCGGCAATAGCTGCGCAGTGGCAACAATTTGAATCCGTTAAGGATGTATTACCTAATGTAAAATGGCTACCATCAACATCCATCAAGCCGGGTGAAGACCATCGTGTCTACTGGGGTGTTATCCGTCCTGTGGACGATCCTTTCTGGACACAACACTGTCCCGGAGACCGATGGAATTGTAAGTGCGGATTAGCAAGTACCGACAAAGAACCGACACCGATTCCCGAAAGTAGCATTGCGTCGGCACGTGGCATAGACAGCCATCCTAAAGATGGTAAAATATTTACGGAATCACACCCGTATATTGAAGACGCCTATGCAAACGCGCCCGAAGCAGTGCGAAATTTTCTGCGCGATACTCCTGAGTATAGATTAAACAAAGCTAAGGAATTTATTACATCATGCATTGAACGCCTAAGAACCGGACACGTTCAGGGAGTAGCACAAGAGGTAGGTAAACTACCTAAAGAGATTTTATGGTATACCAAAAAGAATAATATAACCATTCCGGACGATGATATCGTCATCTCTGATCAGGGCATTCACCATGCGCTACGAACCGTAAAACAGAAACTGGGCAAAGCAGTAAGCGAGGAGGATTTAATAAACCTACCCACTATCATTAACGACTGTGAGATTTATTATGATACCGACAAGAATAACTTTATACTATTTGTACCACGAGAAGATCAATCAGTTAAATATGTTATTCAAACAAATTATAAACTTAAAGCAAATGGGAAAAAGGAGAATAGAAATGTATTTATTACTGCAGGAGTTCTGCAAGATTGGACATTAACCAAAGGTCCATATATAAGAATAAAATAGCCTGAGAGTAGGTAGGATTCGAACCTCCGATATGCGACCCTATAAATAGGTTTGGCCCACCTCCCGTAGTGGCATTACTCTCAAGCTCTTGTGCAAATATACGAATAATTAAACAAATCGTTATCATGGACATAAAAACTTTTAAATCAAGACTAATAACCAAGCAAAAAGAAGTTGCTCATTGCTTTAATCGCACACTCCCGGTTAAAGTCGGCGTAGCTGCGCAACAACACTTTCGGGATAACTTTAGGCAAGGTGGTTTTGTCAATAACGGACTTCATCCGTGGCAACCGGCTAAAAGATTATCTACAGGTAATAAAGATGCTCACGACAACTATGGCACACTACTCAGCGGTCGTAACGCCCTTTATAATGCCATAGAGTACATACCCAAAACGGCATCAGTGCTCATTGCCAATAGAACCCGTTACGCAGCCGTACATAACAGTGGAGGCATAACCAATCCTACTGTTACCCCAAAGCTAAGAAAATTTGCATGGCACAAATATTACGAACAAACAGGCATCAAGAAAGGAATGAACAGCGAAGAGAAAAAGGCACTTGTCAATAATGCTTCAAATGATGCGAAAATGTGGAAAGCCATTGCACTAACAAAAAAGAGTAAACTTCAAATCAAAATGCCAAAACGCCAATTCATTGGAGAATCACATGAATTGAACATTAAGATTAACGGAATTATTAAAACTGAACTATTTAAAATACTCAAGTAATGGAAAACTTATTTATAGAACTTCAAAATCGCATTGCGATAAACATGCCTACTCTATCTACTATTGACGAAGATTACGGACAACTAGAGCTCTCATCGGGAGAGGATCACTATCCGGTTGTTTTCCCATGTGTTTTAATTTCAAACGTAAATACAACATGGGATAACACGTCTCCGGGCCTTCAAACAGGCGCATCAACAATAACGGTAAGATTGTGTTTTGATTGCTATGATGACTCGCACTATGGAGCAGTGCAACCGGATAAAATGAACGAACGATCGTCCATAAGAAAAGAGCTTAACAATGTACTTTCTTATTTTCGTTTAGATAAATCAATGACACCATTGGTTCGGGTTAAAAGCACAGACTATACATTGCCGGGACGAATAAAGGTGTACGAAACCACTTACCGATTCACCATCAGGGATACCATCACACCTCTTCAGTAAACAGTTGAAGCTGGCGTGCTGTTAAACGTGGCATGCGCACTTTGGGTACGGGTTTTAAATCAATATCCTTTAATCGGTTTAAATGCTTCCGGATGATTACCATAATGCGCTCCTCCGAGATAAAGAACTCTTCTTGAGATAAAATTCGTAGCGCATCATCAAATCGCAGCCGCTGCACCTCTGTCCAGTAGTGATATCTACGACAAAGTTTCTCATCTCGTTTGCTTATTAATTCTTGACTGCGTCCTCGTGGCATAGCGTAAAAGTTTGGTATATCAAAAATACAACATTTCAATTTACTATAAACAAACAACATAGAAAAAGCCTTAAAAAACCTATTTTCAAGGCTTTTTAGGGCTAAAACATCCAAAAAACAACTACTTATTTCAATATATTTTCATTTATATTTCCGATTAAATTTTCTAAAGTATTTTTAATCATCAATCATCATCTCATTGTTCTTCATCAAATGATCAAATTCTCTATCTCGCGCCGCCTTGGTATCAAACTTTTCCAACGTTCGCCAATCTCTTCCTACCACACATCTAACTTTAATACGTGGCGTAGGGTAGTCATCTTTGCGGATGATACTAAACCCCTTACTTATGCACTTATCTTGAGACACTTTATTCATGGCTTTTAGCTTTTACTTGAAAGGAAACAAAATCAAACTATTTAATAATTCTATTTCCTGAGGATTGAAACGCTTATCTATATCTTTATTTAAGGTCCGCTTCAAATCATACTTCTCAGCATCGCTTATATTAACAACCTCAAAAGCACGTTGTATCATTAAACGCCCTGCACTTGCTTTCTTATGTACTGATAAAAGTTTTCGATAATCACGTACTAAGCGGTTGTGAAGTTCCCTAATATCCATTTGACTATTCTCTTGTGGAGATGCTAATTTATCTTGAGATACTCTATCCATCGCTCTTTGCATTTGCATTAATCATAAAATCCGTCTTTATCTTTTTCCACGATACAATAGATACAGAACAACCGGCAGTACCTGTTTTAGCAATTGATTTTGTAAATTCATCAATCACATCTTGTTGCTTCTCCGATACCTTACGGCGGTCATTGACTCGTGACATATATACGCCTTCTGCATAAAGTTTTCTTCTAGTACCTTTTACAGAAAATTGAAGTTTTACTATATACATAATCATTCCTCCATATTGATACTAAACCTATAACCGCTTGGCTCATCCAATGTGACATTATCTTCTATCCATACAGCAACTTTATTTTGCTGTGCACTCATTACATGAGCTGCATCAATTTCATCACCATCAACACTCTCTAACGCCTCAAACACATCGTCATCAACTTCCACATCGCCTAACTCTACAACATACGTTAATTCTACGGTCAACTCTTTTATTACTCTTTTTCCCATAACTAACAATTTGGATCAAACGTTTGGCCAATACATTCACTCTCATCACCTTCATTCTCTTCAGCATCTCCTTCCTCCTTTGCCTTATACGGAAACACATCCAAAAACATCGTATCGTTTATCGCAACAATCTCATAAGGCACTACAAAACTTGCAAGCGACTTCTCAAGGTTCTCCTGAGCACGTTTCGTATCAGAGCCGGCAACAAGGTAATACTGATTACTCTTTTTCTCCTTGCCACTCACATCGTCTGCATCAATAAAGGCAACCTTAATCTTATACCACTTATCATCGTTCTCATCGTCTGAAGGAACAATTTCAGAGATATTAGATCGCTTCAAGCCGGCTATATAATAATCACCGGAAACAATAAACTTCATCTCCTCAATAATACGCGCTTCCGCCTCTGTATGAGTAAAAGCGTCCAACAGATAAAGCTCATTCACTTTACGCTCACGTCCATCCTCACTAATCTTAATATACTTTACTTTTGCTTCAAACCAATTTGCTATCATAATTATTTTCTTTTTTGAGGTTTATATAAATTTACTCGAGTCAACAGCGGATAACTACCATCATTTCCGGATGGCATAACCTTAAATCGCATGGTCGCCTCATAATCGGGTAATGATTTATACATCGCAACACCCGCCGCCTTGCAATTAAACATCAATCCATCACCATTTTTTCTCAAAGTGCAACCTTGTGGCATTTTCACCAAACTCCAGTCAGCCCCATCCTTATCATCCTGACACAATGCTAACCTGTCACCCTCCTTAACATCTAGTACTCGTACCGCTGTCTCATTCAGAGTAAATGTACCATACTTAGTTTTTACAAGCACCATTGCATGCTCATCGCGCGGCATCTTACTATTTTTGTCGTACACTATCTTTGACATATCTAATACTTTTAACAGGATACTTAATTTGCATGTTATGACCCACCAAATACACATGTTTACTCTCTTTTGTTAAAAACAGGTTTACCTTATCTCCTATAAATACCTTCCTATATCGGGTATCAACGATTACAGCAAACTCTTCACTCTCTTTCTCAAGCGTCATCTCTGTGAGATCCTGTCCTTGATCAACAAATCGTATTTTAACCACATCACCCATCATTCGCCTCCTTCCTCTTTAGCCACCTTCATTCCCTGCAACCCAATTATAGCATTCTCCAACACCTCAACACACTCTGGAGTATTCAACGCCCTAACCAATAAACTTGCCACCTCCATAATCACATTCGTTGCCTCCAATAATTCTATCCTATCTTCAAACGCCTCCAGCGTCACCCCATCCGGAACTGTTACCTCAACCTGACACAATCCAAACTGCCTCATGTGTCCCTTTATGCGCTCAGGCTGTGCAGCCAAAAACTCATTAAGCTCTTCTTCCGTTTCAAACGCCACACTCTCTCGGTTTTCATCATAATAGTGTTCCAAATCCTTTTCCACTTTTACCGGGAAATACAAACTAACCACGTTCTCATTAATTGCTACATTATTCATATCTTTGTAATTATCTTTTTAAACAATAAAGAGGGAGGCACTGTTCATTCATCACACACATCCCTCTTTTCACATCTTACAACCTATTAAAATTAACCTCACGCTTAACCCACACGCCTCGTTCATTTCTCGCCTCGAAATAGTAATTTATACTATTGCCTTCCACTGTATGGCTCTCTCGGAATAACTCCATAATGGCAGAGTACTCATCACTATTAAACTTAACCTCAAGCTCGTAAAGCTTGCTGATTGATTTATAATCCAACTCACCGCGCTTGTTACGCTCAAGCAAATTAAGCGCCAGGCTATACATCGGATCGTCTGCACCGTTCTTGTTTTTCTTGATCCACGTATCCAGAAACTCCATCAACCTCGTCACCGCCATGTCCGCGCGCTCATCAAAACCTTTCACCTTGTGTGCCTTCACATGCACTCTAAATGCTCCTTCTTCCAATTTAAAGTTCTGTTGCTCCTCCTTCAGGTCGCCATACTCCGTCATAATCCCCCGGAAAGCTTCCACCTCGTTATTGATAAACTCATGCAACTCCTTCACCACCTTCTCTGCCTCTTCCACCTTCCCGGATATCCGTTTCACCAAATCCGCTCTCATCTCTAAATAAGCCATTCGCCGACTTTGTCTCTCTTTTGCTTCTGCCGCGCGTCGTTCGGCAATTAACGCCTCTAATTGTTCTGTACTTAAATTTTCTACTGACATAATGTTTTGTTTTAGGGTTACTTACTAAATGAGTTTAACACATCTATATGGTTGGCTTGCTCCAATACAAGCGCGTTCATTCTGTGGTGGAAAATGCCCGGAAAATGGCTCTTCATGTCCATCCACTTGCCCGTATTGGGGTTCTTTACTTGCCACACCTTCACGGGCACCATTTGTCCGCCCATATAGCGCTCCACCTCTCGGTACTCCACCTGTATCCGGTGAGCCCGATAAAAAGAGATAATCTCTTCATCTGTGAGAATAATTCTTAACTCCATATTAACCAAAATAATAACTGTTTAATCTATCATAATGGCGTTTAGCGTTCACCCCACACACTCCACTCGCAGCCAAACGCTTTTTCTTATCATGCGTCCAAATCTCAACTACCGATTTGTATTGTTTTACACCCTTGCTCATCTGCTCTATATATTGCAATGACACCCATATTGCTTCGCCTCGTCCCTCGTCCAAACACATCCCATCAGCTATCTCCACACGTCTTCGTGACCGATACCTTGACATCAATACCACACATTTTAAGGATTGTTTTATCTTGCTGAAGCAACGCTTCATCGCGTCCAAGGCGCTTAATAATTTCTTGCTGACGTAGAAACTCATTGTAAATAGTTCTTAGTTCTGTTAGGTTTAATTCGTTAAAATCGTTAGCCTTACTGCCGGCTCTTGTCGCTACTGCTTTAACATAATCCAACGTCACTTCCTTCTCTATCAATTTAAAGTAGCCAAATATGGACGCTATTGTCCGCTTACGCCACACATCCATCACTCCCTTGCCTTTATCTCTCCGTATGGAATCATTCATCACATGGCACATCCTAGCGTACTCCTCATGCGTCATCTCGGTAAGGCTTTCCGTGCGTCCACCGGTAAAAGTATTCACCAACTCAACCTTAGCGCTTTCGCGGTCTCTAACTCCGGGCATCTTGCCAAGGAGCGAGTAAAATCGTTTATAATTACTCCTTGATTGCATCTTTATCATAGTATTTAGTTGCTCGCTCTTCCCACACCGTGTAATATCCGGTTCTGCCTATATATCGCCCCTTGCTCTGCGCCCGGAATCCCTCAACCCATATCTTTAACTTAGAATCTCGCATCAACTGCACAGCCACCTTCCCGTCAGGATCCTTACCAACACAATGCGAAACATAAATGAAAAGTTTATTGGGGTGCTTAACCCGTAAATCATAATAACGCTCAAAATCCACACCCCCGAAATACTGCACCGTGTCCACTACAAACACATCGGCACTCTTTGGCTTCTTGACAATTTCACAAAATTTATCAAACGACAACGGCTCCCTTATCCGTATCTTACTCCCCACCTTATCCCAACCTGCTCTCAGAGCCGCCTCTTGTATCGTGTCATCAGCTCCCTCCTCAAGAGAGATATAATCCACCGTCTTCCCTAATTCAGCCAGATATTTGGCCAACTGGTGCACAAAGCTTGATTTTCCATTACTGGACATTCCATAAATAAACCACGAACCACTATCACTCGGTCTATTAAACGCTTCTTCCCACTCACCACTAAATTCAAGCTTTCTGTACTTTTTGTTTAAAAGGTTATGTACAGAAATTGCTTTATCCATTCTATATTGTTTTATTCATTAACTGCTGTCTTACTATCAATCGCTTTAATCTTCTCACATCCTCCACAAACCACTGTTTCACCTCTTTCACACCTGTCTTGGTCTTCACTGTTATCCACTTTTGCACCTTATCAACCTCACCCCATATTGCACTCACCTGTTCACCATCCGTCACGCCATTAGCCTCACAAATCAACTTCGCGTCCTGTTCCATCACACCCTCAAGCTTTATATAAGCACGACCTAATCGACTGTCAATCTCATCATATCCCTTCATCCTCCTGTTTACACCTGCCTTAATCTCCTTCTCAAAATTCTCCGTTCCGCTCAGTATACACCCAATCACATCCTCCGTTCGGTTAAACAGCGGTATCAACATCCGCATGGCGCTTGGCTTCAACTTGTCCACCTCGTCAATAACCAGGATAGGATCATTACCCATCTCTCTCAACTCCTTTGCCACCTCAGCAAGTAAAACATGGTTGGCTACATACCCCTTTGGTGTGGTTGACTTCACCTTTCGGTAAAGCTCCATCAAAAACTGTCGGCTGGTCCACTCCTCAGCCTGCATGTATATCACCGCTCCACTGTGGTCCATCTCCGCAATATGTTTAAGGGATTGTGTCTTTCCGCTCCCGGCATTACTGCTTATTGCCGTCCACATCTTCATTTCGCGACACTGATTAAACATAAACTGCACCATCTTAAAATTTCTGATCTCCTCTACAACCACCCATCCCGTCTCCTTATAATCCAATCCGGTTGCAATTTTAGCCTCAAGAGCATTAGTGTCCGCACCATACTTATCGCTCATCCACTGCGATAGGGCAGCGCTGCTTATTCCGCATCGGTCAGCCACCTTCGCGGCACTACCTAAACGTCCTATCCATGTCGTAACGTGTTGTTTTAATTTCGTTGTATTCATTGTTTAAACGGTATTTACATTTGCTTTAAAACGCACCGCGGATCAAAATCCATCACCTCATAATCCTCTGTCGTTGGTGCTGCCGGCACCTCAATAGGTACCACATCAATAATCTCTGCGTCATCAAATCGTCCGGAAAGCATATTCCGCTGATTTTTGTGCTGTCCCCGGCTGTCTGTTATAAGGAACTTAGCCAGCGTATCATTCAATTGCGGATGCTCATCAAACAACGCCTCTACCAACTCCGTTGCCTTTTGTTGTTCAGCAATAATCGTAGTTTCCGCAATCCTGTTAAAATCTCTCACACGCTTAAGCTGTGCCCGGTCTTCGTCTGTCTGTTCAACAACAGCCATGGGTTGCATGTGCTTCCGCTCAAGGATAAAATGCTTTGTTCCCTCCATAGGTTGTGTTTTACTTCCCTCATTCACCACTGCCACCACCTTGGTCACATCTTCCGGATCATACTTAATTATAAAATCCTTATGTCCCCAATTCCTAAAGTCCAAGTCAAAGCAATCAAACCACACCTTCTCGCCAAGTAACGTCACGCCCACACCTTGCCCCTCAAGCTTATTCGTAAACCCGGTTGTTTCTCCAAACAACATCAGGTAATCGCTCACACTCATCTTAAGCTTATTCTCTTCTGCCACATTTCCCCAACCAATCATAAACTCCTCTCGTTTCAACGCTCTGTCCATCTCAACAAACTTTCTCAACTGATCGGCACAACCCTGCTGGTCCGGCCAAAGGTGTTTATTCTTTTGCAATGCATCCATATTGGGCTGATTCTCTTTCCGAGAGGTAACCCCATAGCCACTCCAGTTAGGCATCAACTTGCAATATTTATTATTAAAATAACCAAACCAAGGCTCTATAGTCTTCGCCTTTGCGTTATGTGCTGCTGCTGGTGAGTAGATATCAGTCAGTGCGCTATAAAAAGGCTTCAATGCGCCCCTTCCGTAATTGTCACTCTGCAACTGTAGAGGCTTATAATATTGTCCAAAGAGCTCTTTCGTGTGTTTAATCGCATTCCTAAAGGCTTCCTTAATCAATGCCGGGTTCTCATGTGTTCCAATGGCATAACCAATCGGATACTTATTAAATGGATCAAGTACCACAACCAACGTAAGCCTATTGTGATAAGTAGTAATCCAATGCTTCTGCTTATTCATCTGCTTAGCCTGATACAGCAACTCTGCATCCCATCCATCCGTTGTCCAATAAGCCATCGGCACCGATGGTGCCACACGCTTCACCTGCATCGTCTTCGTATTCCTTAATTCTGTTGCACCACGGGTTCCGGCTGTAACCACCATCACATTGCGTTCTTTCCAGTTAGCCACCGTCCCTGCCGTGATTGTTTCCCATCCACATGTCGTGGACACTGTATTGTATAGCGTTGCTATCATCTCGTTATCCAAGTTTCTCGGATCACCAGCCAATTTCATCAACAATGCATCCTGTCTCTCCTCTGTGAGCTTCGCCGCGTTGCTGTTCCCCTCATTCCTGTGTATAAACTCTGCATATCCGTTTGTCTTATACCGCTCCAGCTTATCCTTCAATCTCCGGTGATTAGCAGGCAATGTGTGGTAATTCCACTTATCGCCATCCTTCAGCCTGTTCACCTCCTCGCTCATGGCCATCCATGCTCCCTTCCTTTTATTTCCAAGGGCTCGCCTCATGGCCAGTCTGTCCGTCATTATCACATCTATTGCGTTCAGTATCGAGGCGTTCAATGTTCGCTCTCGTTGCTTATCCACTTGTAAGCTCTCACCATTGGGCTTCCTATACTCGGCATAAAAGTGTTCCGCTCGCGGATCTAGCTCTATGCGCTCAAGTAAATAGTAATTAGGCGACACTAACTTTTTCGGATTTCCATATTTCGCCTCAAAGGCATCCCGATACTTTAATGGTAGTGATTCAAATTCAATGAGTGCTGGTGTCTCGTAACATGCGCGTCGCAAAACGTTTATTTTTTTTCGTATCGTAAGTTGTTTATATGTATAAACAGACATTATTGGATCACCATCATCATCTCTTGTTAGTTCTTGGAATGATACGCACGCTTTATCAGCGTACCATTCCATCACTTATAGCTTTTCCCCGTAACCTCAACGCCGTTGTATTTCTCAATAGCAATTTTTCGTATCTCATTCGCTTTATCTGTGTCATGCATTCCGCGTAGTGCGAAACGTACCGTTTCTCTTGTACAACCCAATTCTGTCGCTATTTTCCCAGATGCTCCATAAGGCACCATAATCTCGTTGTGAAATCTCATATCATTTTTGTGTTAGGATTAATTAAATTTTTACATTTGCACCTAATTAATCATGTGATTAATTGTGTTATTAATACACTGCAATATTACGTGAGATATCTCAATTAAACAATAAAAAATGAGAGAAATTTCAATATTAAAAGAAAGAATTTTACAATATCTTGATTTTAAAGGTATTACAAAGTATGAATGTTATCAAAAAACTGGTATAACAAATGGGGTTTTTAGCCAAAAGAATGGATTATCAGAAGATAACTTGTTGAGATTTCTCAGTTATTATAAAGAAATCAATCATACGTGGCTATTGACGGGTACGGGAGATATGGAAAGAGTATCAAGCAGTAGTAATAACAATACAACGATAAATGATACAGATGTGGTACTGTTATTAAAAGAAATGCTTAAAGATAAAGAATTGAGAATTGAAGAGTTAACCGAAAAGGTCGGCTCTTTAAAAGAAAAACTGAAGGGGTTGCAGGAAGAGAAATGGCATGGAAGGGATGCCCGGGATGCAACGGGTGCCGATGTCGGTTAAGCTTTGACGGCTGGGCCAAACCCCGATGTAAATCAATATATTAACATTAACCTAAAAGAACTACACAATGGACAGAGTTATTGGTATAAAGATCATAAATGTTAACTTACAACAAGCAAAAGATATAGATTGGATTCTTCAGCAAGCTCAAACGACGCGAACTGTCGATGCGGGAGATATTTTCATCAGTAAACCACATTTCTCTACGCTCGGAAAAATTATGGAACAGTATGATTTTGGTAAATTTTTAGGCGGTACGTTATTTATTGTATATCCTCAAGGTTATGTTTTTGGTCAAGAATATAGTTTAACGTCTATGTATAATGAGCATGTTAAAAGAGAACAGGAAGAATATGATTTTAAAATCAAGGAAAGAGCTCATAAAAGAAAAGAGCGAATGTACCAAGTCATCGCTCTTATTTTAACTGCAATATCAATTATTGCAGTCAATGTTTGATAGCGCAAAGGTCTCTTATCATGCATTCAACAAGTATCGATAGATCATTTAAAGCATACCAATGCTTATTAGTATGTTCTTTGTTTATCTCGTTGAGTGCATCACTCATTTTAGATAACGATAATATGACATTTGTCGTACCTGTATTGTTATGTTTTGTTTTTAAATACCTTGTGGTATTTTCCAACTTTACGTCACTATTTGGTAATTCTATTTCTACTGCTCTTTCCATAACATCTATATTCAATTTGTTCAACATTTATACCATAAATATAGGTGTTTTCTGTCACATTTCAATCTATTCTATCGTTTAAAGTGTTGATAATCAATTACAACTATAGCCTGTTTGTATTTTTTTCGTGGTATTATGGGGGGGGGTATCCCTTGTTTTTACCCTCTTTTATGCCTTTTTTTTGGTAGTTTGCCCCCCAAAACGAGCATCTAAACATCAGTTTTTGTATACCCAACTGTATACCCAACTGTATACCCAAGTGTTAATACACCCCAAAAACAAATTGTACCGTTTTAACACTTTTTCTTTTAAATAAGGCACAAAAATAACCGACCACATTTTAGCTCTAAAGCCTCCTTGTGTCGGTTTAGGTACTCACATACCACTTTGTCGTATTTAATCGCTCTCACGCCAATTTAAACGCCTTTTAAACGATATCCTTAAACTTATTCTCTATTTCGATTTCAAATTAAACCATTTTCCACCTTTCCACTCAAACAACATCCATCTCCTTTAATTTCTCCATTTAAACTTAACTCAAAATTAAACCCAAATTAAACCAAATTAAACCACACTGTACATTTTGTTTTTCACCATCCATTCCATCAAAACAACGTCTAAGCCCAGTAAAATAAGACATCACAGCGTATAACTCGTCACTGTCTGCTAAGTACATTTTGTTTTACCCCCTATACATTCATTGTAATCTCTTTGAGTTCGCTCATGTCCTTAATAAAAGATATATTGATATCACCACAATTCATTCCATCAACAAATAGATATTCAAGTTTTACAAGTTTTGCTAACTCATCACTTGGAAATGACTTTATAGACAACTCTCCCAATCCTATTTCTATAAGATTAACAAGTGACCCGAGCCCCGCAGGTAAAGATGTTAACTTTTTACATCCTCCTAATGTCAACTTGGTAAGACGAATACATTGCCCTAGGTCCGCAGGTAGACTTTCAATATTTACACCACCTATATTTAAGGTATTTAAATTTGTAAGAGAAGATATTCCTTCTGGCATCTCACTGGTTTCCCACAAACCTCCTACAATAGATATATACTCTAACGCACTAGCTTTATACATATTTTTGAAGCTCGACGCATCAATGGCCACAGAAGCTAAACTTATCTCTTTCAAAGATTTAAGATTAACAAAGTAGTCACTAAAGCTCAAACTTAAATCATAACTATCAATTATTTGAAATTTTTCAAGTTTCGTACAAAAGCAAATTTCTTCAGGTATTTCACCTTCTAATACATCTGCTTTAATTACTAATGTCCGCAACTCGCTTAATTTTCCTATTTCTGGCGTAATTACTCCATTTACATTTGCAATTCGCGTAAAGTCAAGTCCAACTACACGTAATTCCCCATTAATTAACTCAGTTGAAACACAACGCCATTGATTAATAGGAGCTTCAAAATTCCACAAACCTCCTGAACGAGGACCCTGCACTGTCCACTCATCGCCCTTTGTACTGTTATAATAAGCAACAAGAGCTAGACTATCCGTTTGGCGACCATAATTAACCTCCTCGTTTAATTGCTTTACTTCGATAACTGCAGAACTATCAAGATTAGCAAGTTTAAACACTAAACTAGAAGATCTCTCAAAAGGAGCAATATTCTTTTGTGCAGTCACAACAACCTTAGTTTCACCTTCATTTCCACTCACTACTGATAACGATAACCATTTTGGAAGTTCGGCTACTTGTTCCCAGGCCATTCCCTTTGCTGAAACGGTAATAGTTTGATCTCCGCCAATAACATCAAATACTAACTGATGCGTATTAAGAACAATAGTAGGTTGTGTCTCCGTTTTAGGAACATCATTATTATCTTCGCTACAACTAAATAATGCCATACCCAAGGCAAGCAATAAAAAAATAATAGTGTTTTTCATAATTAGTCTATTTTATAGTAGTTATTAATTAATTTATATCGTTTTATTTTATTCTTCATTCTCGCTAAAATCATTTTCTGTATCAAATGCTGTTAATATTTTCTCTAAAGCAGTAATTAACGATTCATAGTCCTGTGTCTCTTCTTCTGTCTCAAAATGTTCATTCATACGTTTCATAAATTTTAGTTAAGAAATAGCTTTATGTAAAAAAAGAAAATGACAAAAAAATAACAAAATAAAATACCACAACAAAACCATTCCACTCTCGCGACAACACCAAAACAAACGTGTATTTTCACCACTACAATACCTTCTATACACCTCTACTTCAGTTGTTTATTGATTTTGTTATTTTTCGTTCTTTAAATACTATAATTGATAATTTAGTACAAAAAAATGACTTCATATCACGAATTTATAAGCTGGATTAAGTATCAATATTTTTAAACAAAAACTTTATTAGATGAATTAATTACAAAAAAAATTGTATTTTGCATCGCGAATGATGAAAATGAGATAGAGATGAGATTATTTATAATATTACTGTTTACATTACTTTCTTTTAAAGGTAAAGCGCATAATAGTGAGTTGGATAGTTTAAGGGTTGTTATGAATTTTACCAAAGAACCTGTAAAAAAAACACTCCTACTTGATGCACTGATTAATTTGTCTCAAAAAACAGATTCTCAACAGACCTTAAATTATATCTTTGAAATGAGTAAGTGGGTCAAAGAAATCGAAGATGATTCATTAGCATCCGTTTACAAAGCAGATTGTGCAATTCACTTTCTTAATCATGGTATTTACGATCAAGCACTTTCTTTCCTATTCGAGGCTAAGGATTATTTTAGCAATAACAATATTCACCAACCGCTCGCAGCAGTAGAAAATAGCATTGGAGCAATATATTCTCGAATTAATCAGCATGAAAAGGCCAAAGATCACTTCACAAATGCATTACGTGCATTTGAGAATACCCCTATAAATAACTCTGCCTTATATAGACGTGCTACCTATTCAATTTATAATAATATAGCAGTGGCATATTTAGATTACTCTAATAATCTTGACAGTGCCGAATATTTTTATCGAAAAGCGAACAAACTTCTAACCGACCAAGACTCTCAATCTCTCGCGGCTCTATATCACAATCTTGCATTCCTTTTTGTAAAACGAGAGAATATTGACAGCGCATATCATTATGCCACTATGGCAAAACAACTGAGATCCATTAGTAATGATAGGGTTGGATTTATTAGAACCAATGCTTTACTGGCCAATATATACATGCAGAAGAAAGATTATAATAAGGGATTTGATCTTGCTTTTGAAACATATACGGCAGCTAAAACAATCGATCACAAAGAATCAATGCTTAATGCAGTATCTCTATTATCGCAAGGTTATGAGGCAAAAGGACAATACAAGGAAGCGCTCTCGTATTTTAGGGAACAAATGCGTTTAAATCGAATTCTGAAGCAAGATAGTATTGTTGGGAAGTTAAGATATATGGAGTCTGAATATAAGTTTGATAAATATCTCTCCGAACTCGAAATAAAAAATAAAGAAGAAAAATTCCAGAATAGAAATCGCTTATTAATCATCGTTTTTGCCCTCATTTTATCGGTTTTTGCAATTCTTTATATAATGAGTTCCAATAAAGTAATTCGACTTGAAAAGGAAAGACTAAGTATCGATCTTGAGAATAAGAATAAGAAACTTACTTCCAATGTTATGCATTTAATGCAAAACACTGAACTAATGAAAGACATTGTGGGGCGGATAATCAAGCTTAAACTACAAACAAAGGGTGAAATACAGCAGGAATTACACTCTATATCATTTGCTCTGGAAAAGAACCTTAAAGGAGATCTTTGGAAAGAATTTGATTCACATTTTAATGATGTCCATCTTGATTTCTATAAAAGTATAACTGAAGCCTATCCGGATTTATCACCAAATGAGCGAAAAATATGTGCGTTATTACGTCTTAACATGAGTTCAAAAGAAATCGCTGCAATTGTTGGTATTACAGTTAAAAGCGTTGAAGTAATGCGTGTTCGCATACGTAAAAAGTTACAACTTAACAATACAGATATAAATTTAGTGACATTTTTAAGCGAATTATAGTTTCAACTCCATGATATCTAGACCTGTATCGGTATTATGTCATTTATATTATACCCTTAAATAAGCTATGACAAGTTTTCTATATTCTATTAATACATATGTCGTATATTCATATTTCTCAAGGTATTTTACTCGTACGCTAATTTAGCCTAAATTTAATTCTAACAACGCTATATTTATTTCATTATTTTTTTGAAATAGCATTTAATAATTGTTATATTGCAAACGTTGGCACAACAAAACGTGACAATATGTGAGCTAATTCAATTTGTAAATAACAATTTATAACTATGGAGAAAAAATTATTATTGGGTGTAGAAGCAATTGCCCAAGGAGCCATTGATAGTGGTATCTCGGGAGTATACGCCTATCCGGGTACTCCATCAACAGAGATTACGGAATATATCCAAACAAATAAAATTGCAATTGAAAGAGATATTCATCGCGCTTGGTCCGCGAATGAAAAAACTGCCATGGAAACTGCGCTAGGTATGAGTTATGCCGGTAAACGCGCATTGGTATGTATGAAACATGTTGGTCTTAATGTTGCCGCAGATTGCTTTATGAATGCAGCAATTACAGGAGCCAATGGGGGATTACTTATAGTAGTAGCTGACGACCCGTCAATGCACTCTTCACAAAATGAACAAGACTCGCGCGAGTATGGTAAGTTTGCGCTTATCCCAACACTAGAGCCTAGCAATCAACAAGAGGCCTATGAGATGGCACGATACGGATTTGCCCTTTCTGAAACGGTAGAGTCTCCTGTACTATTGCGTGTCACAACACGATTAGCACACTCACGTAGCGGAGTAAAAATTGGCGAGGCACTTTCGGAGAATCCGCTTCATTTACCCGAAAATAAACGTCAATTCGTGTTATTACCAGCAATTGCTCGCAAGCGTTACAGACTTTTACTTGAAAAACAGGCAGACTTTATTAAAGCGTCTGAGCAATCGCCATTCAATAAATTTGTTCCAGGAAGCAATACTTCACTAGGAATAATTGCTTGCGGAATTACTTATAATTATTTACAGGAGGTATTTGACGGCAATTGTCCTTACCCATTGGTAAAAGTTTCGCAATATCCACTGCCTAAAAAAATGATTAAACGCCTACAGCGTGAATGTAGCCAAATTTTGGTACTTGAAGAGGGATACCCAATGATTGAGGAGATGTTACGTGGTTATCCGGGAAATGATAATATATTAGGTCGCCTTGACGGTACACTTCCACGTGATGGAGAATTAAATCCAGACATTATTGCCAAAGCTCTATGTATAGAGGTTAAGGAAGGCGCCCCAGTACCTGATATTGTTGCTCCACGTCCTCCTGCCTTATGCGTTGGATGTAGTCATCGCGACGTGTATAATGCACTTAACGAAGTATTAGAGAGCTACGGAGAAGGACGCGTATTCTCTGATATTGGCTGTTATACTCTAGGCGCATTGCCACCATTTGAATCCATCAACAGCTGTGTCGATATGGGCGCTTCTATTACTATGGCAAAAGGTGCTGCGGATGCAGGTTTGTTCCCAACAGTTGCTGTCATAGGTGATTCTACTTTTACGCATTCAGGAATGACAGGATTACTTGATGCTGTCAACGAAAAGTCCAACATCACTGTTATTATATCCGATAATGAGTCTATTTCAATGACAGGAGGACAAGATTCTTCAGCACTTGGACGCTTGGAAGCTATTTGCGAGGGAATAGGTGTCAGCCCAGACCATATCAAGGTGCTTATGCCGGTACCAAAGAAACACGATGAACTTTGTAAGATTATAAAAGACGAATTAGATTACCAAGGAGTTTCCGTAATTATTCCCCGCCGCGTATGTATACAAAAGGCATCTAGAGAACGGAAAAAAAAGTAAATAACGTCACCACATCCTAAGTTGATAACATCTAAAACAGTAAAAATGCAAACAGATATAGTACTAGCGGGAGTTGGGGGACAAGGAATCCTAACCATTGCTGCAGCATTGGGCTCAGCAGCTCTTACCAACAACTTATACATGAAACAAGCAGAGACTCACGGAATGAGTCAAAGAGGCGGCGATGTGCAATCATTTATGCGTATTTCAGATCGTCCCATTTATAGTGATCTTATTCCTAAGGGAAAAGCAGATATTATATTATCGGTAGAACCAATGGAGGCATTGCGCTACCTACCTTTCCTAAAAAAAGGCGGTTACGTAGTTACAAACTCAACCCCTTATATTAATATCCCCAACTATCCGGATCAGGCGGAGCTTATGGCTACAATAAAAGCATTGCCACACCACATTATTCTCGACGCCGATGGCATTGCAAAAGAGATTGCAGGCAATGAGCGCGCCGGTAACTTCGTTATGCTTGGAGCTGCAAGCCCGTTTATTGATATTCCGTTTGAGTACCTAGAACAAGGTATTCGGGATATATTTGCTCGCAAAGGAGAAGCGATTGTTGAAATGAACTTAAAGGCACTACGAGCCGGAAGAGAATTTGCAATGAATAACAAATAATGCAAAACGCGAGACATTTTTGAATGTCTCGCGTTTTACTTTATATTCAAATTGCACAAAGCAGCTCCATATGCACCTATTGAGATCAATAGAATTACTCTTGCAAAGGATTTTTACCATTAAGTGCATTCATAGCCTTAGCACATCCCATAAGGACAAATGCTGTGATATATTCATTACAATAAGGTAAAAGTTTTGCCAAACCGTCTTCCTCCTCAGCATCCCATTTACCAAGCACGTAATCAACTTGTTTTCCTTTAGAGAAATTAGCACCTATTCCAAAACGTAAGCGGGCATAGTTATTAGAACCAAGTACTTCGTTTATATTTTTTAAACCATTATGTCCGCCATCACTCCCTTTACCGCGCATACGCACAGTTCCAAAAGGTAAAGCCAAATCATCTACAACCACCAACATATCCTCTATAGCAACATTTTCTTGCTGCATCCAGTAACGCACAGCCTTACCGCTAAGATTCATATAAGTGTTAGGTTTTAGAAGTACAACACCTCGTCCCTTGATCTTTATTTCGCATACAGCTCCATAACGTTTATCGCTAAAAGAAGTGTTGGATGCCTTAGCTAAGGCATCCAACACATTAAAGCCGATGTTATGTCGCGTATCTTCATATTCCGCGCCGGGGTTACCCAGCCCTATAATAAGATACTTCATACTCAACTATTATTTTCCTTGCTGTTGAGCAGCACGAGCAGCTCTTGTTAACTTAACTTGGGCAACAACTACGTCTTTCGCGTTAACAATTTCAAATCCTTCAAAGCTTAATTCTTTAACTTTGATAGATTTTCCAAGACCTAAGTTAGTTACGTCAACGTCTAATACGTCTGGTAAGTTAGCAGGAAGAGCTTTAACTTTAAGTTTACGTACAACTAGAGTTAATTTACCTCCGGCTTGTACTCCGACAGCAAAACCGTTAAGTTTTACAGGTACTTCCATCACAACAGGTTTCTCAGCAGAGATTTGGTAAAAATCTACGTGAAGAGCTTTATCTGACACTGGGTGGAATTGGATTTCGCGCATTGCAGCTTCGTAATCAGTTCCATCAATGTTAATTTTTACGATATACACTTTTGGAGTGTAAAGTAATTTAGAAAGCTCTTTTTCAGACACAGAGAAGTGTACGTTAGCTTCACCACCGTAAAGTACACATGGTACTTGTCCTTCTGCGCGCACTGCGTTAGTTCCTTTTTTACCTAAGTCTGTTCTTAGGGTTCCTTGTAGGTTAAAAATTTCCATAATTCCTATAGAATGTGTGCTACTCAAGTTGGATACATTACAACTAAAGAGGCCAAGTCGATATCCCACTCCCATCGCACGGTTATTATTCTAATACCTCTTTTAAAATCGTCGGCAAATATAATATTAAATACCTTAATCTCAAAATGTTTATCGTGCTATTACATAGCTACTTCATTGCCAATTGTAAGAATAAAGCTACGCAAGTATATTTCCTGTTGCTTATCGGATTTGTTCACAACACGTACAGCTTGTACTGGAGCATCATTAAGTTTTACGTTAACTTTATTATCTTTTTGCGTAAACTCAACGGCATCCCATTTTGCTCCATCAGTAGACACTTCAATTCTACTCCAGTTACCTATATCTTGTTTTCCAAAGTTAAACTCAAGGTTTTTACCTTGGTAAGTTTTATCCAACTGAAGGGTGAATTGAGCTTCCGAATCCCATTTTACCACCTCTAACATTGGAGAAACAATAATTTGATTACGCTTAATGCGTAATGGTACAAATTGCATTTGCTCAACGTTACTAATAACTTTGTGAGGAGCATAAGCAACTGTCAAATCAAGATTAGCACTATTCACACTGTTATATCTGCTTGTTGAAGCTACAAACATATTATTGATAGCAGGTAATAATCTTAAGGTTCCACACTTAACTCCCGGTTGATATGGATTTTGATTATAGGATTGGTCTGCAACAAAACTACGCTCTCTAAGCGTTTGCAAATAATTATACTTACTTAGGAAAGTAGCATTATCGCCATCTTTTTGTGCTTTTAATAGCTCTAACGCACATTTACCTGTTTTGCCTAATAATTCAAACTGAATTAACCAAGGCATCATTTCTTGTATTAACGCCGGATTCTCTTTATTTACCATCAGTCGAGATGCTGACTCAGTAATCATTTCAAACTCATTCATTAAACGGTCATAATCTGCCTGATTATATGTACCAGAAGCAACGCTTTGGTTGAAACGATCAATTAACTCTGTAAGTTCCTTAGACTCATCACGACGGAAACGGTGTCCGTTTTCTCCTAGATCTGAATTGTGTTCTGCAAAACACTTTAATGCATCCGCATCTTTAGGTAATACATGCGCAATAGCACGTTCCCATGACGAACGGCTCTCAAACTTGGCCATATTCCACGCATAATCCGCAACACTATAAAGCGCTATTTTCGATGCCTCCGCGTGTTCCATCGGGTTTGAAACAAAACCTGATAAATCGTTTTGTAGATTTAAGTCATTTCCATAAACCTCACCCATTAGCAGGTGATCACGTACATAATCAGATACAGGGAAATTCCACCAAATATACGCCGGACGTTTAATGCGCTCATTAATCCAAGCTGTACCTTGCTTATCAATAGTAGCAATAACACGATCACCTGTCCACATAATCTCAACCGATGGGTTTAACTTATCTCCAAGTGTTGTTAAATAACCTCCGTTTGGATTAGACCAACTTTTGTTATACTCTGTAGGACACATTACCAATGGTGTCACATCCTTTTTTACTTTAACAAAATTGTCATCTATATAGTTCAATAACTCTGCCTGACGATCAGGATTTGTTCCTTCGCCCGAAATATCATCAAAGAATACGGCAAAAGAGCGTAAACCTAATTGATACATTGCTTCAAATTTAGCAAGCAAATTATCTCTATCCTCTTGATTCCATTTAATATCTTTTCCCGGGTGGATAGCCCATACAAAGTCCACATAATTATCGTGCGCAATGTTTACAAGCTCCTGCAATTGTTTTGCTTCATTGGCAGGATAAGGTTTACGCCAATTTGGCGAACTATGATAGGGATCATCCTTTGGACCATAAATATAAGTATTCATCTTATGTAAGCCGTAATACTTTAACTGGCTTATTCGCGCTTCATGACTCCATGGAGTTCCATAGAAACCTTCCACTACACCACGAAAACGAATATCCGGATAATCCGTAATTTCTACTTTAGGAAGAGAATTCCCTTCTACTAATTGAGCCAATGTCTGCATACCGTAGAATAAACCGCGCTCATCCGCTCCCGCAACAACAACACTTTTATCGGTTACCTTAATATAATACCCCTCTGCCTTTTTAGGAATAAATTTTGAATATGCACGCACACCGGCATCACCTTTTTTACCAGCATAAACGGTTAATGTACTTTTAGCTTGTGCCTCCCCTATCGCTTCCGCTAAAGCTTTTAGTATTGGAGCTGGTAAATTTCCGCTCTTTAACTGATAACCGTTAGCTAAACTTACATTCCCTGACTGAATGCTTATTTGCTGAACATTAGGCTGCAGTACAATTTCCTGCGCCATAGTTACATGAGCCATTATCAATAAAAATGGCAATAAAAATAGTTGTTTCGTACTCATTGTAGATGTTTTACATATTATTGTTTACTCTTTTCCACTTTCACAAATTTTTGCCTTACAAGATATTTATTTTATTTAAAATATAAAAACATATTTGTAAAAAGTAACAATTTCATCTTTAGTTCCTCTGCTGAGGCAAAAGAGAAACAGAAAAAAAACTTTTTCATCTAGAAAAGTGTACAGAAAATTTTTTCTTTACAATTAACATCCTATTTTTGTTGTCATTATTAATCTATAAACAAAAAAAGAAATGGCTTACGTAATATCTGACGATTGTATTTCTTGTGGTTCTTGCGAATCAGAATGCCCTGTAGGAGCAATTTCAATGGGTGCTGAGCACTATGAAATTGATGCTGAATCATGTACTGACTGTGGAAGTTGTGCTAGCGTTTGTCCGGTTGAGGCAATCTCTCAAAAATAATAGAGATACAAGACTAGAAAAGTTTTAAAGGAGGAAAACCCAAGGTTTTCCTCCTTTATTTATATCTACTAAATTAAAGAGTATAACATATACCATAAAAAAACGGACATCCAAAGGACATCCGTTTTGTGCAGAAATAATACTTACAGTCTAATAAATCAATCATTGAATGATTATTGCATATACTTATTCTCGCCTGTTAGCGTATTTAGGAATGCAACAATCTTTTCAATATCTTGCTTAGATGCCGATTTCCCGGTTTGGTACTTCAACATAAGCTCAGTTGCTTGCTCAAGCGTTTCAGCACTTCCATCATGCATATATGGAGCTGTTAACGCAATATTACGCAACGTTGGTGTTTTGAAACGATGCATATCGTTTGTATCTTTAGTTACATTAAAATAACCATAATCCTTATTGTCATGCAACACTGTTCCACGGTCAGCAAAATAGTCGGCAACAATACCTAAGCGCTCAAAGCTCTGGCCACCCATATTTTGCCCCACATGGCATGTGGCACATTGATTAGCTTTAAACAACTCATAACCTTCAATTTCGTGCGCATTAATAGCTGTCATATCGCCTTTCAAATAACGGTCAAAGGGACTATTAGGCGTAATAAGTGTTTTCTCAAACTCTGCTATAGCGTCCGTTATTGTTTCTTCACTCCATCCCTGTGGATATACCGATGCAAATTGCGCGCTCAACACATTATCTGCACTTAACTTAGATACAATCTCTTCCCAGTTTGATCCCATTTCAAGCATATCCAACGGAGGTCCTCCCGCTTGCATTGCCAAATCGGCTGCACGTCCATCCCAAAACTGCCCTACACTGTTTAATGCGGCATTATACACTGTTGGTGCATTTATTCCACCAATTTGTCCATAGATACCTTTAGAGGTTTTTAATCCGTCAACACCACCTTTATCAAGCAGGTGACACGTTGCGCAAGAAACTGTATTATCCTTAGACAAACGTGTATCATGATATAATTTAAAACCCAATTCAGCTTTTGCCTCATTCACCGGTAAGCCGTCAACTATAGGTTGTATTGGCTCCATGGCAAAATGCGCAGCAGCAAGGTTTGTTGCATAATGCTCACGTCTGTGCTCAATTATCCATTGTGTCAGAACAGCTCTCTCATCCTTATTGAAGGAGGTACCCCAATGGACTGCTTTATATTTTGCCGGAGGCATTGAACCGTTACTTAAACTTTGCTCTATTTTAGCAATATCTACCTCAGATATCTTTTCTCCGCGTTCCAGCTGGTCACACAGCTTCTGAATATCCATGTATTTAACAGCTTGATCAATATCGGTTTCAACGGTTTTTCCAATAACCGGAAACGAGGCATAAAATGGACGCTCAGCACTTGATGAGTGACAAGCAGTGCAATTATTATTTAATAACACCGCGCGTACTTGTTGCGCCATCTCTACTTGAGGAATTTGCTTACGAAGTGAGAATCTGTAGAATGCAAAACCGCCCACACCAACTATCACAGCTAAAGCACACAGTTGCAAAGATTTTTTGTTCATAGGTAGATAAATTAAAAGATTAACATAAACTCTGTACTGCAAAGAAAAAGAATTAAATGCTTCATGTTATATGTTAATATAAGCAAATAAAATACTATTTATTTATTACCATATAGACATTATCTATCTATTACTACACAACATCCAATATTCCTATATCAGGTATCAAAAAAAAGAAAACCCTGTCCTCTACATTTTACCTATTGTAAATTGTAAAAGACAGGGTGAAATATAATATTTCTATCTTAGCCCTAATTAAATAATGCTGTGAACTTATCTGCATATAGAATGTACAGAAGCGTCCATACCGCAAAGCGGAAAAAACGTCCCAATAGCATATATAGTGCAGACAAACGTGGCGAAACCCTATAAAAACCAAGTGCTATGGCAAACAAATCCCCCACTAGTGGTAGCCAAGTCATAAAAGCTAACAGCGAACCATATTTATCAATATGCTTTTTCTGTTTTTCGAGTTGTTCCTGCTTCACGCGGAACCACTTTTCAATCCACTTCCATTTACCTAACCACCCAATCCAATAGGATGTAAGTCCGCCAAGCCAGTTGCCGGCAGTAGCTACCAACAAGCACACCCAGATGTTACCACCAAGTGCTAATATAGCAACCAAAAGCACATCGGCGCTAAAGGGAACTACAGTCGAAGCTAAAAACGAACCGATAAATAAGCCAAAATAGCCCAATTGGGTTAGCCATTCCATAAATTATTCTTTAAAATAATGTTTTGGCAGTTTCAATTACCTCATTCGCAAGTGCGTCTGCAGCTGCTTCATCTTTACTCTCAGAGTAAATACGAATAATTGGCTCTGTATTTGATTTACGTAAATGTACCCATCCGTTAGCAAAATCAATTTTCACACCATCAATATCGCTTACTTCTTCATTCGCATACTTCTCCTTTAATCCGGCCAACACGCGGTCAACATTGATCTCAGGCGATAAATCTATACGGTTTTTAGAAATAAAGTATGGAGGATAAGTTGTTTTTAACTCACTCATTGGCATTCCTTTTTCAGCAAAATGCGTTAAGAATAAGCCTACACCTACAAGTGCATCACGTCCGTAATGACTTTCAGGGTAAATAACTCCACCGTTTCCTTCACCGCCAATAACTGCATTTGTTTCCTTCATTTTAGCAACTACATTCACTTCACCTACAGCACCCGCAGCATAGCCTTGACCATGAGCTTTAGTTACATCACGAAGCGCACGAGAAGATGAAAGATTAGAAACCGTATTTCCCGGTGTTTTAGAAAGAATATAATCGGCAATTGCTACTAACGTATACTCCTCACCAAACATTTCTCCATTTTCATTTACCAAAGCTAAACGGTCAACGTCCGGATCGACTACAATACCCATGTGAGCACCTGTATTTTTCACAGTCTCAGAAATTTCCGTTAAGTGAGCAGGAAGTGGTTCCGGATTGTGCGCAAAATGTCCGTCAGGTTTACAATTTAGCTCAATAATATCTTTAACTCCCAATGCTCTCAAAAGTTCAGGAATAGCAATTCCTCCAATTGAGTTAACAGCATCTACTACAACCTTTAAGTTAGCAGCTTCAATTTTTGCTTTGTCTACAAGTTTTAAATCTAAAACGTGATCTATGTGGTATTGCGTATAGTCTTTATTTTCAATATGACCCAAGTCATCAACATCAGCATAAACAAAATCTTCTTTCTCTGCCAAGTCTAGAATACAAGCACCATCAGCAGCAGAAAGGAATTCACCTTTTGCATTTAATAATTTTAAAGCATTCCATTGTTTCGGATTATGGCTCGCTGTCAAGATAATACCACCATCTGCACCTTCTGCAGTTACAGCAATCTCCGTTGTAGGCGTTGTTGCCATTCCAATGTTTATTACATCATGTCCTAAACCTGTCAACGTAGCAGCAACTAAATTAGCATACATCTCACCTGAGATACGTGCATCTCTACCTAAAACAATACGAGCTTTTTCTTTTTGAGCTCCTGTTTTTAACCATGTCGCGTATGCCGATACAAACTTAACAATATCCAACGGCGTTAAATTATCTCCGGGACGTCCACCTACTGTACCACGAATCCCTGATATTGATTTTATAAGTGTCATAAACTTTGTTTAATAAATTATTTTTTCAACAATACAAAATTAATATTTTCACAATTATAACAATACAAAACATTAATTTTTTATATACATATTCTTACATTTAACGTTAACGTACCTATGTAACGGTAGGATAACCGCAGCATTTATAATATAATATACATTTCATCTCTCCAACACAAATAACAAAGCCTGCCCCATAATGAGACAGGCTTTATTATTTCTATGCTTTATTTAATTAAATCAATGCAGCATAACCTTTAGCATCCAATAAATTATCTAATTCCGAAGGATTAGACATTTTAATACGAATAATCCATCCTTCACCGTAAGGATCGTTATTAACCGCTTCTGGAGTTTCCTCTAATGAGTCGTTAAACTCAACAACTTCTCCGGCAACAGGCAAATATAAATCCGATACAGTTTTTACAGCCTCTATTGTCCCAAACACATCCTCAGCCTCAAGTTCATCGCCTACTGTTTCACATTCAACAAAAACGATATCTCCTAATTGACTTTGAGCATAGTCTGTAATACCTATTACTGCCTCATCACCTTCCACACGGATCCATTCGTGCTCTTTGGTATACTTTAAATTTTCAGGTAAATTCATTACAAAAAAATGTTTATTAGTTTTTAGTTTTATATACCGTCAAATTAATTAATAATAATATACATTTGCAACAAAACAATCATATTTATTTTGTCATAAAACGCTAAATGTCCATTAAAACTTCACATCGGCCTTTTTACGGTCTACGTCGAAGCCAATACTACGGAACCATGGGAATAGGTCTCTATTCATTGCAATACTCATCACGGCTACCGTATTATTATCGTCATATTTTGCTACAGCCTCTTTTGTTGCATGTTGACGTTTAGCTTTAAAATATTCCGCCATAAATTGAGGATTCTCAGCACGCAACTGTTCAAAAATCCAAAAAGCTTTTCCCCAATGCACATCATTAACACGGTTTGCTTCAAGCGGAGCAATACCTTTTTTACTGCTATTACCGCGCATATCATAAAGATCAAATTTTGGATCGACAGCTTTTGCTCGGTTAATACAATCCTGAATACGACGTTTTCCCTCTTCCTCATGTCCCATTTGGCACATTACAAGGTTACCTACATAAGTTGCAATAGGCTCATTCCATATCTCTGCATGAGGTAAAACCCAAGAGTGCACTGCCTCATGTGTTACAAACTCAATCATTGAATCCTCTTTTTCTGGGAATCCGCCCCACCACACAGCTAAAGCAATAACCTCACCTGATGAGTATCCACCACCATCTGTTGGGATAAGTACAATTTTAGAACCCATTCCGTCAGACAAAGGTACACCCATTGTTTTTTCAATTACAGGCATACAACGCTTTGAAATATCAAACATGGCTTCACCACAAGGTGCCAAATAATCATTGAACGACACGTTTAACCCATCGCGCGTAATGTTATTTTCAACCTTCTCAATATACTCGGTTTTAAACTCTTTATTAGGATCCACTTGCTTTCCTGCAGCCACTTTTGCCCACAATTGTGTCCACATTGCATGGTTAATCGTATCTGTAGCACTATCCGGATTATCTCCTAATAAACCTTTAGATCCAACCAATACAGTTCCTTTATTTACTTTTCTATAAGCCAACATCGGGTTTCCTGCATTATCTTCAACAACGACATTCCATTTTTTAGGCTCGTCAAGTTTTAAGTAACAACCATACCCTTTTGTAGCCACTTCGCCATTGGCAAATTCTAAACCTTTTAGCGGACGTTCAAAACCCTTTACAAACGAAGCGCCATAAGTTGAAACAAGTTTATTTTGCTCAACGGAGTTTCCACTACTCAACATCATCACACCACCGCCTTGTTTTAAAAACTCGTTAATAGCTGCAAAATCCTTCTCCACGTAAGGTAAACGATCCTCCCCATTGAATAAAAACAGAAGATTGGCATTACTCAAATCGCTATTATATATACAGCTCCAACTTTTTACATATTTCTCATTCTCGTTTTTCATGTATTGGCGAGGAAATCCCCAGTCCATATGAAAATCATAAAAGTGAGACACATTATTAACAGCATTAATATGAGATGCTGTTCCATTGTTTTGTGTATCACATCCCGTTGCCATAAAGGACAAAGATGCTAATGTAAATGCATAACTAAGTAGTTTCATAATTTATTAAAATTGGTGATTGAAAGCACAATGATAGCGTTTTTTTATATAAAGTCACAATACATAACAAAAATTTTTCTCTTTCCACGCCAAATAATCTCCTCATTACAACTCTACTCCCTTCTCACCCTCTCCGTATTTCATTCAGGTTTCATTCAGCTTTCATTCAGGTTTCATTCAGGTTTGGGGGGCGATACCTGAATGAAACCTGAATAAAACCTGAATGAAACCACAATGAAACCTGAATTAGATGTGGAAAAGATGTAGAATAAGTTAGGGATTAAATAGAGGGGGACAACTATCTTTAGTTAAAAAGAAAAACACATGCAATGCGGATCCACATGAATAGTTTGAAATAAATAGTAACGTTTTTCATACTACCCCTAAGCGCAAATAGTCAAATTATTAAAAACTAAGTTTAAACATCTCATTAAGTTTTACCTAAAAAATATCAAACTACTGTTTTAAATTAATTTCTTCAATCAAAATACCAAAACACATAGATAATGAGAATATTAACTTAGCATTCCACTAATTTCACGTGGCTTTTAAAGTATTTTTTCATATATTTGTATTCTAACAAAACTTAACTACGAATGACATTTAATCCAATTTCTGTCGATTTCCAATATCAATGCAAAATGGGATTTTGGTCCATTGACAGTGAGTCTAAACAAATTATTCTATCTGAGTATCTTACAGATACACTAAATTTGCGCGTAAATAGGATTTGTTATGCGGATTTTTTAAAAATGCTTGCCGTAAACATACGCCCTTTGTTTGTTGAATATTTCAAGAATGAAAAGGACTATACGTATATTGACACAGTAATATCCGTTTTTTGTGATAACAATGAGTTCGTCCTCCGCATTTTGAAAAACCAGGATGTAAACGCAACTGTAATCTGCGGCACTGCACACTTACTAAATAAAGAGGTTAAAACAAGGTACCGTCAATTTGGCGATTCCACATACAATTCCAAACTTCTACTTTCAAAGCTTTATGAACACAATGACAAAACTATTTCGCACTTAGTAAACTCATTGTGTAGCTTTAACCAAATAGGTATTCTTGTTTATAATATCACTTACAATGAGCATTATAGTAATAGTCAGTGGAGAATAAATAACAATATAGAGCAATTAGATTGGTCACAAGGAATACAGCAAAAGTTTAAATCGCTTCACCCGGAGGATAGTAGTGAACTGCATTCACTTATGGATAAACTTTACACAGGCGTCATATCTAATTTTACTTACGAATACAGAATAGTTACGGGAAATTATGACCCGCGCAGTTATAAATGGATACGTTCCCATTTTTATAGTGACATTTTAGACAATAACGAACATATTATTATTGAATTTAATATTGATATTACCCATCTTAAGGATCATGACGATCAACTAGCAAGAATTGAGAAGAAAGCAATGGAGGTTGATAAGATGAAGAGTCATTTCATTGCCAACATTAGCCATGAAATAAGAACTCCTTTAAATGTAATTATCGGATTATCCGATGTTATTTGCGACACAGAAACACAACGAGAAAGAGATGAGTATTTGCGTCTTATAAAAAAGAGCAATCAACAGCTTTTGGGATTAGTGGATGATATTATCCGGGTTTCTCAAATTGAAACTGAACAATTTAGAGTACATTCATCATACTTTAACTTAGTCTCCCTCATTGAAGAAATTATTAATAGAGTTTCAATGCGAGTACCGGAAGATATTAAGTTTCAATTTAATCCATCGGACAAAGATTGTGTTATTTACCAAGACAAGGATAAACTCTCTACTATATTGGTTAACCTAATTACAAATGCAACCAAATTCACAGAAAAAGGAAGCATTACTCTTAAATATAAATTATTCAATAATTCACTACGTATAAGCGTTGATGATACGGGTATAGGTATGACACATGACCAGATGCAAGTTATTTTTAACCGATTCGTCAAATTGAATGGTTTTTCTCCTGGAAGCGGACTAGGATTATATATATGCAAGCAACTGGTTCGAAAAATGGGAGGCGATATTGGAGTCCGTTCAACCATTGGTGTTGGATCTACATTTTGGTTCCGTATTCCACTAATCCCTGCCGTAGCCACTGTGGTGTAAACTGAAGGTATTTTTACTTTAATAATAAAGCGAGTGTATACTTCCATTAGGAAATTACACTCGCTTTACCATTCACTATACCAAGAGTTACTACTACTGTAATAAGGTCTCAAATACTTTAGTCGTTGCCGGATCAGAAGGTCTTGTCATTCCAACATTTACAATTTTTCCTTGTGGATCAACTAGTACAAAATAAGGAATTCCTCGAATACCAAATGCATCCATAAGCGCTCTGTCATCGCGAACATTTAACTGTATACCTCCCAATTGTTCTTTCTGAACCATATCTTTCCATTTTGTAAGATCTTTATCGCACGAAATACTTACAAATTCAATGTTTTTTCCGTGGAACTTCTCTTCCAATTTCTTTAAATGAGGAATTTCAGCACAACACGGTCCACACCATGTTGCCCAAAAATCTATATATAAATATTTCCCCTTTAACGACTCGAGCGATACACTTTCCTCATTTTGGTTTTTATAGGTAGCATTTGGTAGCAATTCACCGGCTGTAAGTTTCTTTGTAGTTTTCTGATTCACCTTCGTTGGATTTGTTACCGTTAACGCTTCCTTTCCAAGGCTCAATAACTGATCGGCATTTGGAGCTCCAAGTTTTTGTAATAGGATGTCACCTCCAGGTGTAAGGAAAAATAATGTAGGATATCCTTTAATTGTGTATACTGTTGCAAGTGCCTTACCAGCTTCCGTATCCATATCCATTGCTACGTTAATGTAGTTTTTATTAAAAAACTCGCCCACTTCCTTTTGTGGAAATACTTTTTCCTTAAGCATTTTACATGGTCCACACCATGTGGTATAACAATCCAAGAAAATAGGTTTATTCTCCTTCTTAGCAAGTTCTAACACCTCATTCCAGTTTTTTGTTGTAAACTGAATACCATCCTGCGCAATGGCTTGTGTTGTAAACGTTAAGATACAAACAAGCGCTGCAAAAATCTGTTTTAACATGTCTATCGTGTTAATGGGTTAATATTATGACTGCATATTACACAAGTTTGCTGACATAGAAAAGTAAAACACCAATATTAGTATTTTTTTATATCTTATGTTTACATACTTATAACGTCAGTATTCACTGTTTATTGTATGGTAAAGCCTATGTAAAAGCTTATCACAACGAAAAACGCATCCAATTGCTTCTTTTTGTAGAAGGAATGAATGCGTTTCGTATATACTTGTTACGTTTTACTGCGGCGTATGCGTAACTTGATTTAGCTTTTGTTTTATTTGTTGTTGTACATTAAGCTTAGTACTATCAACATTGCCTTTACGAGAAGGAATAAACATATCCTTGTACTTCGCTTTAGTTATGCGGAACTTCATTTTATCCATCGTCCCGTATACATCCACTCCGGCACGGAATGGTAAAGGCGATTTAAGTATCGAGATGTGGTAATTAAAACTCATATCAATATTGTGTTTGCCACCCACTGCTGCTTGGTACCTATCAATTTCCACCAAGAATGGAAATACCTCAACCGTTCCATTTTTAATAGCCATACTCACTGAAATACTATCAATACTATTCTTTTGTTTATTCTTAAACATCAGCATCTTAGAAATCTCTGAGAAAGTTTCACCATCCATCAGTACCAAATCATGTCCATCCATATAGGCAGCGCCGCGCAATGTAGGCAAAACAACGTTCATTGTAGAGTCAATATAGGCCTCACCCGCCATTTGAAAGTTTACAACACCTTCAAAAGATTGGAGCATTGGGAACAGTGTATCCAAGGCTGGGACCAAATGCACTAAACTATCAATACGTATATCATACATATTCATTGAAAAACCTGTATAAGCCTCCTTAGAAGTCGATGCTCTATAAAGCAGTGTGGTTTCCATATTTGCTGCAGATGAACGCATCTTTAAGTTGGATAGTTCAATGGATTGATTTTTCATTACAACTTCTCCATGAATAGAATCCATATACAATTTTCCAAAAACGGCCTGTTTTATATCCGTTTGGAATGTAAAGTCAATACGTGGAGGAACCACAAATAATGTACTTACACTATCGTAGGCAAGTGTGTCTGTAAGTGTCGAAAACACTTCCGCATTTTCATTTAATGCCAGTTTATTTTGTTCCTTTCCTTGCTCTACTTGACGTCTAAACTCTTCACCTACCCCCATTGCATGGATTATCTGGTTACAATTCAACATGTCGGATGTTATGCGAAAATCTGCATTTAATGTTCCATCATTATACATCCAATTGGCAAGATCACGAACTGAACCTGTAAGACACAAATCCGAATCGCCAACACTTACAGTTGCCGAATCCAATTGAATAGTGTTATGAGCCAGCGTTAAACTTGTTCCCGGCATTCGCATCACCAACGGGAAGAAAGGTGTAAATGCCTCCATATTGCTTATTTGCAATTTACCATTGCTACGCCAACTCTTGTTATCCTTAGTTTGCCTTTCAAGTGCCACATTAACGGACGCATACTCAATATTCATCATATTGGCTAAAAGTTGCGAGCGGAAACGAAGTATTGAACCGTTTAGAGTTAATACAGGCATTGTAGCATTTTTAGGCGATGGAGCCAAGCGAGCCTCTCCCGTTATTTTATCAACGCCCAATAATAAGGTATCTTTGACTATTATTTCACTCTTACCTAATTGCACATGCGTGTTTACAGTGGCAATATTATTTGTGTCCTTTAGTGGCGTTGTTGACAATTTAACAAACGTCGTATCCATTACAAGCGTTAATCTATCCTTATAACGGATATTCAATCCGGAGAAACCTACTATACCGTTTAGCAAATCACGTCCTTGCGCCACCTTTGTATTCTTTTGATTTCCGGCAAAGCTTATCCCGGCATTTGCCCATTTAATCATCACATCCTCTTGTGGAATGTAAAGCTCAATATCCTTCACTCCCATTGAGCCATTGGCTTTAATCATACCATAGTTACTGTTGTAAATATCCTTCAGAGTGGCTTCAGCCTTTAAATCGGCAACCATAGATCCTTTACATACAATACTATCTTGCAATGGAAAAATTTGCGTCAATTCGGTTAAATTGATATTACCCTTAATAGAACTCTTTAAGTAGGGTTTATTAAGCACATCGTCAACATTAAGAAGTACACTTAAAGAAGTTGCTCCTCCCTTAAAAATAAATTCAGAGACTGAGATATTAGAAGGTTGCTGCCTATTCATATCCACAAAAGCATGCGCCTTAACATCCAATTTCTCTACCTGAACTGGCATCTTATCATAAGCAATTTGACCATTCTCTATTGACAAATCTGCCGTAATAATTGGAAATTTACCTTCTCCATACACGCCATTAATGTTACCCTGCAAGAGCACCATTCCTTTTACATCCACCTTATGCTCTTTGCTTAAAATAGATGGAGGAACAAGTTCCAGAATCTTATGTAAAGATGGTATGTCAATACCATAACGCAAATTCACGTCCACCGCCTTATTATCCATTATACCGCGCAAGGTCCCACCGGCGCCCATACGTATTCCGTTAACATCAAAAACAGCTTTATTTAATTTCACCTCGTTGCTATCTCGGTTTACATTAACATCACTTTGTATTCCAAAGCGTAAGCGTTTAACTAGTAATTCTCCATTTTGCCAAATGAGAATATTCTCCGCATTAAAATCCAATCCTAAACGTGCCTGTTTATCAAACAATGCCCCATTTAAAGCCAAATTCATATCTTTAAAATCGGTATATAAATCAGTCGATCGGTCATCAAATGTCACATTCCCCTTGTTAATTACTACATTATGTAACTCTAATTTAATTTCGCGCTCTTTCTTATGTTCAATATGCTCAAGCGTATCAACAATTATTTCCGTTTTTCCATGCGCATTAGTATCTAGCGGCACAATATCCCAGTTGGGTACGCCCAATGGGGAAACATAGGCATAGATTGTCGGATTATCAAGCGTAAATTCCTTAACAATAATACGCCCTATAATCAACTGTGGTAAATTAATTTTTGCCACACAATTTTCTACCTGTAACAACGTGTCTTGTGGTTGCTTCAAGGTTGAATCAATGGGATTAATAACGGTTAATCCTTGAACCTTGACACCTAAATCGGGGAATGTTGAAAAGAATGTCAAATCCGCCAATCGGACATCTATTCTTGCTTCAACCAATTCATTCGCCTTTTTTACTATAAACGGCGTTATGCGCGTTGGTGTTAGTACCCATCTAATAAGTATTAGTAATGCAATAATCACTGCAATTGTAACTACAAGATGTGTAAAAAACGACCACTTGATAATTCTTCTCAGCATATCTATAACTTTGTTGTTTTTACTGATACAACAAATACTTTGCTCGTATTTGCATAAAATTGTTTATCTCTTCTTGCCAATCAGCCCGGATATCACTCTCGCTCATTCCCTGCTCAATTTGTTGTCTTAGGCTTGAATTTCCCGCTAATTTATTAAAAAAAGAGGTGAAAAAGGGCAACTTACCTTTGTAATTCTTATACGCCTGTATTAACCACTTAATCTCAATACGATTAGCTACTTTTATATCAGCATAATCATTTGTCAAATCCATCCCATAACACTCCTTATTCTCACATTTAGGCTGTTTACTCATCCCCGGAATCGAAATTGGCGTAAATTTATATGGCATGTTTTTTAAATCCGGATGTCCAAACACAACAAAGGGTTTATACGTTCCACGCCCCTCACTCACAACTGTTCCTTCAAATAAACATGTAGATGGATAAAGCGCAATTGCAATTGAGTCTGGCAAGTTAGGCGATGGCTTAACCGGTAAAACATATCCATCATTTCGCTTCCAATCACGGATCTGAATAACGGTTAGATTATTTTTTATTCCATTAGCTAACCATCCCTCACTATTTATCATATTAGCATATTCCCCAATGGTCATACCATACACTATGGGAACTTTATGCATTCCTACAAAAGAGCGTTGATTAGATTGTAACACCGGCCCATCCACATAGTGAGCATGAGGATTGGGTCTATCCATAACAACAACAGGAATTCCGGCTTCTGCGCAAGCCTCCATTATGTAATGTAACGTAGAGATATAGGTATAAAATCGGACACCTACGTCTTGTATATCAAAAATCATTACCTCCACTCCCTTCAAATCCTCTAGTTGTGGTTTCTTCTTCTTGCCGTAAAGTGAAATTATAGGCAATCCTGTCCGTGCATCCTTACCATCCTTTATAGTCTCTCCAGCATCCGCATCACCTCTAAAACCATGCTCGGGGCAGTATAGCTTTGTTACATTAACACTTTTGGAAAGCAAAAAATCCACAGCATGCATATTGTTTATCATCGAAGTGTGGTTAGCCACTACTCCAACTTTCTTATTATCAAGCAATGTTTTATAATCCTCCCAACATTCTATACCGGAGGTTTGGGCATAAATAACCGTTATCTGTAAAAAAGTTATAAGCAGGAAAAATCTTTTCATTAATGTTGTTTTTGCGTTTAATTACTTCTTTGCAAGTGTATAAAAAAAGGGTGGTAAATGCAATTACCACCCTCATTCTTTTATATCTAGTTTAAATAACTATTTTCCATTCTCGGCTGGAACCTCCTCGCCAATAATTCCCATTGTAAATAGAATTGCCTCTACCTGACGAATCATATTACGTTTACCAGATTCCGGTGCATAAATATACCCCATCATATAAATTATACGTCCGTGCTGCTGATCCAATACAACATTTAATACATATGGGCCACCCATAAAGTCATTCTCTACCTCCCATAAGCCACGCATTAGTATCGCGTAATTCTCTCCATTATAGTTGTAGCTTTGTACGCTAGTCTGAGTTTTTGTATCCAATGCCATGTACGAATTCTTAGCTGGGCCCGGAATATATGCTTTCAACTCTTCGTTTACACGATCAAGAATAACCTGATAATTAAGTTGCGACTGATCCGTATATTTCTCTTGAAAAAAGATAAGACCTTTACTATCCACTCTCGTTTCAGAAGAGATCCATACAAAATTATTTGTATCCTTATTTATTCGGTATTGGTCCGGACAATTTAATACAAGATTATACTTGTTCTTAAACAGGTTAAATATCTTTGTACTAGAGCTCTTTTTATACGCCGATGTCCATCGATCACGTTCTGCCTTCAGGAAAACTCCCATAATAACGCTCTTCTTCGCATTAAATATCTTATAGAAAGCTTCGGCATTCGGTGCGCGGAATTCAAAAACCTTTTGCGATTGAGACCACGGACTTTCACGATGTACGAATGATGCCGTATCAACTTTTGGAGTAATGTCCACCATAATTACACTACGATGCGACTTAACATCACGCTTAAAGTTTGCAGGAGGCAGATTTATCAAATCAAACATAGGCTCCGGTTGTGGCAGTCCTATTTGCTCTTGTCCAAAATATTGTTTTAGCGTATCACCAATGGGTCCATTCCATTGTTCACTGTGCATAATCACCAATATTTCATTCGCAGCACCGGTTACCGGAGGCAATACCGTTTTGTGCGAGCCTTCACCGCATGACACTAAACACATTGCAGCCATGCAAATCATTATCAGTTTCGAGTAAACTTGTTTCATTTTATTATCGTTTTATTAATCTTCCTTTTTATAAAGCGGAGCATCATACAGCTCTATTTTGTCCGGATCTATAATTCCTTTTACAGAACCTACCAATATCTTTGATTCCACCATCATAGGAATACGGTTTTCATCCATTGATATCCACACCTTCATTGTCTCCCCACCAACAAAAACATCACCTTTTACAAGTAATGGCGAGAACACATAACAATCATATTTCTTTCTATTAATACGTATTGTATCCGTACCCAGATAACGAATGTATAGATTAAATATATCATTATCGAGTAGTATGCGAATTGGTATTTTGTCATCTACCTTAAACGAGCCAAAATCTAACGTTCTTGCTTTCCATGCAACAGACAGCATATCAAACGTCTCTGGTTGAAGCTGGATTGTATCCAAACGTTTATACCTATCAATTTTGTGTATCGTTGCATGCACCTTATTATTCGGATAATCAAATGTATAATCAAACGTTTTATGATATTTTCCTTCATGCGCTTTACGTATAAACTCATAAGGTAAATAATTGTCCGGATTATAATGTGATACCAGCGTATCCCGCACTTTAAAAATCCAATCGCGCGATGGTATTGACTGTCCTGTGGCAAACAGTTCTACTGCATTAGGGTATTTGGTTGAACGGCTTACTTTGAATTCAACAAATCCCGCTTTTACCCATACCACACCCCAATTATAGTAGCCGGTGTAGTATAACTTTTTTATCTCCTTAAGTTCAGGTTGCGCAACTAATGTCCCGGAGGTCATTAGTAGTAAAAAGAGTAACCGCAAATGTCTCATAAGTCTTCAATTTCAATTGTTTTAGTGAATTTCCCAATCTCCTTATCTCGCTCTCCGGTACTCTCTTACTTGGGGTTTTATTTTGCTCCAGACAAATCTAAATCCTGCTCAACGTCAAAATTCTCTTTTATGTTTAATTCTGTCGGAATATAGTATATTGGCTCGGGTTGTATGTGCGATAAATAACGCCCGGTATCCCACTTTTTATTGCCATTAAGATCCGAGATTGCACGTAGTTTGTATTTTCCGGCTTGTAAATACTCAAATACTACTTTCTCGTCCTTCGTAATCCATTTTTCCTGAACAACATTAAACTTAACTTTCCCGTTATCCGCTTTCGCATTTTCGGATTTAAATAACTGAAGCAATGTAGGACCTTCTACTCCCGTCATGTTCATGATGAGCTTCCCGTATTCCTTCTCCTCTTTAATTTTAAACGTTTTCTCAAACTTATTGTTGTACTTTCCATAGATGTTATACACTGTGGCTGAGTCTATCTCAATTTTATAGTTCTTACCAGCTTGCATATTGGCAAACACACTAAACTCCCTGATTTTTAAGGAGTCCGACGTCAACGTATAGTTTAGCGGATTTAGCGTTGAATCTATAACTTCATACAATTTAATGTTATTTAATCCTTCTGAATCTATCGGTTCTGTAAACGTAAGCTTAATTGGTGCTTTTATATCTAAATTGCCTCCAAGATTACTGTTGATATTAATAAATTCAATCTTTACCTCTTCCTCTTTATCTTTGTCCTTATCTTTATCTCGTCCTTTTTTCTCTTTCACCACCTTATCTTTAAACAAGAAGCGCGATGTATCCGAGTGATATACACGTTGGCCTGTAGAGTCCGTACGCAAGTATTTAACAACAGCCTGCAAAGAGTCTATCTTGTACACTAGGGAATCTCTAATCCAGTAAGTAAGCGTATCATTACCTGCATTACGTTCCACAAGGAAAGTATCCTCGTTATTCGGTGCATTTAAAAACTCAACACTCAATCCATTATCTTCTGCCGGGACACTAAACGTAAAATCAAGTTTATGCCTATCCTTACGCTCATCATTCGTCATATAGAGTTGTGTAGATTCCTCTTGGAATAATTTTATATACAGGTTTGATGGTCCGTAAGCTAAATACTCATGTCTCACAATGGAATCCGAAACTAAAGTGTCGCGTCCCACAATTTTCTCTATGCGGGTAATGGTATCAACGCGGGTCATATCAAATACAACAGGATGCACCAAAGAATCTATGTAACCTATCATTTCTCCCTCTGGCACATATTTATAATCACGGTTTTCATCCATGATAGCTACAATTTTATAATCCGCTTCGCGCAAATTAGTAGCTTTAAAATACCCACTACTATCTGTTCTTGCAATATAATCCGGTATGGTTGTAATAGGTAAAGAGTCCGTATTTGTTGTGTACAATAATACATATGCATTAAGAACAGGCAATAAACTTTCGCCATTTACAACCTGTCCACTCAACTCCAATGAGTCAATAGTATTTCCCGTAGAAAAAACATAACGATAGAACCCTAACGGATTTCCCTCATTATTATCCACAATAGCATCTGCAAAATCCAAACTGTAGGTTACATTAGGTCTTAATGTATCTACAAACTCAACTTGCACATACTTACCTTTTAAGCGAACTTTAGGTTTCTTGTTTTGTGGAGGTGAGATAATAAATTTATTATTTACATCCTTTAATTGAATAAACTCATCAAAATAGATGTTTACATATTTTTTATCGAAATTAGTACTGTATGATTCGGGCGACTCCTTAATTACCTTAGGTGGTGTTTCATCTTTTGTTCCCCCCTCTAAATATCCCCTGTTAGCGCAACTATGTAGCGTAAGCGCTATGGCAATGGCCATTACAACAATAGCTAAAGGTGCGATAAATGTTCTCTGTGTCATTTGATTATTATGTTCAAAAAGTTATCATTTATGAACAAAGATATAAGATTCCCAATAATTTCATATCATTTTCCATATTTTATATTGCTTCTGTACGCCCCAACGATGCTAAAGTTATACGCACCTGTTTTGCTTTACACAATGCTGCACAACACGCAATCATGGTACTACCGGACGTAATGACATCATCAATCAGCAGTATATGCTCATTATCAGTTATTTTACTATCATCAGCCTCAAAGCATATTCCTGTACCAGAAATCCGTTCGCCCATGGACATTGTAGTTTGTGAGGCTCTTGCATCTATACGCCTCATTACGTCTGTACGCACCTCAATACCCAAAACATCAGCAACCCCAGCTGCTATAACCTCTGCTTGGTTATAGCCACGCTGCAAACGGCGTTTATCATGCATGGCAACAGGGATAATTGCATCCCACGTTACATCATATTGCTGCAAGCAAGTGCCCAGCATATGCCCCATGTAGTTACCTAACTTAGTTTTACCATTGTATTTAATCTCATAAATTAATCGGTCAAAATTTGAGCCTTTTCTGTACGTAAACAGTGAGTAAACAGCTTGTGGCAATGGCACCCCATTAAAACGTCCAAAAAAATTGTATTCACGCCAATCCGAGTAGTTACTCAATGGCATTTGTATACGACAATCTGTACATACAAACTCCTCACCTCTCGCCATTACCCTATGACAGGCAGCACATAGAGGTGGAAAAAGTAACTCCGTAAAACAGTGCATCTTACTATAAAGTTTATTCATCGTAACCTTGGTTTTGCTTTATATTCATAACGTCAAAAAACAATACATGTTGACAAATTAAACCCCTAAAAATCCATACACAGCCATCCAATGGCACAACATACACTCATCATCCCCAACATATAGCAGCATCTATCCATTTTTACCCATTGTGGTTGTAACATTTACCAGACATTTTGCATTAAACACTGTATACCATGAACATGGCTTATAAATACATTAAATACAACAATATGCCTACACTAGGAGAAATGCATTTTGATAATGATGCTACACCAAATCAAAAAAACATACACATAGATGCCAAGGGGTCACAATGTCCCGGACCCATATTAGCATTAAAAACCGATTTCCAAAAAGCAGCTATCGGACAAACTGTGACCATTGAGGTTACTGATCCCGGTTTCCGTAACGATGTAGTTTCTTGGTGCCACGTTACACAGAACGAACTTTTATCGCTAACTGAAAATGAAGGCGTTATTTCGGCACAAATCCTTAAACACACTGAAATTGGAGCTGCCACAGTACCAGAAAAAGTGGACAGTCTCACCATTGTGATGTTTAGTGATGAGTTAGACCGTGGTTTAGCTGCATTTAACATTGCACTTGGCGCACTGGCAATGGGCATGCAAGTACAAGTATTTTTTACATTTTGGGGGCTTTCGCTAATAAAAAACCGAGAGGCACATACAGAACACCATTCACTCAAGGATAAAGCCATTGAGCACATACTCCCTAAGGATGACAAGGACTTGTCCCTTACACATAAAAACATGTTTGGGTTAGGAAAGAAAATGATGGAAAGAATAATGAAGGAGAAAAATGTTCCGCCACTTGACTTCATGGTACATTTGGCTAAGTATGACGGTATTAAATTCATTGCCTGCCAAATGTCTATGGAACTTATGAATTTAAAGAAGGAAGATTTCATGGAAGGGATTGAAGTGGGAGGCGTAGCTACTATGATTGAGTATGCGCGTAAATCTAGTCTTAATTATTTTGTTTAATTATATACATAACAACATGGTACACAACTTGGACGAAGCATTATTTAAAGAAAAGATCTTTAATTACGACATGGGCGACAAAGCACCACTACTTATAAAAAACAACACCATTATAGAGTTTTGGGTAACTTGGTGTCCGCATTGCCAAGCAATGGCCCCACGCTATGAAAAAGTGAGCGGTACTTTAAAACAAGTGGATTGTTACCGTATTGAACTTGAGCAACATCCTGCATTGGCTGAACTCTTTGGTGTATCGGGATTTCCTACATTTATATTTATAACACCACAAGGAGACATGAACAAATGGGTGGGCGAACTCCCCGAAGAGGGCTTAATTGAAATGGCTCAAGATTACTTAAAGATTTAAATGCAATAACATTCCACACTGTAATTTTATATTTCATTTTATAGAAAATAGGATGATAGCACACAGAGTGTGCATATAAATTACCCAACACAATCGCAATTTCGTTTCTATTTGAATTCCTTATATCCCTCTTCCTTGTATTGAAAACTACAAAGAAGAGGGATATAAAATATTCATTTCCTCTCTTCCCCCTCTTAAGGGTTTCGACTAGGTTACGACAGGGTTTCGACTAGGTTTCGACTACTATTACTCCCACATAGTAGTCGAAACCTTGCCGTAACCTAGTCGAAAGCTAGTCGAAACCCTTGAGAGGAATACTTTCTACACCAAACAAATTTGAAATGATAACTATAGGTTAAAATAAAACACGTATACCCTACAGAATGTGGACGATGCCCATAATTCCATTTATAAAGCATGTTTATGTCGTCTTGTTTTTAATTAATAACAAGATAATGGAATTATAAGAATGTCAATTTTCAGCGTTAGTACAAAGAAACATTGACATAAATCATTGTTACTGTAATTTTGTTAACTTACATAATTAAACTATAACAAAAAGTTATAGTTTTGTAAAACAGGGCATCTACTTCAGCAGATGTCCTGTTAAATTTTGAAGCATATATTCAACAAAGAGTGTTACTCTATTGGTTTAGCAGTGTCCTTTCTATTTTAGGAGAGACTATATTCACGGGGTAAGCATTAAGTAATTATAAACCCTATGTACTTTGGGGTAAGAGAGAGGTACTCACAATCCTTGTTGAACATTGCCACATTACAAAGCGAATTGATGAGAAAATAAATATACACAAATTATGAAGTTAACAACATTACACCTATTCCGATTAACATTCGGGCTATTGTTACTTTGTTCTTTTTTGCAACCTGCACACGCACAAAAAGGCAGAGTAGACTACAACATGAATACGCAATGGGCATTTTATAGAGGAGATATTGCCAACGGAAAAGACATGCGGGTCAATGACTCCGAGTGGATGCCGGTGGTACTGCCTCACATTATGCAATTGGAGAAAAAACATTGCGGTGGAGATATTATTTACAATGGGGTTGGCTGGTATCGCAGATACTTTAAATTACCCGTTTCTTTGAAAAACAAACGTATTAGCGTTCATTTTGAAGGCGTTATGAATGCATGTGAGCTGTTTGTAAACGGGAAGTTAGCTGCAACCAATCATGGTGGATATGTGGGATTTACGACAGATATTACAGATAAAGTATTTTTTGGAAACGAGAACAATGTTATTGCCTTACGAGTGTCTGCAGAGTATGATCCATTAACTCCTCCGGGTAAGCCGCAGGACCGCATGGATTTTTATTACTATAGCGGTATATACAGAGATGCCACACTTACTGTGACCGATAAGTTGTTTATTACGGACGAACTTGAAGAAAATGAGATTGCGGGAGGAGGTATATTTGTAACCTATCCGCACGTTTCCAAGCAGCAGGCGCAAGTACATGTGCGTACTCATGTTGGAAATAATGAAAAAAAGATACGTCAAGGCCGCATTGTACACCGTTTGCTTAATGATAACGGGAAAACGGTTGCCAATAAAAGTGTTGATTTTACAATTAAGGGTGACGAACGTTTGCACGTGGAGTGTAATTTGGACGTAAATAAACCACAACTTTGGCATCCCTATACACCGCATTTGTATACATTGATAACTGAGATTACAGACGGAAAACAAGTTATTGACAGCCGCAAGGATGTTATTGGAATCAGACATATACGGTTTAGTAGAGACAGTGGCTTTTTTATTAATAATGAGCCTCTCTACCTGGTTGGAGCCAACAGACACCAGTCATTCCCTTATGTTGGGGATGCTACGTCGAACTCTATGCAGGAGCGGGATGTTATAGATATGAAAAGAGGCGGATATAATGCCGTTAGAGCGGCGCATTATCCGCAGGATCCCGCATTTTTAGCTGCGTGCGATAAACACGGCTTACTGGTTATTGAATGTATTCCGGGATGGCAATACTATAATAATAATCCGATTTTTGCTGACAGAATGGAGCAAATTGGTCAAAGAATGATTCGTCGCGACAGAAACAGACCTTCTGTTGTTTTGTGGGAAACAGCCTTAAACGAAATACGCTATCCGGTAGAAGTTGTGGAACGTATTTTTAATGCCGCTCATGAAGAGTATCCCGGTAATCAGTTTTACACTGCAGGGGATTACTTTGGGCACAAGGAAACCGCTCCATTTTATGATGTATTTTACAAGCAAGTTGGCGAATTTCCAAAAGACGGAAATGTTATGAGTAACTACTTAGAGGATCAGGTATCCATAAAACCACTCCTTACCCGCGAGTGGGGCGACGGTGTTGGACGTAAACCCCGCGTAAGTATGGCTGAGAACGAATATGAGCAATTACTACAATGTCAAACACGCTTGGCACATTTAAATGGGAATGGCTACTTTGATTGGTGTATGCTTGATGCTAACCCGCGGATGGGCGGACATTTTATGTGGAGTTACAACGACTATGCGCGCGGCGCAGAGGACGAGACCATGTACTCGGGTGTGGTGGATGTAAATAGATTTCCAAAGTTTGGATACTATATGATGCAAAGTATGCGCCCGGCACAAATTTCTCAAAAGAATTTGTACGCGGGTCCTATGGTGTTCATTGCATCGCACAATGCGGATGCTGCGTATCCGTCTGCAAGCAATGAAATTACGGTATTTTCTAATTGCGATGAAGTGCGTTTATACAGAAATCAAAAACACATTGGTACGCAATCTAGGGGTGAGGCGAGGGAGTTATATCCACATACGGTGCAAAAAGGTGGAAGTCCGGCGTTTATATTTGATGCGAAAGCATTTGAAGCAGGCACTTTGTATGCAGAAGGATGGAGTAACGGCAAGCGTGTTGCCAAACATGAAGTAAAAACACCGGAGAAAGCTGCCAAAATTGAGGTCTACGTACCGGAACATGGAATTCGTCCGCAAGCGGATGGTAGCGATATGGTCCCTGTATATTTTAAAATATGCGACAAAAACGGTACGCGTATACCAAATGATAACACAGAAATAACCATCTCTGTTAAAGGCGAAGGGAAATTGGTTGGCGACAGTATACAACGCGTTGGTATAAATCCCCAACGTGTGGAAGGTGGAATTGGATTTGCATTTGTACGTACAACTGGTACGCATGGGCGCGTAGAGGTAAGCGCTAGCGCCAACGGCTTAGAAAGCGGAAAAGCTGTATTTTCTACCTATCCAGCAATAGCATATTTTTTACCCGATGGCGATCATGGTGTCTTTGGTGGACATACGGAAGATAATATTGTGGTACGTGCGGGAAAATCTGATAAACAATTGTTGGCTCAAGCTCCAATAGCAATTCAGGAAATAACAGCATCTTCACAGCATGCGCAGTATCCTGTAACAAACTTGACTGATGGAAATGATTTTTCATGGTGGATTGCTGCAGAGAATAGTTTTCCACAAGTAGTTACAGTAGCTCTGGACAAGGTAAAGAAGGTTAAAGGGAGTAGAATTCGCTTTCAAAAGGACAGTTCCTCTTACAAGCATAAAGTTGAAACGTCGACCGACGGAATAACTTGGCACACGCTCTATGAGCGTGAATGTACGGGATGGGAATTTGCGCCCATGGAAGTGAATAGAGACATGAAATATTTACGAATTACAATTTTGGCCACAACCGGAAATGCCGGAATGGCACAAGTAACGTTGTTTTAGGCTATACACATAAGTAAAATACGAAATGCATCCTCAATCTTAACAACATATATAAAGTGTTGCTAAGATTGAGGATTGTTATTACCATGCATGAGTGTCTTGTATGGACAACTATTTAGCATTGTGTGCGTATACCGAAAGTACAAATAAACAAACATAATGTTATGGCCTACATTGATTATTATAAAGTTTTGGGTGTGGACAAAGGTGCTACACAAGATGCGATAAAAAAGGCTTATAAAAAGTTGGCGCGCAAGTATCACCCTGATTTAAACCCTGACGATCCGGAAGCACATAAAAAATTCCAAGAGATTAACGAAGCGAATGAAGTGCTTAGTGATGCGGACAAACGTAAAAAATATGATCAGTATGGAGAGCATTGGAAACATGCTGACCAATTTGAGCAACAAGGTGGAGCCGGAGGAGGCTTTGGCGGTGGCAACTATGGTGACTTTAGTGGTTACGGTGGTTTTAGCGGTTTTGGCAATGGGGATGGCGATGGTGAATTCTCGGACTTCTTTGAATCGCTTTTTGGAAATAGACGCGGAGGCGGTGGTCGACGCACAAGAGCTTACCGCGGTCAGGATATAAACGCAGAACTACACCTAACGCTACATGACGCGTACGAAACACATAAGCGCTTAATAAACGTAAACGATAAGAAAATACGCATTACCGTACCGGCAGGTATTGCCAATGGGCAGACAATTAAGCTAGCAGGTCAGGGATCGCCAGGTGCCAATAGCGGACCGGCAGGTGACTTGTATATTACCTTTGTTATAGAACCCGATAGCCGCTTTCAAAGAGAGGGCGATGATTTGTATGTTACTGAGAACTTGGATGTTTTTAACGCCATGGTGGGAGGAGAACAAATGGTTGAGGGATATAACGGTAGTAAATTTAAGCTTAAAATTACCGAAGGTACACAAAATGGTACTAAGGTGCGACTTAAGGGTAAAGGCTTCCCTAAATATAAAAAAGAGGGCGAGTTTGGTGATTTAATTGTTATTTGGAATATCTCTATCCCTACCAATCTTACAGATAAAGAGAAAGAGCAACTAAGACAGATACAGGAGGACAGGAAATAGTACTACTACTATTGATGCAAATTCTATTTAAACCGAAAACATTACATATCATGGATAACGATTTAATTATAGTTGAAGAGTACTGTAAACAGTGTGAGATTGAACCCTCGTTTATTATTTTATTGACAGAAGAAGGATTGATTCACACCGTACAACAGGGTGAACATGTATATATACCTATTGCTGAGGTAAAAAGTGTTGACCGTTTTCGTCGCCTGTACTATGATTTAGAGATTAACATGGCGGGTCTTGACGTTATTGATAATTTACTAAAGCGGATGGATGGTATGCAACGTGAGTTGCACATGCTGAAGAGATATTATAGATTAAAATAAAGAGGAACTAATCCATACCAAAGCGAGCTACCGTGTTTTTATGGTAGCTCGCTTTGGTATGGATTATTGCCTGATGGTACGTGTCAATCCGGTTGGTTCAACTACTAGGTAGTTATTATTATACATTACAAGGGCAGGAAGTTGCCGAGTGGTAATTGTAGATAGGGAATTAACCGATGTTACCATCTCTGTTTGTTGTGAGCCTTCTGTAAAACCTACCATGATGGAGTTGGCGCCTATTTTATTAATTTTCCGCTTTACGGAGTGTTGTGTATAATCTAGATCGCCTTCTTTTTCGTTATTTAGAATTGAGAGTAGATTGTATATTCCATCATTCATGTCCTGATAGCGCTTATTTTTCACTTTTGATTCTTGCGGTTTATTGCCGGACATATAAAGTGTTTCGCCTATAAGCTCAACTGTATTATGTGTTTTAAGCCACTGGGCAAGGAATGAGTTATTACTCCAAAAAAACGAATAAGGAACAGACAGGTTATATGATAAGTCGGTATATTTTGGCGCAATATTGCGCAGTTTACCGTTTAATAGTTTTTCCTCATTCTCGCCAAGTATATAGTGAACCTTTCCGCCACAATTTTGCGATTGCTGCTCTAAGCTATAAATTAACCATAATAGAGCCATATTATCATTCCCTGTGCCTACGGCATTACCTAGTAGTACAAGATGATTATTTCCCCATTTCCAGTTAAAAGCGGAGTCTATTACGTGTATGCGTCTTAGCAAATCGACAAATTCATTGAAATGGCCATCCATATGGGAAACGGCAACCAAGCTATCTGGTTGCGGATATACCATTTCGGGGATTTCCATTGGGGAGGGTTCTATTTTAAACTTGTATAAGCCAGAGTGAGTTGAAACGGTTAGTTGGCTATTCCCTGAGGGGAGTATACTGTCATATATCTCACCATAATCGCCAACGCCAACTATGCGATAGTTTTTACCGGTTGTTTCTAAAAGATAAGGGCCGTCATATCCCATCCTTAACGGTTGTCCTGCGCTTAAAAAGAAAAGTAACAGAAAGAGTGTGGGAATAAAAAGTGTGCTATATTTCAATTTCATCTCAATGTAATTTAAGTAGTATGCTAGATACGTTAAGAGATGAATATTGTTTAAAAAAATGGCTTTGCAGTTGTTCGCTGCAAAGCCATTTTGTGTTATAAATATTTAGAAAATAAAGATTCCTGCTTCTTTACATTTGGTTAGCATCTCTTCAGGCCAGATTCCGGACTGAACTTCGCCAACATGACATTTTTGCAAAAGTAGCATACATAAGCGGGATTGACCGATACCTCCCCCTATGGTTTGAGGTAGATCGCCGTTTAATAGCAACTTGTGGAATAATAGCTCTTTTCTGTCTTCGGCATTACGGATTGTCAACTGTCTGTCCATTGCTTCTTTATCAACACGTATACCCATAGAGGATAACTCGAATGCAATTTCTAGAATTGGATGCCAAATAAGAAGATCTCCATTTAACCCGTTTAACTCGTCAGTAACTGGTGTACTCCAATCGTCATAATCGGGCGAACGATCGTCATGTATAGTGCCATCACCTAATTCTCCACCAATACCTTGAATAAATACAGCTCCATAGGCTTTAGTTATTTGGTTTTCTCGCATTTTAGGAGACAAGTCCGGATACATTCTTCGTAGCTCCTCTGCATGTATAAAATGGATTGTATCGGGCAAAAATGGTTGTAAAACGGGATAAGCTTCACTAACAATAAATTCGGTACGCTTCAATGCAGCATAAATTTGCTCTACGGTGTCTTGTAAATAATCTGTGCTACGGTCCGAAGCGTGCATAACTTTTTCCCAGTCCCATTGGTCCACATATAATGAGTGTAGGTTATCTACAACCTCATCCGGACGTAATGCATTCATATCCGTATAAATTCCCATTCCCGGTAAAATATGGTGACGCCACAGCGCATAACGTTTCCATTTTGCTAATGATTGTACAACCTCAGCCTTTTGTCCGTCTAAAGCCTTAGTTGCAAAAGAAACGGGTGCCTCTGTTCCATTTAAGTTATCATTTAATCCTGTACCCGATGCAACAACAAGAGGGGCAGTGATTCGGCGTAGTTTTAATTCTGAGGCTAACGCAGTTTGAAACGATTCTTTGATTAATTGAATGGCGCGCTCTGTTTCCCACACGTCCAATTTTGATTTGTAATCTTTTGGAATGAAAAGTGTTTCCATGGTTTAAATTGATTGTTAGTGAATAAAAAAAGCCTCTCCGAAACTCGGAAAGGCTTTGTATTTTTTATAACTCTGTAATTTTATAACTTAAGAATTAAGTACACAACCTCTCCACTGCATCTGATTATTGATGCAATTATTAGAAAGATTATTATTATTACGTAGTGTTCTCATTTTGTATCTAATCGTATATACACAAAAATAGAGAATTAATTTGAATAAACAAATTAATCCTCTATTATTTATCTCTTTATCTTATAGAGTTATCTTTTTTCCCATTCAGCAGGCATCACAAGCCACAATATTAAATATGCCAATACACCCGAAAAGGCTGTAAAAAGGGTTATTAATACATAAGCAACTCTCACTAAGGTTGGATCCCATTGAAAGTAGTGGGCAATACCGCCACAAACTCCGGCAACCATACGGTCGGACGTACTTCTATAAAGTCTTCTATTGTACATTCTATTCAAAAATTAGATTATTTCATAGTTGGCAATTTTAAACCCACGAAGTAAGTCCACTATCGCCATTCTTTTCTTGCCTGCCAACTGGATATCCGTAAGTTCGATATATCCGCCGGGAACGTATATTCTAACATATGTTTTATCGTCGGTTTCCACTGTTTTTATCTCTTTATCGTGCTGCTGTTGCACATAGTTAGACATAAATAGTTTTGCCGATATAATTTTTTCTGTGTTTTTGTCTTTGAGCTCAAACCAAGCTGCCGGATATGGAGATAAACCGCGCACTTTATTATATATATCGAGTACGTTTGTGTTCCAGTCAATACGCATATCCTCTTTAAATATCTTAGGGGCATGTTTTGCTGTTCGCCCTTGTAAAATACCCTCTTGATCCTTAAGAGTAGCGTTACCTTTTTCTAAAACGTTTACCGTTTCGACTAATAAATCGGCACCAATTTCCATTAATCTATCATGCAATTCTCCAGCCGTCATGGTTTCTGTGATTGGCGTTTCTTGCTGTAGAATAATGTTACCAGTATCAATCTCATGTTTAAGTAAAAAAGTTGATACTCCAGATTTCTTTTCACCATTGATTACTGCCCAGTTAATTGGAGCTGCACCACGATAGTCTGGTAAAAGCGAAGAGTGCAAGTTAACTGTTCCCATTGGTGGCATATTCCAAACAACCTCAGGTAACATTTTAAATGCAACAACAAGTTGCAAGTCTGCTTTATAGGAAGCTAATTGCTCTAAAAACGCAGTGTCTCTAAATTTTTCAGGCTGTAATACCGGAATATTATGTTCGACAGCAAAGCGTTTTACCGGCGACTCTTGCACCTGCTGGCCTCTACCGGCCGGTTTATCTGGATTTGTAACCACTGCAACAATATTCGCCCCAGCCTCAATCAATCGTTGTAAGGGAAGCACCGCAAAATCAGGCGTTCCCATATATATTATGCGCAATGAATTACTTATTGCCATTTTTTTTATTTTTAAAATAATTAGTAATCTTCTCTATAAACTTAGCATAGGATTCACTGTTCATCATTGACGAATCCGTTACAGCTTTATATGTCAATACTACTCCTAATGGAAACAATACAAATGCAGATAACCACATTCCAAAGGCAGGAGTAATTACAGACTCTTTTGTAGCTCGCTCTCCCATCATGGAGATGATATAGTATACAATAAATAAAAATACTGATATTACGACAGGCATCCCAAGCCCTCCCTTACGAATAATAGCTCCTAGAGGTGCGCCTATAAAGAAAAAGATAAAACAAGCAAACGAAAGGGTAAACTTACGGTGCCATTCAATATCATACCTACGTACGTTCTCTTCTTTACTCATAAAGAAGTTCATATCGTCGTCTATTCGTTGCTTAACATCACGAGCAAAGCCGACAGCTTTACGTGCAATATCCTCATGATCTTCTGCATCTAAAGTCATTGTTAACGAATCAACATTCATCAAAACACCCTGCTTTTCTATTCGCAACACGCTATCACGTTCGTTACTATAGCTTTTATTCTTTAAATAATTTGCACTTAATAAACGTTCTGCATCCTGGCGTTTACGCGAAGCAATGAGAGAACCAAGAGAATCGACCGAATGGTTTAGCTCTTTTATACTCAACATTTTGGAATTTGAACTCCATAACGATTCATCTGTACGTTTTAAATCCGTACCGGGGAGTTCTATCAACAGCACCTGTTTCTCAAAAGCTAAACGCCTAAAAGGAAATGTTTTACGAACTTTAGGATCCTGCATACCCTCATCTGTATAGGAATGTCCATTATATAGGGTCAATTCCATAAGATTTGAATTAGGGATAGTTTGCATAGTGCCCGAGTCGGCAATTGTTACTTCGCTATTACCTGTGGCACTTGTGTGGTTATAAATCAACATACCGTACATCATCCCGGATTTCTTGTTAATTTTATCAACCTTTACGCTATATCCCTCTAAATCGTTAGTAAATATACCTTCCTTAAAGGACATCTCTGGCTTCTGTTTCCTAATATCGTAGAGCAAACTTATCATTTTTAAGTTGGCATAGGGCATGACATTATTAGAGAAAAAGAAGGCAAATCCAGTTAAGAGGACGATAAAAATAATTAGCGGTTGCATTATCCTATACAGCGATATCCCTGCAGCTTTTAATGCTACAAGTTCATAATTCTCTCCTAGAGTCCCAAATGTCATAATGGAGGATAACAGCACTGCGAGGGGCAAAGCCATAGGCACTAGTGTTATAGAAACATACCACATCAGTTCTGCTATAATCTCAAAATCTAAACCTTTTCCTACAATATCATCTATCATACGCCACAAAAACTGCATAATCAAGACAAACATGCTGATAAAAAATGTTGCAACAAAAGGACCTAAGTAACTTTTGAGCATAAATATATGTAATTTCTTCATCTGAATTTCCTTGGATAATCTAGATTACAAATGTACATAAACTTTTCTCAATGTTACAAATAGCACACTGTTCAATTCTAAAGAAATTACACTATTATACACCTAAATTACGCATTAAAGTTTCTATTTGCTGATTCCATAGCTCTTCACTATCATCTATCTCGTCGTCATCGACAAAATCCGTTACAAAGAGAGCTACATCCTCTGTCAAAGGTTCTATATTAACTCGAAACTCGAAATACTCATCTATGCGCTCTTTATCTAGCCATTTAAAACGTACAAACTCATTTTTATGTAATTCTAGTAAATCCGCATACTGTTCAGTTTCATCCCAACAAAAGGTAAATCGTTTACCCTCTACATGCACCTCATCGGCAAACCACTCAGCCAGCCCATCAGCTGTGCTTATACGAGGAAATAACACCTTAACCGACGATGGAAAGACATATTCTAACTCTAATTTTCTTCGCATAAATCATACATTTTTGCACAATATAACTCATTTAAACATTAAATCCAATTACAAAGCACACATTTTATAGTTACAATATAATGACAAAAATGGAAATATAAAAATAATCTCCTCACAATTAGATTGTAAGGAGATTATCTAGTATTTTGAACTTCTCTATTATTTATTTGTAAAGACAAGCTTGTCGTCCTTAACATCTACAACAATCTTATGATCCTTAGAAACCTCTTCTGCCAATATCTGTTTTGACAAATCATTTAATAGCATGCGCTGCATAGCACGTTTCACAGGACGAGCACCAAATTGTGGATCATAACCCTCATCTGCAAGCCAGTGTATTGCAGCATCAGTTAATTCAATTTCTAATCCATTACCTTTTAGTAAGTTTTTCAATCCTTGTACCTGAATCTTAACAATATCTACAATCTCATCATGTCGTAATGGAGTGAACATTACTATCTCATCAATTCTGTTAAGTAACTCAGGACGCATTGTTTGTTTCAATAAATTGAATACTTCCTCGTTGGTTTCTTGAATTACATTATCACGATCCTTATCGTCAATATCTTTAAGCTTTTCCTGGATAATATGTGCTCCAATATTTGACGTCATAATGATTATTGTGTTTTTAAAATCAACTACACGTCCTTTATTATCAGTTAATCTACCATCATCCAATACCTGCAATAATATATTAAATACATCAGGATGAGCTTTCTCAATTTCATCCAACAGAACTACAGAATATGGCTTTCTACGAACAGCTTCCGTTAATTGGCCACCTTCATCATAACCTACGTATCCCGGAGGAGCTCCAATCAAACGTGATACGGCATGCTTCTCTTGATACTCGGACATATCTATCCTTGTCATCAAAGATTCATCATCAAATAAGAATTCCGCCAATGCTTTCGCTAGCTCTGTTTTACCGACACCTGTAGTTCCTAAGAAGATGAAAGAACCTATTGGGCGTTTAGCATCCTGCAATCCAGCTCTATTACGGCGTACAGCATCTGCCAATGCGGCAATAGCTACATCTTGTCCCACTACGCGCTTATGTAACTGATCCTCCAACGTCAATAATTTTGCACGTTCGCTCTGCATCATGCGATTCACAGGAATTCCTGTCCATTTAGAAACCACAGCTGCAATATCATCAGATGTAACTTCTTCGCGTATTAACGATTCACTACTTTGTCGTTGAGACAGTTCATTTTTGACATTCTCAATTCTTTCCTCAGCCTCCTTAATTTTTCCATAGCGCAATTCGGCTACCTTTCCATAATCTCCTTCGCGCTCAGCCTTCTGAGCTTCAAATTTATACTGCTCAATAGCATCTTTATTTTTCTGAATTTCGTCAATCAAGCTACGCTCAGACTCCCATTGCGCTCGCAATTTAGTGCGTTCTTCACTTAAATTAGCTATTTCTTTAACAATGTCGTCCATCTTCTTACTTTGGCCTTCACGCTTAATTGCTTCGCGTTCTATCTCTAATTGTTGAATTTTTCTATCTAATTCATCAATTTCTTCAGGCACAGAATTCATTTCGAGTCGTAATTTTGCAGCCGCCTCATCAACGAGATCAATAGCTTTATCTGGTAAAAATCTATCCGAAATATATCTATGCGATAGCTCTACCGAAGCAATTATTGCATCGTCGGTAATACGAACTTTATGATGATTCTCATATCGTTCTTTCAAACCACGCATAATACTAATTGCACTCATCACATCCGGCTCATTAACCAATACCTTCTGAAATCTTCGCTCCAAAGCCTTGTCTTGCTCAAAATACTTTTGATACTCATTGAGTGTAGTTGCACCGATAGAGCGTAAATCGCCACGCGCCAATGCAGGTTTTAGTATATTTGCCGCATCCATTGCTCCTTCGCCTTTACCTGCTCCAACCAATGTATGTATTTCATCAATAAATAGGATTATCTCTCCTTCCGAACCAATTACCTCATTCACTACAGCTTTTAAACGTTCTTCAAACTCTCCTTTATACTTCGCTCCGGCCACTAATGCACCCATGTCAAGCGAAAAAATAAGTTTGCTTTGTAAATTAGAAGGAACATCACCGCTTATAATGCGTTGGGCCAATCCCTCTGCAATTGCTGTTTTACCCACACCGGGCTCACCAATAAGAATCGGGTTATTTTTAGTTCGACGCGATAATATCTGCAACACTCTCCTAATTTCCTCATCTCTACCTATAACAGGATCCAAACGTCCATTACGCGCACGCTCGTTTAGATTCACAGCATAGCGTCCAAGAGCGTCATAGCTTTCCTCGGCCGACTGACTGTTTACTTTTGCTCCTTTGCGTAACTCTAGTATCGCTGCTTTTGTATCTTTCTCGTTCAAACCACTGTCTTTTAGCAACTGGGCAACCTGATCTCTATTATCCAGTAGTCCAAGAAGAATATGCTCCAACGATACATATTGGTCTCCCATCTCCTTAGCCAAATCCATTGCTTTTTGCAAAGCAGTATTCGAATCCTTAGACAAATAGGGTTCACCTCCAGATACTTTTGGATATCCATCAACAATCCGGTCTACTGCCAAATGTAAATTATGAGCATTTACACCTTGTTTGCTGAAAATAAATGAGGTGATATTCTCCCCTACGTTGAGAAGAGCACGTAAAAGATGGCCAGTTTCAATAGCTTGTTGTCCTTTACTCTGTGCCAACTGAATTGCTTCCTGAAGCAACTCTTGCGATTTAATGGTATAATTATTCATGTTCATAGCACTCTCTGTTACATGTTGATATTTCGCTATAATCAACAATTATACCGTTCCTGTCCAACAAAGGTTTCAAGACTAATTTAAATCTCAAATACTCTTTCTGCTATTCTAATTAATGACAAAATGACAGCGCTTTCGCACTGTCATTTTATTTATTGTTTACTCCAAAATGGTTTGAGTGTATTTCCCTGCTTATCTTCCGGATAAAGCGCCGTCTCCTTTTCCAACTGTCTACTCATAGTTTTTACCATTTGCTCAACTCGTTTCGGATACTTACTCGATAAATCTTCTGTTTCCGATGGATCAGCTTTCAAATTATACAATCTATAACCTGGTCTAGCTGATGTCTCCGGATTGTAATTATAAATCAACTTCCATTCACCTTGCATAAAGGTTGTAAAATAACTTTCATTATGCGCATGGGGAAAATGCATCAATACTTGCTCAGGGCGTTTACACTTTCCGCCTTTTAGTTGTTTTTTTAAGTTATAACCATCAATGACATAATTCTTAGGAATCTCACATCCGGCTAAATCTAATACTGTTGGAAAAATATCCATTACAGTTCCAATTTGGGATTGAATGGCTCCACATTTAATCGGCATTCTGCGTTGATTTACTTGTTCTGTATTTGGTGCAGCCCACCCAACAATAAATGGAATTCTTGTTCCTCCCTCATACTCAGTCCCTTTCTTTCCTCTCAAAGGTGCTGAAGAAGTAATACCCTTCATCTGTCCCATAGGGGCATCTGATCCGTTATCGCCAAGAAAAACAATCAATGTGTTCTCTGCTATTCCTAACTCTTGAAGATGATCCATTACATCTCCCAACGATTTATCCATTCCCTCAATTAAAGTTGCAAAAGCCTTAGCTTGCTGCGATTTATCACTATGAGCATAGTTTTCAATAAAACGCTTATCTGTTTCAAAAGGCGAATGTGCTGCATAATGCGCCATGTGTAAAAAGAAAGGTCTACCCTCTTTCACGGCTTTACTAATTTCCTGTTTTGCCTCCACCGTCAAAGCCTCCGATAAAAACATGTCTTGTCCATGGTATTTTTCTAACCCGGGAACTGCATGGGATTTTGCACCCTTCAAATGCCCATAACCATGCTCACCATAATAACTTCCCGGATGTCCAATGCCGCTTCCTGCCACATTTACATCAAAACCCACATTTACAGGATTTACCCCCTCACTCATACTACAACCAAAATGCGCTTTACCTACATGTATTGTCTTATATCCAGCACCTCGCAGAACCTGAGGCATTGTTACGCTTTCAGAACACAATCCCATCCAATTCCAGTCCGTGGGTCCATATGGCGTTTTGTTATTGCTTCCTGCATTTATCCAATTCGTAGTTCTATGTCGTGTTGAGTTTTGTCCAGTCATCACAGATGCTCTTGAAGGTGAGCTCACACTTTGAGCATAAAACCGCGTAAAACGCGTACCTTGTTCCGATAAACGTTCCATACTTGGCGTTCTGTACCAATCATTAAGCGGATATTTAACAGGATTCCCGTCAGTATCTGTCAAAAAAGGAACAGATGTATCCATCACGCCCATATCGTCAACAATAAAAACAATAACATTAGGTTTTTCCTGCGCACACACAGTCTGCAACCCCAATGTAGCTAGAGGTAATAGTAAATGTTTAGTCATAATATAATAGTAAATAAATAGATCCTTCTTAAACCTTGTTTAAAAAACTTATTGTATGGCAAGCAACTATAACAGCTGTTTCTGTTCTCAATCTGCTATTTCCCAATGTGATAGGTTTAAAACCACGTGCTACAGCATACTCCACTTCTTGCTCAGAAAAATCGCCCTCAGGTCCTATCATAATAGTAACATTCTCTCCTATCTCATAACACTCCTCAATTCTATATTTCTCTCCTTCATTGCAATGGGCTATAAATTTATGTTTCGTTTCACAACTATCTACAAATTTCTTAAAAGCTGTCATCCCTTGCAACGCAGGCAAATAAGCTTTCAACGATTGCTTCATGGCAGAAATTATAACTTTTTCTAAACGCTCATCTTTCACTACTTTACGTTCAGAGTGTGCAGACTCCAACATCACAAACTTATTTGTCCCAATTTCTGTACATTTTTCCAGAAACCATTCAGTTCTATCAATATTTTTAGTCGGAGCTACTGCAAGTGTTAACTTGTAATTACGCTTACCAAACTCTTCCTGCTTCTCAAAACAGTGTACTTTACAAGCGGATGGAGACGCCTCCACAACACGGCCATGATAAAACCCACCATGTCCATCAATTAACTCAATCTCATCATTCTCCTTCAAGCGTAAAACACGTACACAATGTTTAGATTCCTCTTTACTCATTGTATAGTCATTACCTTTAATATCCGGTGTAAAAAACAAATGCATATTTTATCTTATCAAGTTTTGTAATACTCTGTCATAGCAAATATACATTTTTTCACTCAATACTATACAACACTATTCATATTCGTCCTATTTTTACGCACACAATTAATTAACAATTACGTCAAAATGGATTTAATAAGAAAACTTTTATTCGTATTTTTAAATTCAAACTAACACTCCCATCAATCTCTTTATTTTTTTTAGAAAAAGAATAACTATCTCCTATATATTTGAAAAATATCACGCAAATACATATTTGTATGACAAAATATTTATATTTGTATTCCTCTATCTCAACTTTATAATTTTTTTACAATATGTGGTCAAGCCTTTTTGTATTGATGCCCATTTTTATTAGTATTGTTTATGCTTTTATATTGCTCACCCGTAAGGGATGCAATAGGAAATTAGCCTATATCATGTCATCTTCCCTTATTTTAGGAACTGGAATGTATCTCATCATGGGCGCTTATTATTTATACAACTATGAACTTTTCTATCAACTTGACATCATATACAATTATCTAGCGCTTCTCTTATTCCCAACCGCAATTCTATACATTAACATACTGACTCGCAATACAATTAATCCCGCTAAATTATTTCTCATTTTTATTCCTCCATTTATACTTAGCACTGCTATATGGATTATGTATTACAACATCGGACATAGTTTAGCCACTCAGTTCATCCAAAATGCCTATTATGGTAAAGATATCGCATTACCTTCTCACAGTGCATTGAAATGGCTCTACACAATAGGATTTAAATATTTTAATTACATTATTTCGCTTCAAATTCTATGCTTTTTGTTCGATTCCTACATTGCATTAAAAACATATAGGAGTACACTGAACAACTATTACTCGGATGCAGACTGTGCAAAATATAAGAAACACTATATCACAGTTATTGGCATTATATGTTGGGGCATTACATGTCTAGCATACAGTATTGTATCATCATTCTTTCCACGCAGCGAGTATGCCTTTGTTAACTATTTATTTATTGTTCATTTTATTATCATATTTGTCGTTGGCCATTCAGCATCTCGTATTACCCACACAATGGCCGATATTATTGCACGTAATGATCACATTGAGCAAATGATGGATGTTAGCAAAGTAAGTATCACAGACGATGAAATATATGCCAAACTTATATTTCATATTGAAGAAAGTAAGGCATATTTGGTTCCACAACTCTCAATTTATGATCTTTGCACAGAACTCAATGTCAATCGCATTCGCTTATCGTATGTCATCTTTGAACACTTTGGACTAAGTTTCTCTGCATATATTAATAAGCTTCGTGTAGAATATGCAACAGAATACTTAAGACAAAATCCAGATATCCATATTGATAGTTTATATACTCTATGCGGATTCACAAGTATTGCGTCATTCTATCGTTCATTCAAGTCCTTTAAGCATTGCTCTCCAAAGCAATGGGCAATATCAGGTAATGACAGTATTTCCATTGCCTAAATGGCATGAAAATTCATTTAGTATACATTGATAACATCTCAAAATAATTCGAATTATGTGGTCTTATTTTTTTGTCGCACTCCCCACTATTCTAAGTCTTGTTTTTGCAATTCTATTACTATTTTATAAAGGTTGTAACAGAAAATTAGCCTACTCTATGTCGGCATGTCTCTTTATCGGGATGCTCATTTATGTCATTTTAGGAGCCTATTATCTTCAAGATTACGAGTTGACGTTCTCGTTGGATATTGTCTATGGCTATGCACTACCACTTATTTTTCCTGCAGGAACAATATATGTAAATATACTCACACAAAATACTATATCACGGGTCAAATTGTCCGTAATTCTTTTACCCCCTCTCATTTATGGTACTATTATTTGGACCTTGTATTATATGATAGGCCATAACATAGGTATACAACTTATGCAGAATGTATATTATGGCATGAATATTATTCTTCCACATAATACTATTTTAAAATATATTGATTTTATAGGCTTTAAGTTTTTCAATTATTTCATTGCATACCAAATTCTTTACTTCTTATTCGATACTTATATTGCTTTGACAACATATAATAAATGCTTACAACATTATTATTCAGATAGTGACAGTAGGAAATACCGAATGCACTATGTCACCATAATCAGCTTTATGTGTCTTTCATTTACCTGTTTGCTATACTGTATCATAATCAAATATTATCCTAGAAGCCAATATAATTACATCAACTATCTTTTCTTTATTCATAGTATCCTTATATATTTCATCGGACGGTCTATATTGCAAACCACACATACAATGCACGATGTTATATCACAGAATCAGCGTATTGAGCAACTCATAACAAACAGCGAAACAAAACTAACCGACACCGAAATATTCAATAAGCTAACCATATGCTTAGTACAAAATAAGTTTATTCTACATCCACATTTATCAATTTACGACTTATGTACCGAACTTAACGTTAATCGTATCAGATTAACTTCAATTATTCAAGAACATCATAATCTTAGCTTTGCTGCCTATATCAACAAGCTACGTATCGACTACGCATGCGAATGTTTAAAAAGAAAACCAAACACAACCATTGACAATTTATTTGCACAATGCGGATTCAACAGCATAGCCTCATTTTATCGTGCTTTTAAAGCAAACAAGCAATGCTCTCCAAAACAATGGTTAAGTACAAATTGCTATCAATGTGAAGTTAATGAATAAATGCTTACCCGTTTTATTATGAATATTTGTTTTTATAGTTATTTTTACAAAAAATTGTTTTAACGGAAGAAACAATTATCACCATTAAAAATAAATATTATGAAGCGAGTATTATCTTTATTACTTGTTCTAGCTCTAAGTGCTTCTGCTCTTTTTGCTCAGGACAGTAATGAGCATATCCAAAATGATATGCAATTCTTCACTGATGCCAGTTGTAGAACATTAAAAAAAGGTATCAAAGAACGTAAGTTAAAAAATTTCCAAAGTACTTTATTGCGCAATGTTGCTGAACAAATTCTTAGTGGAAACTTTGATACCACATATGTTGCTGCCACATATAAAGCCTATTTATCTCCAAATAAAGTTGGCGAGCAATTACGTATCGGACAGGGATTCAGTAAATATGAAAACATCACTGGTATGTATCTTCCTCAAGGAGAACACATCATTTTTCTTTCAAATCCAGGCAAACATAAAGTAAACCTACTAATTCCAAACTGGATGCGCAAACCTGCAGATGGTGTTGAACCAACTAAAGATCCAAACGGATGGGGAATTCATGTACAACGCATTGAATTGACCGAAGGACTCAATCGCATCGATGCTAAATACGCTAGTAATGCATATATAGAGTATTTCATGGAAAATCCGCAAGACGCACCTCGCATCGCCGTACATTTCCCAACAGGAAAAGTAAATGGCTATTTTGACGGAACTACGCAAACAGAAGAACAATGGAATAAACTTCTAGACAACGCAGTTAGCCCTATAATGGATGCTAAAGGAAAACATATTCAAGTTGCATATCCTGTAGAATGGTTTAACACATTTACAAAAGGACGTGGTGTTGAGCTTATTAAGAATTACGATAATATGCTTAATATGCAATACACATTCATGGGTCTTGTTAAATACAATCGTGTTCCAGAAAACAAAATTCTTGCTCGTGTAAACTTTAACTACTACATGTTCCGTGACGGCGATGGCGTTGCATACCTTGGTAATAAAGGAACAATGAACATGGTTGCAAACCCTGACGTAGTTATCAAGGGCGATCCTTGTTGGGGATTTAGTCATGAAGTAGGACACGTGTTACAAATGCGTCCACAATTAACATGGGGCGGAATGACTGAAGTTAGTAATAATTTATTTTCCCTTTACGTTGCAGCACAATATAAAAATGACAATCGTATAGCTGGAGCTTATGATAAAGCGCGAAAAGAAATTGCAGAAAATACAGAGCGTAACTCCTATCTTGCGCATGGAGACGTTTTTTGTCGTCTAGTTCCATTCTGGCAATTACATCTATATTTTTCTCAAAACGGAAATCCAGACTTCTATGCAGACGTAATGGAAGCAATGCGTACACGTGAACATGCTGGCACTGGAAATCAATCAATCAACAATCAATTCGAGTTTGTAAAAATTTGCTGTGATATTGCCAAATTAGACCTTACAGACTTCTTTGATAAATGGGGATTCTTCTGGACAGGCGAAATGAAAGTAGGCGATTACGGTAACTATGAGTACAAAATTACAGAACAACAGGTTAACGAGACAAAAAAATATATTGCAGCTAAGAAGTATGCAAAACCAACCTCTGATTTAACTCTAACAAGAGACTAAACCTTTACCCCTTCTACATCGTTTATTAACGTATAACTATAACTCTTTGATTATGGAAACAGAAGTTAAACATGTAGAAAACAAAAACAGATTTGAGGTTAAATATGCCGATTATACAGCCTATCTCCAATACAAATTAGTAAATAATGCTTTGGATATTGTCAGTACCTATGTACCCAGCGAACTTAGAGGAAATGGTATAGCTGCCAATTTAGTACGTGCAGCTATGGAATATGCCAAACAACATAAGTTACAAATTATTCCAACTTGTCCTTACGTGGATACTTTTATCCGTAGATATCCTCAGTACAAAGAGCTACTTGTATAACGGAAAAATAAAATAGGGCTGTGTCTTTTATGACACAGCCCTATTTTATTCCTTATCACTCTCCCCTTTCGCTTTCTTAGGAAAACGTTTATCCTTCTTCAAGGCATTGGTGATTATCCACTCCAATTGACCATTGAGGCTACGAAATTCATCATCCGCCCACTTCTCTACCGCGTCTAATATCTCCTTATTTATACGGAGCATGAACGACTTCTTTTCTTTTGCCATATCAATTTCTACTAATGATTTAACGTTCCCGCATTTACTACTGGCGATGCTCCTTTATCAGAAGTTAGCACAACCAATAAATTACTTACCATTGCAGCTTTGCGTTCTTCATCAAGTTCTACAATCTCTCTTGCGGATAGTTGTGCAAGTGCCATCTCCACCATAGAAACAGCCCCTTCCACTATTTTTTGTCGTGCAGCTACTATAGCTGCTGCCTGCTGACGTTGTAACATTGCTCCGGCAATTTCCGGTGCATATGCCAAATTACTTATTCTTGCTTCCACAACTTCAATTCCGGCAATTTGTAAACGTTCCTTCAAAGCATTCTCTAGCACATCATTTACCTCATCACCTCCGGAACGCAAGGTAATTTCCGTATGGTTATCTTCCTCTAAGGAGTCATAGCAATAGGAGGCTGCTAAATTACGTATTGCCGCCTCGCTTTGCACATCTACAAAATTAGTATAATTGTCTACATCAAAACATGCCTTATACGTATCCTTCACTTTCCAAACCATTACCGCACTAATTAAAATAGGATTTCCCATCTTATCATTCACCTTAATTTGATCGCTATTCAAATTATTTGCGCGTAAAGATATCGAATAACCACTTGCAAATGGATTTACCCATCTAAAACCATTCTCGCTAATTGTCCCTAAGTATTTCCCAAATAACGTCAGCACCATTGCCTTATTGGGTTTAATTACCATAAAACCTCTCAAGCAGAAAATAGCTATAACCAATAAAATTATTCCTATAACAATTTTAAGTGTAAATAGAAAAAAAATACTAATCGCCGTTGCAGCCAATACAAAAAATAGCATAACAAACCCGTTAATGCCAGTGATAATTTTTTCTTTTGTTTCCATAGTCATATTTATAAATTAATAGTGATATCATTTTGATATCAAAAATATAACACTATTTCCAAATAGACAATAGCTTAACACACTTATTTCATGTTAAATAACAACAATCATTTCGTCTACACAACTGTAGCAATATGCGCCTAAATTACATCTAAAAATATAACACAAAATCCGGTACAACACCATTTTCAATGAAAATCACTAATTTTGTAAACTATTATCACTAACCCCTTTTTACCCGACACGCTATTACATATGTCTACTATCAATCTGAATTACATTTTACCCAACCTAATTATCCGAATGAAACGCAAAATTTTCTTATGTATAATATGCACATGTCTAATAAATATGTCCGTAAAATCGCAATCTCGCAATGCTGTTAAGACCTCCACGGACATCTTGATGTTTGTACCTCCAGTTGTAGGTTTTGTAACAACTCTTACGGTGGGAGACTATAAAGGCACTAAACAACTACTTCTGGGCGCTACTACGAGTTTGGCAACATCATACCTTCTAAAATATTGCATAAAAAAACAACGTCCGGATGAGAGTGATTTTCATTCATTTCCATCAAACCACACTGCAATGGCTTTTCAAGGGGCAAGTTTTATTCAGCGCAGATATGGATGGAAGTATAGCATCCCAGCTTATCTCATCTCTAGTTATGTTGCATGTGGCCGTATATATGCCCAACGCCATGATTGTTGGGATGTTATTGCAGGTGCAGCCATTGGCATAGGAAGTAGTTATATATTTACCCGCCCTTTTGCAAAGAAGCATAATTTATCAATCTCACCAATAATATTTAATAGTGAACATCTAGGAATATATGCTTCAATGGTATTTTAGTCTATCAACTTATTTCTACATTGCCATATTCTAGCACATTTATTACACATAAATTCACGTCAATAAAAGAGCATTGAATGTGTCAATAAACTGTATTAACGAATAACGGTGCGGATTTCTGTAAAATCCGCACCGTTTATTTTATTCAAGTATTCTTACTTCTTATTTTGCTCCTTCAGCCACTCATCAGCCTTACCGCCTAAGTCCTCAATCTCCTTGCCCAAGTTCTTAAATCCGCTCTTGGCACGTAATGTAACGTAGGTAGTTCTCAGCTTTATAACTTCGGCTCGCTCAATAGTAGAAAGTTGCTCCTTATATTTAGCGTAATCTTTGTCCGATAACTGCATAAACTTTTTCTCTGCCTTTTTCCAATCCTTCTCCGTAAACTCTTCATTCTCTTCTTGAATTTGGGTCACAAAGTCGCGAAAGTCCGTCATGTATGTATCCTTGCTTTCGCAAGCAACAAACAGTAATACGCTTAACGCTAGCACTAATATTCTTTTCAACATTATCAGCGTATTTATTATTCAACATAAAGAACCAGCCCCTTCAAATACTCACCTTCCGGATGGTATATATTCACAGGGTGATCAGCAGGTTGCGTCAACTGATGCAATATACGCACTTTACGTCCTGTATTGGCAGCTGCTGTAAATACTGTTTGGCGAAAAAGATCCTTCGTCATAACTTGCGAACAAGAGAACGTAAAAATAATACCGCCAGGTTTTACTACTTCTATCCCCTTACGGTTTAGCTTTTTATATCCCTGTATCGCATTTTTCAACACATTTTGGTGTTTTGCAAATGCAGGTGGATCCAATATAATCACGTCATATTTATTGTACGCTCCTTCAAGAAACTTAAACGCCTCCTCATCATAAGCTTCATGGCGCGCATCACCCGGGAAGTTTAACTCCACATTGCGTTTTGTCAACTCTATCGCACGTGCCGATACATCTACAGAACATACTGAGTTAGCCCCTCCACGCATTGCATAGAAAGAGAATCCCCCCGTGTAACAAAACATATTTAATACATCCTTGCCTTGAGAATAATGTTGTAGCAAACTCCTGTTTTCGCGTTGGTCAATAAAGAAACCTGTTTTCTGCCCTTCTAACCAATCCACATTAAACTTAAGTCCATTTTCAATAGCAACAAAACTCTCCGCGCTACCATACATATATCCGTTTACAGGATTAATTGCCGCTTTATAAGGAAGTGTGGTCTCACTTTTATCATAAATAGCTGTCAACTTATCGCCCATTACCGTTTTCAGTGCTTCGGCAATTTGTTCGCGCACCATATACATTCCAACGGAATGGAATTGCACTACAGCAACTCCGGCATAAAAATCCACTATCAAACCCGGAAGCTCATCACCCTCACCATGAATTAATCTGTACACATTGTTATCAGTACGCCCTGCCAAACCTATGGACATACGCATATTGTAAGCACTCTGCACTTTGTCATTCCAGAACTGCTGATCAATATCTTGCTCCTCGAATGTTATTACACGTACGGCAATAGAACCTATCTGGTAATGTCCAAGCGCCAAAAAGCGTTGTTCGTGATTATACACGGCAACCAAATCGCCTTCCATGATACCTTTATCCATTTTTGCAATAGCACCAGAGAACACCCATGGATGATAACGAAATAGGGACTTATCCTTGCCCGCTTTTAATAATATTTTTTTCATTGATAGAATTGAATTTACAAACTGTGTATTTTTCTCATCAACATCCCCGTCGACTTGATGCTACAAAAATAGATAAAATGGCGCAATAGTAAATACCAATAAAGCATATAATTACTATACAAAACATTCCTTACTCCTTTAAAAAATAATTTATATCTAAAAAAAAGACAGAAAAACTTGCAAACGTTTACATAAATTGTAACTTTCCGAAAATTATTATAAACCCACTTTTATGAAACTAAGAAACATTCTACTCAAAGCTATATTAGCGCTAGCACTTCTTGCATTATTGCTTAAATGTTCAAATACCGATATGAAAAAAGACTCCCCAACAACAATGGAAATTATTGAGGCTAGGAAATGTGTTCGTAGTTATGCAGATACTCAAGTAAGTAAAGAGGATGTAAACACTCTTCTAAAAGCAGCAATGTGCGCCCCATCGGCACGTAACATACAACCTTGGGAATTCATTGTTGTTACAGACCGAGCGATACTTGATACACTAGGTGCCCAATTAAAAACCGGACGCTACATTGCTCAAGTAAACGTGGCTATTATTGTTGCCGCAAATAAAGAGGTTGCCAACGCAGGGGCAGCAGCTCCTGGATCATGGGTTATGGACTGTTCTGCTGCAACACAAAATATTCTTTTAGCTGCACAATCCTTAGGACTTAGCACCTCATGGGTGGGCATATACCCTTACGCAGATCGAATGGAAACAGTACAAAACATTCTGAATCTACCCGATTATATTACGCCATTAAATGTTATCCCTATAGGATACGGCAATGGAAATGAGCAACCAAAAGTTAAATGGAACGAACAAAAAATACACTATAACAAATGGTAGTTATCTATTACTAAACAACTACAATACATTGAGAGCTGTACACATCTTGGTACAGCTCTTTTTATATGTGTTTGCGTCCTTTGTCCCAAAAGAAACAAAACGATGTTATCCGTAGCATTCACTTAGAATAATTTCATAACATAACTATCTTTTTTCCAATTTGTTGTAATTACCTCATCTGAAAAACGGAAAAAATTGGCTTTTAACACTTGCAGTATATAATAAAAACCACTATTTTTGCATCGTCTTCAAGAATGACATTTATTGCGGAAGTAGCTCAGTTGATAGAGCACTAGCCTTCCAAGCTGGGGGTCGCGGGTTTGAACCCCGTCTTCCGCTCCATAACATAAAACCGTTAGTCACTTAGACTAACGGTTTTATTCTTTTGCATTAGTACTCATTTCACAATACTCAACACCTGCCACATAATAAAATAAGCGGCCAACCTATGGGTTAACCGCTTATTCTATTATCAAAGCATACTATAATTAATGCTTATGCTCTTTTTCAGTACATTTTTTATCCTTACAATTCTTGTCAGTACAAGTGTTTTGTGATGGACATTTATTACAATCAGTAGCAGCACACTCACCTTTTAATCCTAATACTTTAACATCAAGTTTCTCAATAGCAGCCTTTAAAGTATTTGCATTGTTTTTGTCCTTGCTGTAAGTAATTGCAATTGTTTTATCGGCTTCATTTACTTTAAGTCCCTTTACTCCTTTTTCATAAGGGATGTTTTTTTCAATTTTCGCTACACACGATTTACAATGTAAATCGGCAACAAATACAACTGTTTCTGTCCCTGTTGCTTTACTGTCTTTTTTTGCTTTAGATTGTTCAGTAGCAAATAAACCGGTAACAATAGCTACGAAAGCTATCAATAACATACTTTTTTTCATAGTTTTGATTTTAAATGATTATAAATAGGGTTTCTTAATCTCTATCTATTGTAAAACGTAATCCAACATAGAATTTACGTCCGTGTATAGGTCCCCAAATTTTAGTTGCGTCAAAATTGGTATTCCACGGAGCATCAGCAGCAACAATAGCCTCTTTTTGAGTATAATCGCCAATATTTTCACATCCGGCATAAATACTCCACTTACGGAAATATTTAGTTACCTGAGCATTCATTATTTGGTAAGGCTTAAAGCTATCGGACGTTTTATAAATATCCTCTGTCACAATATCGTTAGATGGCATACGTCCTCCTCCGTTAAATTGAGTAGTGAAATCAAATTGCCATTTCTTCATATTGGTATAGTAGGATAAGTTCAGTAATCCTTTGTATTTACTTTGAAGCGGCGTACGTACCAACTCTCCACTAGCTAGTGTGTATTTACTATCATTGTAACGAAATGCTCCCAGTACATCTAAGCGAGGTATAAGCTCATAACGCAATTCTACTTGATAACAATTTGAGTACGAATCGCCATCTAGATTGTAGAAGTTTATACGACCAGCTGCGCTTTCATTATCCACTATCACCTGATTGGTGAATTCAGTACGGAAGAAATCTGCATTAAATGTGGCCATACGCCCTAATAAAAGAAACTTTTGTGTAAAACTAACACCATAATTCCATGCCTCCTCCATTTTTAAATCATAGATAGATGCCGGATTATCAACCAACAGATTATTGTTTACATAGATATTTTTAGCCGAAGCAAATAAATAAGAGTTCTCTGCCAATATGTTCGCTGTACGATATCCCTTACCTCCGGATATTTTTAAGGTAGTCATATCCGATGGAGTATACATAAGGTGCATACGCGGTGTAAAAAATCCTTTATATTGGTTGTGATAATCATAGCGAGCGCCCGCCATAATGGTAAACTTATCTCTAAAACTTCCGGTATATTGGAAATAAGCACCCGCCACTTTTTCCTCTCTATCCCAACTAGCATCCTTTCCGGCATTTACACCACCTTCTGTTGGATTTGTAAACAGACGATCCAGTAAATATTCGTCATAACGATCATAGTTACCTGTAAAACCAAATGAATATTTCTGATTTACGTTATTACCAAATATCGACTGAAATACATAATTGGCATAAACAGTTTGTTGACGCGCGTCATAACGACGTTCTCCAAATAAAGACTTCTGGTCATGGTCAACATAGTTCATAATTAAGGCCATACTTGTATTTTCGTATCTTGGCATTAATGCACCTATTTTCAAAAATCCTTCACCACGGCGTGTATCAATATTAATGGCAAACGGATTTTCAAAATGCGCATTATGTCCACCTTGTCCACCATTTCTTGTTTCTTCTATATATTTACCACCAAACTGGATAAACCATTTATCATCCGCATACGCCCAGCGGTTCATTATATTGTATTGAGTCTTTTTAGGCATGTCAAGAAAACCATCCTTATTAGTATCGTGTTCCTTGTTAAACCAGTCCCCGTGAGCTAAAATGGCTGTACTCCATCTCTTTCCTAATTTTGCACCTACGTTGGTATTAAACTCATACATTCCTTCACTACTTGCATATGCATTTAGGAAAAATTTCTCTTCGAGTGGTTTTTTATAATCAACACTAACTTGTCCGGCAATTGCCTCATAGCCATTTAACACCGATCCAATACCCTTTGATACGGATATTGCGCTCATCCAAGGACCCGGAACATAACCTAAACCATAAAGTGAGGAAACACCTCTAAAATTGGGTTGATTTTCGGTCATCATTTGCACATATCGCCCGGTTAAACCCAATAATTGAATTTGCTTTGCACCCGTTACCGCATCGGCATAGGAAACATCCACACTAGCGTTAGTGGTAAAACTTTCGCCTAAGTTACAGCATGCTGCTTTACAAAGCTCCTCTCCCGTTAGAATTTGTTCCATCATCGGTCCCGTACCCATTATAGTACTTTTACCGCGCGTATACACCTGTACCTCGTCAAGCATTTCTCCTTCAACAAGCGTAAATTCTATACGCTTATCTTTAGGCGTTACATTTAACGTATCGGCATTATAACCTATAAAACTAGCTATTAATTTTCCAGATTCATTCCAGTCTATTTCAAATTTCCCATCTACATCAGTGACAACACCTTTTGATGTTCCTAGCCAATATACATTGGCCGCAGGTATTCCTTGAGCTCCTTTATCCGTTTTCTCAATTACACGTCCTTTAATTGTTTGTGCAGATAGTGCGCCGCTTGCTACAAGCGCGCATAATAAAAATATAAATCTCATTATTTGAATATACATATTTTAGCCCAATCAACTTGGACTAAGTGGTTTAACTTAAAGTGCTTTGTATCCGTTAACATAGGGACACACCTCGTCTGACCGATATTATCGGTAACACTTTAGGCTAACATCTGTATATACAAAGGGCATCCCTATCGGGAGGGGATGGCATGAAAAGATAATCTATTCGCCAATCTGTTATTTGATCCTCCGATACAGGCTCTAACAATGTTGCCAGAATTGTAAAAAGAGGTTGGGCGAAAAGAGTAATATTCGAGGAATATTTTACCTGAAATGTATGATCCACTTGTACAAAATCACTCTCCTTATGGTCTTCATGTTCATGGCTATGTCCACACTCACAACAATCGCCATTACATGGGCAACTTGTCTCGGACGGCATTATTTCCAAATGAACATAGGACTCGTTACATAACGTACAAGATAGACGCACAACATTAATCCCACACATAGAAATGGTGAGTATCACTGCATAAAACAGTATGAATAGATGTTGTACTTTTTGTTTCATTACCACAAATATACGCGAAATTATCATTCTTCATATAAATATGTTTGAATGATTAACAATTAATTAACTGCAAATAACACAATATGCCTTCCTTAAGTGTAAAAAATATTAAAGCAAATAACGAACATATTAGTGATATATACTTAAATTTGCAGAAAGAACTATATATACGCTGCAAAAAATAAAAATATGAGATCAAAGATTTTTAACCTATTACTATTAACGCTTTTCATTTATTCATGTAAAAATGAAGACAGAATACTAATTTCAGGGACCATTGAACATGCCGATAAGCAAATGGTGTACTTAGAGCAAATTAGTGTGGATAAAATAACTGTGATTGACTCAACGAAAACATCGAAAAAAGGTGAGTTTAAATTTAAAACTCGCTCTGAGTATCCTACATTTTATAATTTACGCTTTGCTAAAGGAGGATCCTTAACAATTGTTGGAGCACCACAAGATGATATAGTCATTACAGGCAAGCAACCAGGGCTATCCACAAACTACTGGGTTGACGGGTCAGAAAGTTCTTTGTGGATAAAGGTACTAAACTTCCAACTTCAAAACACGAACAACGCAGTTGACTCATTACAACGTGCCTTTAATGCACTACCACAAACCGTAGATGCAAATCCGCAACGCATAAAAATTGCCGGCGCGCTTGACTCTGTGGTTGATAAACAGATAAAGTTTTCTAAAAATTTCATAGTAGATCACGCAACCTCACTCGCAGCCTACTACGCACTTTATCAAAAGTTTACAGGAGGAACCTATATTCTACAACCGACTACGGATTTACACTCATACAAAGTTGTAGCTAGTTCATTAAAAGCCTTGTATCCGGATTCACCGTACACTATTGCCATTTTAAAGAACCTTGAGGATATTAACAAACAAATTCGTAATCAGAAATTCCAAGACCTTATCCAGCAATCGGAAAATAATTTACCTGACATTGCATTGCCAAATGTAAACGGCGACACTATAAGTTTGAGTTCATTACGAGGAAAGTATATTTTATTGGATTTTACAACACTATCTGCTCCTGCAAGCAAAGCATACATAGAGGAGATGAAAAGCGTATACAAAAAGTTTAATTCCAAAGGACTTAATATTTATATGGTATGTTTGGATGCAGATTATACCGATTGGAAAGAACGCGTTAAAGAATATGGTATTAATTGGACTGTAGTTTGTGAAACTGCTGTAAATTCAAGTCGTGCGCTTATGGGTTGGAATGTAAAAAGTATTCCTGCAAACTACATAATCAACAAAGATTACGAAATTGTTGGCAAGGATTTAACAGGACGACGTTTAGAGGAACGACTAACTGATATTGTGAAGTAAATAACAATGGGAAAAATATTCTTTATATCCGATTTACATTTAGGCGCTACTGCACTTAAAAACAATAAGGAACGCGAAGAACATATTGTAAAGTGGTTGCACTCCATTAAAGAAGAGTGCAACACCTTATATCTATTGGGCGACGTGTTTGACTTTTGGTTTGAGTACAAACATACAGTACCCAAAGGATATGTTCGGTTTCTTTCTACATTGTGCGAATTTACAGATGCCGGCATAGAGGTGCACCTATTTATTGGCAATCATGACATTTGGGCTTTTGACTATTTAACCAAAGAGTGTGGTGTGATTATACATACAGCCCCGGAAGAGTTGGTAATTAACAATAAACGCTTCTTGATTGGACATGGAGATGGATTAAATCCGCAAGATAAAGGCTATTTATTACTAAACGCTATGTTTAAGAGCCGATTTCTACAATTCTGTTTCAGATGGCTACATCCCGATTTAGGTATTGCATTAGCTAACAAATGGTCATCACATTCTCGTCTTAGCGACGGAAAGATTGAAGCTGATGCCCAACGCACAGCCGATAAGGAAGAAATTGTACAATACTGTTTACGTACACTCCAAAACCAACATTACGACTATTTTATTTTTGGGCACAGACATTGGCCCGCCTACATAGAGTTACAACCTAATGTATTTTATCTCAATACAGGCGATTGGATTACTCATTTTACCTACGGAGTATTTGACGGAGAAACTCTAAGCTTAAAAAACGCGACTTTATAATGAAGTCGCGTTTTTTATTATACTAACCGATATCAAACAACAGATGGGCCACTGCTCCAACTCAACTAGGTGACTACTGCTCAAAAGAAAACGTGTTCTCACATTTGCAATGTATAAATGATAATCTCAAAACGCTTCAAGTCAACACAAAGCCCTCCTGTAGGTTTCCACTAGGTATCGACTAGGTTACGACTAGGTTTCTACTAGTATGCCACCACAATAGTAGTCGAAACCTAGTCGAAACCTTGCCGTAACCTAGTCGAAACCCTTAACAGGAGTAAAAGAGCCTACTACCTTATTTTAGGCCATTTATTTCTTAATCATAACAAATCCATTGTGATTCGTTATTGTTATTACAATAATATTTATTTATGTTTGTAAAATAACATCAGCCGGAAGTGTCCAAATTTATCCGGTACCCACTATTATTTAACTTAAACATTGCGCGTTATGAGTAAATTTCTGATTACCGGAGGAAAACGCCTTAAAGGCGAGTTAAATCCACAAGGAGCAAAAAACGAGGCACTGCAAGTGATATGCGCCGCTCTATTGACTAAAGAAAAAGTAATAATTACCAATATTCCTGAAATCCTGGATGTGCTTAAACTTATTGAGCTTCTTCAAGGAATGGGTGTAAAAGTGAGCCGTTTGGGCAAAGGTGCCTACTCCTTTGTTGCGGATCAAATAAACTATGAATATTTTGATAGTGTCGATTTTTACCAGAAAGCTGTAAGTCTGCGAGGTTCAATAATGATTTTAGGACCATTATTGGCACGTTTTGGAAAGGGTATTATTCCAAAACCGGGAGGGGACAAAATTGGGCGTCGCCGCTTGGACACACACTTCTTAGGCTTTGAAAAACTGGGTGCCACATTTGAATACAATAGCATTGAAGGATACTTCAAGGCATCGGCCGATCAGCTTACCGGCACTTACATGCTTTTAGACGAGGCATCGGTGACTGGTACTGCCAATATTATAATGGCCGCTGTACTAGCAAAAGGAATAACCACTATTTATAATGCCGCTTGTGAGCCTTATGTGCAGCAATTATGCAAAATGCTAAACAACATGGGTGCAAGGATATCCGGTATAGCATCGAATCTGCTTACAATTGAAGGAGTGGAGGAATTACATGGGTGTGAACATCGTTGTCTTCCGGACATGATTGAAATTGGAAGTTATATAGGTCTTGCGGCAATGACACGTTCTGAAATTACAATTAAGGATGTGCATATTGAGGAGTTAGGGCTTATTCCTGATGCATTTCGCCGACTAGGAATACGCATTGAAGAACGAGGTGACGATTTATATATTCCGCGTCAGGAACATTACATGATTGAGAGTTTCATTGACGGTTCTATACTTACCATTGCCGATGCACCATGGCCGGGACTAACCCCCGATTTGTTAAGTGTATTCCTCGTGGTAGCTACTCAAGCAAAAGGAAGCGTACTTATTCACCAAAAAATGTTTGAAAGCCGTCTATTCTTTGTTGATAAACTAATTGACATGGGTGCTAAGATTATTCTATGTGATCCACACCGCGCAACGGTAATAGGACAAAATCACGAAAGTCAGTTGCGTGCTACTAAAATGTCATCGCCGGATATACGTGCGGGTATTGCATTGCTTATTGCGGCCCTGTCGGCAGACGGAGTAAGTACTATTGAAAATATAGACCAAATTGACCGCGGATATGAAAACATTGATGCTAAGCTTAATGCGATTGGAGCTTGTATTACACGTGTTGATTAGCCGGTAGCAGTTATATGATATAAAAATAGCCTCTCATCTGATTTGAATCAGTTTGAGAGGCTATTTTTATTACTGTATGTAGAGTGTGCCATTGGTTAATTCCAGCACCACTTGTCCATTGCGTTTTTTGTTACCAACAAATGCAGTACCTTTTGTGCGAGACTTTCTGTCGGTTGGTTTATTGTCTAATACTACACTAGGTGGTAAATCCAATTTTACCGCTTTGTTATAGTTTAACTCTAAATTATAACCGGCATCGACCATAAAGGTTAGTCCTACTTTACAGAAGTTGGCATCGATATTAATTTTTTCAAAATCGCTATGAATACCACCTACATTAAGACTTCCCCATTTTACTTGCATATTTAAATTATCCGTAAGTGCATTCACTGTAATTTTTGCAGTGGAAGCAGAACCAAATAAGTTCTCAACCTCTTTAATCTGTACGTTGCCACCCGAAACACTTAGATTTAGTTTATCGGCCTCGCTTACTGTACAATTGGTCATTGAGGTTGTAAGAGAGGCTGTATTAATTTCGCCAATATTTATACTTCCTGTAGCTGTTGTCATTGTTATTATATCTGCTTTCTTTATGCTGGCGTCAATATCCTCAAGAATTAAATACAGTTCTCCCTGCATTTGCTCTCCTATATTTAAACTACCTCCGGTTAAGTTCATGTTAGCATTTCCTTTAAATAAAGGCATAGATACATTACCACGGGAATTAATTACCCTTAACATTATGTTTTCAGGTAGTTGAATAGTATAATTTACAAAAACACTTACCGAAGTAAAGACCTGACGTAAATCCATATTTTTACCGTAGGAAGTTTTAGTACTTACTACATCGGCCATTGTTGTAGTTTCAACAGCAATAAATTCAACCGTTTCATCGGCCTTGGCTTGTGTTTTGGCTTCAACACTCATTGTGGCCTCAACAATAATATCGGCATTACGCGTTTGTTTTATCGTAATATTGCCATATTTATTATCAACCACGAACTCTTTTATTCCTTTTGCTGAAATTGTCGTCGCAAATTTTTTACTGCTAGTAAAAGCATAAACATCAGTCAACAAAAATGTCAATAGGGCTAGTATAATATATTTCATAAGTACATTGTTAGTATTTATCTGTCCTTACGCTCATCCTCCTCCATTTGTTTATATTTAGCTGCAAGATAGCCAATCACTTTACTAAAACTCTCCATTGCGCGGACAGTTTCCTCGCCTATCTGTTCTCCCTTTAGTCGTAACATCAATGTTCCATATAAAGCATTTAGGGCTAACTCAACGTCCGATACCTCGTCAGCTACGCCGGCATGCTTACGGAAGTCAATAAAATTATGTAACGCCATTGTTACCAATTGGTGGTATTGAGGATCATGTACCGTATGAAGTAAGTAAAAGTGCATATCCGTTAGCTCATTCACACTATTCTTTACAACTTGAAGATGACCCGATTTCTCAATCTTTTCATTTTTCATCATCTCCACCAAATTCTCATACCAATCGTGTATCTCCTTACGTTTTTCTGGGTCAACATCAAAACGACTTACTACACTCTCATCTATGCGCTGCATATCCAACCCAAATGCGCGGAACATGTCTTCTAACTGCCACATATATAGGATATACTCGGCTAAATTATTCTCTTTATATTGTCTTGCAAGTAACATAATATTTAATTTAATTCGTCAACCTCTTCATCATCAAAACTCTTAAACTTCTCTATTGAGCGTCTGTCCTTTTTAGTTGGTCTACCAACACCCCTATCTCTTATCTCAAAACCATACTGTTTTGTTGATGCTAGCATATCCAATTGTTCCTGTGGCGTTACATTCTCAACAAAACCTACAGCTAGCTGAGCCGACATGCGTTTTCCCGTAATTTGCTTAACCAAATAATGGTAGATAATGGGAGGACGCTTAATTTGTACTACATCCCCAACTTTTACCTCCTTGGAAGCTTTCACATTTTGCCCATTTATCATAACATGGTTTTTACCACATTCCTCGGCAGCAAGCGTACGAGTTTTAAATAAACGCACTGCCCACATCCATTTATCAATACGTATTTTTTCCTCCATTGAATTCTATATTTTATAAAAATACCCAACCATACATACGCAACAAAAGCACATGTGATGAGTAGATGAGTAACTAAATTCAAAGATATGAAAAAATACAGAAAATGGGAGAGGTTACTACTATTCTGATATGAATAGCGAACCTAGATGTAACAATAAGAAAACTCCCGTATCTTTACCATAGAATACGGGAGCTTTGATTAACAGGTATTGAATTATTTAATCTAGTTGCTTTATTCGATTATTACTATATTGAACTTTAAGCGACGTCTGTTGATTAGGGGTTAAAGTTAAAGGTATTGTATTTACACTTTGTTCTCCACTTTCTGCAGAAATGATACTTAATTTTGCATTAACGGCCTCATGGATTGCAACAGTAAATTGTAGTCTTCCATGATTAAAAAAGAATTTCTCCAAACTCACTGTACCTTTTTCTTCCCATTCAACCACTGCTTCGCCACGAACAAGCCCGTCTATTTGCGCATTTAACGTAAATCTATCCTTACCCTCAAGCATATATAATCTATCTTTCATCAACATCTGTGAAATTACATCCGTGTAGTTTGCAAGAAAATGTTTAAGCAGCTCAACAGCCAACTCTTTTGCAGATGGCTCATAACCAACTAACAAATCAAATTGTTGCATCATTATAAAATGGTCACGCCCTTCTAATAGTTCAAAGTTATCTTTATAACCTTGTAAATATCCCATAATTCCATTTGTTACGGATTGATGAGCTATATTTAGTAAAGCATTAATACTTCCTATTGAATCTAAACCTATGGACTGAATATTATTCTTTAAGACGTTATAATTAGCTTGTGTTTGTTTATCATAAGTTCTTAGCGAGGTATATAACAATACTTCTTCACGAAACCAATTATAAAGAAGTGCATTGACGCGCTGTGGATTTATTGATTTAAGAAATAATGTATAGTTATTATATACATATTGTGCCTTATCGTCGTTTATCCTTGATGTGAATTTTTCATATATAAAGAAATTCTCCGGATTTCTGCGTTTTTTCTTTGAGAGCTTTTCAAAATAGGCATTGACCACCTGAGTTGCTTCTGTTTTATTCTTTTCATTTAAAAGATTTTGTATATACTCTTGCACTAACTCCGGAGTACGCTCTCCATTTTCATATCGCAAAGCGACATTTTCAATACTCCAATTTTTATCTACCCCTTTTTTAATACGATCCACAAATTGTAAAGCATCTTGGAAACCGGAATGCCGATATAGTTCAGTGCCTTTATTATCCGTTACAATAAAAGTGGGATATCCCATAATTTCATATTTCTTTGCTAATTCTTTCCCCTCACTTTGCTCTGCATCAATTAGCATTGATACAAAATTCGTGTTCATATACTTTGCAACGTCGGGGTTGGGGAAGACCTCTTTTTTCATCATTTTACATGGACCACACCAAACTGTTTGAAAATCCATAAATATTAATTTCTTTTCCTTTGTCGCATCTTTGCACGCTTGCTCAAAAGTTATGTTGCGAAAATCCACACCACCAGTTTGTCCATTTAACAGATGGCAAATAAATAATGATAATACAAAAAATATATACTTCATAATACTGTGTTTGAATTCCTAACTTAATGGTAAACTACCATTAAGCAAGGATTTTATAAATACTGTGTCTGTTATAAATAATCTCGAAAGTTTCCATTATGATCATATCCCTCACGGAAATGAGTGAGATGTTTTATCATAATATCAACGGGCGTTCCGCCAACTTTTTCATATTTCGATTTTAAAACAATACTATTATTACTTTTATTTATATTAAACAGTAATACATCACCATTTAGTTCATCTGATGAAATATCTTTTCGTTTTCCATCACGAGCAATACCGAAAATGACATGTTTACCTGAACGAGCAAAGCTGAAGCAATTTATAGTAGACCGATTATCATATCCATAATCTGTTAATCGGAATAATTCTTTAGCTTCCCAACGCCCATCCTTTAGGCCTTGAATATTGACAGAATAAAATGCATTATCGGTTGTAAAATACAGGTCCTCATCAATAATATAATATTCAAAATCAGTTGACTCGGTAATATTCCCACTTGGAATTACAATATCGGCAATTACCTCAAATTTTACACCCGTTCCCTTCTCTTCGTCATATTCTTGTGACTTTCTCTCAGGAGCCTGCAATGTTATACTTCTATAATCTATTCCATTACTCATTATGAAAATAGGATTATTCTGATTACGAGTTGGAGTTGCAAATACTGGAATATAACCTTCAAAATCATAATCTACAAATTCTTGTATGTATGTAAACGGTATATTTCCTTCATGTAAACCATAAGCAAACTTTTGTTCGGTCTTATCATACACAATAATATAATCGCTAATATTATAGCCTGTATTTTGAACAAAGAAATCGTTAGTTGTATTTTTAGTATAACTAACAGAACACCATAAGGGCGCCAACTCTCCACCGTTCTCAGTCGTTCGCTCATAAGAAAGTTTATTGACGCCTTCGATTATTGTCGCTTCCTGCGTCATATAGTATTTACCTCCAACCATAAATATATTATTAACATCACGATTCATTGGATCTCCAAAGAAGTACATCCATGTCACAATATTGGAGCTGAGATTGTCCACCGTAAAATCTACAAATTCAGGATAAGCAGGACTTGCAGGGAGTATTGACTTAAAATAGTGCTTGTCATAAATTGAGTAAACCGAATCCTCTGTTAATGTTATATGACTTACTCTTTTTACTTGTTTATCCGATACTATTTGCAGTCCATAGTTATCGGCTGCATCGCTTTTATTATAGTTAAAGTGTTGAATAAATTTTTGAGGATTTATCCCTAAATATTGATTATTAATTTCATAATAAAAATTCACCTTAAAATTGGCATTTTCCCTATCAATTCTTTTAAACGAAAGCTCTGAGTGATTCTTGTAATTAGACAACAACAAGATACCATCCACTGCTGTTGCACTAACAACACTAGTATTGAAGTAAGCATATTCTTTTATCCCCGTCTGTTTATCCTCAATAATAAATCGACAATATTTTTCGCCTGGACCATTTGTTACCTTATACTCTAATTTAAAGTTATTAGATATCACTTTATTATCCATTTCCCATGTGTAATTAAAAGCATCAATATCATTATATTGCGTCCCATTTAATACCGGACTTATATATAACGAATCATACTGGTCAACTACGTAGAAAGGGCGTATACTATCAATTACAATTTCATTGATATCTGTATAAGTGTAATTGCCCAAATCCTCATAACATGAGTGTAACCCCAATAATATGCAAAGAGGAAGTATATAAGATTTTATTGTATTCATAAACGATGTATTTTATTGATTTTCATTTTCTTCTAGATCAGTTGGTTGTTCTATTCTATCAAAATAGACTAATTCACCTGTTTCCTCGTCAACTTTAGGCCACCAAGGATCTAACTTCCTAGCAATTTCAACCTTTGTATGAATTATGGCTCCGTTGTTTAATTCAAATCCTAATTTGTACGGATCATTAAATCTTGCGTCGACAAACATGAGAGCCTTCCATTTTTCGGGATGATAAAATCCTAATTTCTTTTGCATACTTGGTACATTTTCCAAATCCCACCAAGAAGGCTCAGACATATAATTATCAACTCTAATCATGATTTCTTGGGCAGCTTCAATTCCAATGCTAAAATCGTCACTTGCTCCCAAACGAAGTACTAACGTATGCTCTTCTGCTTTCCGAAAGCTTGTACTAAAGTTAGAGCGATCAATAATAATGTCTATATCTGTAATATATGAATTTGCTGGCATTATAAATGAATCCGCTAACGGTAAATAATGCTTTCCTTTAATCATTGACGTTTTTAGATTGCCTTTTTTATTTGCTTCAACTACTTCAACTTTAAAATGTCTGTCATGAGGAGCCTGACGACCAATATAAGTAACACTTAGTCTAACAGTATCAAACACTATTTCTTTAGGACGTAATCCGAGTGAAAACTTTAATGAATCCACTGGACTAAAAATCCCGCTAGTCATATTTCCTGAGAAATATATTCCATCTGTTTCTTCAAAAGCTGTGTCAACAGCTTGTTCACTACAGCTTAGTACTATAAGAAGAAATATAAAAAGAAGGTGTATTTTATTCATATCTAATTTTTTCATAAAATGATATTGCTTTATTATTGTTGGATATTACCATTTTCAATCTCCGAAAGAGGTATTGGTAAAACAAAGGTTTGATTACTAGCAGGGATTGCAGTAGCTACACCATCACGTAGAATGTCATGATTAAGCCTTTTATACATAAAAAATAGTTGTCCCTCACCTGGAAACTCTCTACGCATTTCTTTGATATATTCAGACACTGAAAATATTGGAGTTTCTGCACTATCTCCAATCCGTGCTTTTCTTATTATGCTTAGGTATTCCTTTCCTTTTTCTGTATCACCATTTAAATACGTTTCTGCTAATATCATATACATTTCAGACAAACGTATAAGTGGAATTTTAGAAAAATAATTCTTGGAATTGTCCTTACTTGCATAATATTTTTTCATTCTTGTACTTAAATTCCCAACAGTAAACCACTCCATCCAACGAATATCTGTGGAAGGAAGATCATAGTTCGTTGCGTACGTTATAGTGAAAGGTAGTGGTACATCGCGCGTGTTATCACTCTCCTTTAATAGCATTGAATAAGCTTTTTCTGATATTCCTTTATTTCGAAGTGAAAAGATATGCTCATCAGATAATAACATATCTTTTAGGTCATTATTACTTTGTTGGGCTAACTTTGTCCTATCGAATATTGCAAAACATTTTGAATCAATAACTTCTTGAGCCTTGATTCTAGCGTTGTAGTTATCACCTTTAGCTAAATAAATACGCGCCATGATAGCCTTAACTCCATAATAATTAATTCTTGCTACATACTTATCGGCCAGATTCCTAAAGGGCGCAGATTCATCCTTCATGGTAGCAATGTTTTGTCCGATTATTGGGTCATTTTTAAGATATTCCTCAGCCTCCAGTAAATCTTTAAGTATTAAATCTAGTGTTTCCGATGTCGTATAGAGATCTGGTAATGTGACTCCAAACTTTATATTATAAGGCACGCGTTTAGCATTGCCATCGTTTTTCACATCGGGGGCAAAGAGACGTATTAAATCGAAAAACAAATACGAGCGTAATCCCAGTGCTTCACCGCGAATTAAATGTAACTCCTCTGTTGTTAATAACGATGCATTTTTCTCACTCCACAAAAGAATATTGTTCAACGATTCTATATTATAGTATATTCTCTTCCACCATGCATCCACTACATTATTTCTAAATGATTGATTTAAAAAGTTTAAATCTTTTGTTTCAGTAAACTCTACAGGCAATCGACTATAATCATAAAGTTGTCCCATGACATCCAAAGAACCATAAGATAATTCGTATCCGTACAAAGTTGAACTTGATAAATCGGCATAAACGCCTGCCAACGCCTTATAGAAGCCCGATGCACGACTAAATAACTCACTTTCTTCAACTCTATTTACAAGTTCAACATCTAACCATGAATTACACGAGCTCCATGATAAACATAATAAAGCTACGATAGTATGTTGTATTATATTTCTAATTTTCATTTATTTCGATATTAAAATGTTACACTTAGTCCTGCAGTATAGGTGCGAGCAAAGGGATAACTTAGCCCTCGCTCTTGCTTTATTGTAGAAAGACGAAACAAGTCGGTTGTCGAGAAATTTACTTTTAATCGGTCAGCACCAATTGTTTGAGCCATTTTTAATGGCAAATCATAAGATGCTGTGACTGTTTGGAGCGAAAATAAATTGTCATCAAACGTGAAACGAGTTGTTTGAAAGGGAGTGCGTCGATCTCTTATACTTTTAAAGAATACGTCATCACCTTCATTCTTCCATCTTTCATTTAAGGCTCTCCGGTCTGCATTTGCGTATGGATTTGCTCCCTCTACTTTCGTTGCTAAGGTTCCATTATATATTTTGCCACCCCACTTGTAATTAAACAGAAGATAAAGGTTAAAACCTCCCCAATTAAAATTACTTGAAATATTACCTTCAGCTTTAGGTAACATATCTCCAACTATTATCTTATCTGTTGGATCATAATCAAAAGTTTTTGTACCATCCAGTTTATAGAATACCTCTTGTCCAGTTTTTGGGTCTATTCCTGCCGACTCCACAAGCATTAATGCTGATTGTGAACGACCTTCTGCATATTGACGTAGTATATCCTTTCCTTTATTATAATCCGGATTTAATGCATTTTCATTTAATTTTTGTACGGTATTGGAAAGTTTTACAATCTTATTGGTATTATGGAACATTGCTAATGTGGTGCTCCAGTTAATTCTATGTTTCTTGTTCTCTATCCATGTTATTCTTAAGCGTCCATCCCATCCATTATTTCTCGATTTCCCCACATTTTCCTGATAAGAACTAAATCCCGATGAAGGAGCAACATCAACTGGCATTAAAAGATTATCAGTGGTTTTACTATAAATATCAAAGAATAGCTGAATTCTGTTTTTTAAGATTGTTAAGTCTATACCCGCATTATAAGCAATTGTATTTTGCCATTTTAAGTTAGGATTTCCATATCCATTAAGAGCTGCACCATATATTCCATTATACTCATTAGAGAAGTTATAATAATATACTGTTAATGCTTGATCGGATGAGAATTCTACACTCCCCGTACTACCTACGGAACCACGTAATTTTAAACTGAAATCATCATTTCCTTGTAGAAAATGCTCATTATGAATATTCCAAGCAACTCCTAATGACCAGAAGGGAGCAAAACGGGAGTCTTTGCCAAACTTACTTGAACCATCGGTACGGAATGAACCGTCAATAAAATAACGATTATCATAACCATAGTTTAAATTAGCAAAGAAACCTGCTAGCTTCGATTTATCAAAAACTCCACGAGGCGTACTCTTCTCTGCAAACTGTGTAGCAGCACCTATAAAATCGATATAATCATCGACAAAACCGGTAGCTGTAAAACCAGAACCTTTAAGTTCATTAATCATCATATTGGCTCCTAAACCAAGATTCACTGAATGTAATTGGGCAAATGTGCGGGATAATTGTAATGTAACACTACCATCGATTTTATGATCCTTCGACTTGTCCTCCGAATAACTACCTCTCTTTGTGTCTTCTTTCTCAGAACGAAATTCAACAGAACCCGGCGATAGATAAACCTCTTTATCATACAAATTCTTTGTATAAGAAACATTTCCACGTAAACGTATTCCTTCAGTAATCCACCAATCAGCACTAAATCTATCCTGAATCATTGTATTTTCTCCTCTATTAAAGTTTGGCAATGTAGGATTAATTAAAGGGTTCGCTTGTCCACCATAGTATTCTGCAATCATATTTCCATTGTCATCATAAATCCTATCACAAGGATTTAGTGCTGCATAGGTTGAAAAAACGCCATAAGGGGAGTTCTTTTCTTTGATCTGCTCAGTGCTAAGAATGTTATTGATATATAATTTTTTTCCTATGTTATAATTGAAGTTTACGCTTAGTCCTAAACGGTCACGTCCAGATTGTTTCATGACTCCTTTATCTGTATCATATCTTAAGTCTATACCATAACGAAATTCAGCTCCTCCCCCTTCGAATGAAAGAGAATAACGTTGGTTTACACTAGTTTGCAAGGGTGCTGACAGCCAATAAGTATCCACACCTCTTTCAACATCCTTTAAACGTTCATTATACTTGCGATTACGATATTCTTGTTCCTGTCTATCATCCGATTCCCAGATTCCAGCAAGGCGTTCAAACTCAAGTTTCTCTCTACCATTCATTAAGTCATAATCTCTTAAGTCAGGTGTAGACACATTAAAATTTGCATTGAATGTTGTTCTTATTTTTCCTGCTAATGGACGCTTTGTTGTAATTAAGATTACTCCGTTAGCTCCACGTGATCCATACAATGAAGTTGCAGATGCATCTTTGAGAATAGTTGTGGACTCTACTCTATTTATATCCATGTCATAAATTTGACGAGCTGTTACCTCTATTCCGTCAAGTACATATATAGGCGCATTAGGATTTAATTGAGCAGCATCAGAACTTGAACGTAAATCAAAGCCATTCTCTCCACGCACAGTAATCTCAGGTAATTTATTAGGATCAGAACCAAATTGTACATTATCTGCAATTCGAATTGATGGATCAATAGCACTCAATGTTTGTAATATATTAAGTGCACCTACCTTTTTCATTTCTTCGGCAGTTGCCGTAACAGCCGAACCCGTATAACTAGATATTTTTTTCTCAAATATACCTTTTACCACCACTTCTTCCATCTCAGTAACATTCTCTATCATTACAATATTCAAATGCTTTTGACCTTTATATATTACCTCTTGCGGCTCCATTCCGACAAATGTAAATACCAAGACAATGTCCTTCATTTGTGGTACCGCCAATTTGAATTCTCCATCCACATTTGATGTTACACCTATCGTTGTATTCTTTATTTGAATAGTAACACCAGGCAGAACCTGTTTCATAACATCTTTAACAACACCTTCTATTGTCATTACATTATCAGCTTTCTCCTCTTGTCTTTTTATAACAATTACGTTATCTACTAATTGATACTTAAGACTTGTGTTACTGAAACACTGATCAAGAATAGTTGAGATACCTGTTTCATTGACTTGAATTGTTCTATTTCCTAAAGCATGAATTTGCTCATCATTATACAGAAAAGTATACTTACTCTGTTTTTCTATAAGTTTTAAAATTCCGGCTACTCCTTGATTCTCAACATGAATAGTTACCCGTTCTAGTTTTAGACTAGAGTTTGCCAGAGCTATCTGCGTATTTAACATTGATGCCCATAGCAGCATTATCAATGTTTTTAAGCATTTGCTCAAAAAGTCAGATCGATATGATCTACATCTTGTTACAGTTCGCATAATTATATTATTTGGGTTAGACATTTATCAAAACTTTTTATTGCTTGGAAACGCAAATCTCATTTTCAGCTATACTGAATTTTATCAAATTAGTGCACTCAATTAGCTTCAGTACATCTTCTATGGACGCATGCCGAGGTATATTCCCAGTAAAATGCAATTTTTCTATACTCTCATCAATGAGTATAAAATCTAGATCATACCATCTCGATAAAATAGAGAGTACCTCTTTTAGTGGCTTCGACCTAAAAATAAAGCGTCCATCTCTCCATGCAATATGCTCATCAACATCAACATTATCAACACTTAAAGTTCCTGTTTCGAGTTTTGCTTGTTGGCCGGGAATTAATATTAGTTTTTCATCATAAGTTTCTATCTCAACTCTTCCACTTATCAGTGTTGTTCGTACAATATTATCATGTGTTGAGATATTAAAAGAAGTTCCCATTACCTTAACATTCATATTCTCCATTTCTACAACAAAAGGCACATTTTCATTCCTATGAACATCAAATATCGCTTCCCCGGTTAATCGAACACGCCTTGTATCTTTAGTGAATACAAGTGGAAATTCAAGAACTGACTCAGAATTAAGCCAAACAACTGTTCCATCAGATAATGTTAATTTATACTCTCCGCCACGAGGAACTACTAATCTATTAAAATCTTCGTCAACAGTAGTTTGAGTATCATCTAATATTATATGTAATCCATCTTGTGCCTCTTTTACTATATTCCCATGAATATTCGTTTCGTATGTTGTATCCTTAATGCCTAAGCTTATTCGTGCACCTTGCGCTAATTCTAAATATGGTGTATTGGTTGTAAAGGCAGTAATACATTCATCATTACTACTTGGTATATTTAGATTTTTACCATTGTCAAGATTCGTATATATCCCCCATATAGCTACTGATATGAAACAAATTGCCGCAACGTATTTAAATAATATTTTAGTTATCGCTCTTCTAGGTTTTATCTCTAAATTAGGAACAATTACATCCCAATCATCCGCCATTTTTTGCTTACTCTTGGAAATATATTTATGATATATACTATCATTATTGACAACCCTAGTGTATAAGGACTTATTTTCTGGAGTAGCACTTATCCATTCTTGAAGTTCATTTTCTTCAACCTCTGTTAACTCTCCAATTATATGTAAATAAAGCTTATCTATTAGCTTCTCAGTATTTTCCTCTAGGTTCATATATATTCGTTTTATACTAATACATTTTAAACACTAATGAGGATGACACTCTATTTATAAAAAATGAAAATTATTTTACATATTATCTTTTATTTATCCACCATCACAGACCTATAAACATTTTGAGCACTAATAATTCACCTAAACGCAGTCTCAATTTTTTGCGGGCTCTACTTTTGTGCGTTTTCACCGTATTTACAGAAACATTCATTAATCGTGCTATCTCTATATTATCTTTACCTTCTAAGTGCATTAAAACAACTCGTCGTTGCTCCTCTGCAAGAGACTCTATTTCTGCAATAACCATCCGATGCACTTCTTCTTCCACAATCGCATGGTTCATATTTTCTTCATCATTTACGTAAATATATTCCGCCGCATATTTATCAAAATGCTTAAGAGTCTTTAAATAATTAATACAACGATGGCGTGCCACTTGGTATATATACATACGCATATGCTGCTGTGATGTGATTGAACTACGCGTTTTCCACAGTTCAAGAAAAACCTCTTGTAAAATATCGCGCGCTAGAAATTCATCTTTCAATATTTTGGTTATAAACAACAAAAGGGCATGATAATACAATTCATAGTAATATTTAAAAGCACTAACATCACCATTCACAAATTTATATACCAAATACTCTACCTCGCTCTTATTTTTTAATATCATACCACGCAATATTGATGCTCTTTTGAATTACTATCGCACATTTACAAAATATATGCAAATATTATAAAAATATAATACATTACTAATATATACATTTCTTTAATGTTTAATTATGTATATTCATTTACTACTAGAAATATGTATTCTCATTTTTCATTTCAGCATGAAGACACATTTATAAAATAACAAACTACTCTTTATGAACTAAGTAAAATCAGATAGTGTAACCATTTTTATTATTTCAGGAATATAGTTACCTTTGCGTATAGAGTTCCCGTATAATGGGCGGGGCAAATAATTAAGACACAATGAGATTTGACGAACTTAAATTAGACGAAGGAGTGCTGCAGGGAATTGAAGCAATGAATTTCCAAGATATGACTCCCGTACAAGAATTGACCATTCCAGTAATTTTGGAAGGTAAAGATATAATTGCATGCGCGCAAACCGGTACAGGGAAAACAGCAGCTTACTCACTACCATTGCTAAATAGATTAACACTTAGTCCGAATCATAATAATAAAATAAAAGCAGTAATCATGGTTCCAACACGTGAGTTGGCCCAACAAATTGATATGCAATTCATGGGATTTTCCTATTTTTTGCCTGTATCTACTGCTGTTGTATATGGTGGCGGAGATGGTGACAACTGGGAACAGCAAAAACGTGGTCTACGCAATGGTGCAGATATTGTTATTGCCACACCGGGACGTTTAATTTCGCATATATCGCACAGTGATATCGATCTATCTCATGTAGAATATTTTATTCTTGACGAAGCCGACCGAATGCTCGACATGGGATTTTATGACGATATAATGCAAATTGTAAATAAAACACCTGAGTCGCGCCAAACAATTATGTTCTCTGCAACATTACCTCCTAAAATTAGAGAAATGGCAAAAAAAATTCTTCATAATCCAGAAGAAGTAAACATTGCTATATCTAAACCCAACGAGGCAATTCTACAGTCGGCATACGTTTGCTACGAAACACAAAAAATGGAGATTATCAAGTCTCTGTTTTCTAAGCCGGTCAACAAAAAGGTTATCATCTTCTCTTCTTCAAAACAAAAAGTTAAGGACTTAGCTCATTCATTGAAGCGTCTTAAACTTAACGTTGCAGCTATGCACTCTGATCTTTCACAAGAAGAAAGAGAGAAAGTAATGCTAGATTTTAAAAACAACAAAATAAACATTCTAGTTGCCACAGACATCGTGGCACGCGGTATAGATATTGAGGATATTGGTTTAGTACTAAACTACGATGTTCCTCATGATCCGGAGGACTACATTCACCGTATTGGACGTACTGCACGTGCCAACACTGACGGAGTAGCCATTACATTTGTCAGTGAAGCTGAGCAGGGAAAATTTCATAAAATAGAGACATTCTTAGAGAAAACTATTTATAAAATTCCAATGCCAACTTCTATAGGCTCCGGCCCAGAGTATAATCCGGAACAATTTGAAAAACGCGGACGGAGACCATATAATAAAGATAAAAATAGAAACTTTAAACGTTCGCCTCGAAAGGATAAAGCAGTGAAAGGCAATGAATAAGCTAAAATGGGATATTTTTTATTGAAAAATATCCCATTTTTATTTGCACATTCCAAGCAAATACACTACCTTTGCAGAGCAAAAGAGAAATAATGGACGCGTAGCTTAATTGGATAGAGCACCTGGTTACGGCCCAGGAGGTTAGGGGTTCGACTCCCTTCGTGTTCACAGAGCGTGTTACTTTTAGTAACACGCTTTTTTTGTGCATAATTTCTAACAAAAGAAAAGTAGTTACAGCGGTTACCCAACTACCTAATACTTAGTGGAACTATACATATAATTTAGCTAACCAGAAGAGATGTACGATGCAATTAAAAATTGAACTACCTCGTTGTAGTGCCACAATATTTTCTGATTTCTCATCATTGATTTGTATCCTAATTTCAATTATTTGTTCTCATTTCTCTAATAAGATACACTATAAAAGTACGATTGTAAACGTAATGTCATGCAGTACATGAAGAGACCGTTAAAGTACAGAAAGATTGTTTTCACATTCGACAGATGATATTATCTCAATATCAAAGATAGAACGTAGCATTCCAGACCTTAAAATGCATCTCATACTCAAATCAAATACACATTATTGTTTATGGTTTACGACACCTTTTTTACTAATTGTAGTAGATTAGTAAAAAAGTTATTTCCATTGACTACCATCACTGTATTCCCCTGAAAATTCTCAAACTAAGATATCCTACACCCAAGGTAGCTATTATCTATGTTTAATCCTGCGTCACAGTCTGCTATATCCATTGTGTACATATATCGACATCATTATAACTAAACTACTAAATTTCGTGGATTAGTATTTTAGTATAAAGTAAAATTGACCATTAAATATTTATCCATAATGTTGAGGATTACGCCTTCAACAATTATAGGCAATGTATGTACCTATTATTAACTATAGTACTATTATTAGTACATCATTAGCTATTTGTTATAATGACAAATAAAGAACATTACAAGTTGTATACCTATCAGAAAACTTCTATGATTGTATTATTACTAATTTACTAATTGACTAATATTAGTAAAATAGGTTACATGAAGTCAATAATCAGATTATACATGACACGAATTAGAATAATTATGATCACAATCTCAGACAGCATTAAAACTACTTTTAGTATTTTCGTAAGTTCATGGCAACATACTGTTGGTGTAATTTTAATGGAAATAATTACAAACGTGGTTCAACTCATAATTAAACAGCATACCTAATAAGATTATCCTTCTTCGGTTTCAAGTACGATGGACTGATTATCGTATCACTCATTAGCTACATAGAGGCGTAAATCTCGCGATCATCTTTCCAATGATAATTGAAAATTAAACTACGAACAGGACAAATTACATATCCCGTCTTGAACAATTAATAAACTAACGCACTACAACTGCACAAATTCATTTCAAATAATTGGCACGCATGTACTACTCCATGATTCGGGCTAGAGCAAGATATCATTATTACTATATTGTGTCATTAGCGTAGCCTAACAACAATACCTCTAAAGTAAAATACTTACATTAACAAAAGACTCAAAACATACCCTTCAATACTCACACTAATTCGATATCAACCTACAATGTACCGTTTGCACCTTGGGCCAAGTGCTTCGCACACAAACCATCGGTGGCGTGATTATAGCACCGATGGTACTGCCACAAGGTGATTATACGTCACAACATATAACAAAAAGAAGGTTGAAACTTGCATGCAGTAATTCGGCGTCGACCTACATCGTATCTCCTTGGCACCTTGCGCCAAGTGCTACGCACACAAACCATCGGCGGCGTGATTATAGCGCCGATGGTACTGCCACAAGGTGAAAGCTGGACACAACAAAAAAGCCAGCGAATTTCTTCACTGGCTTTGTAAATTCGGCGTCGACCTACTCTCCAACCTTGCGCCAATGCTACGCACACAAACCATCGGCGTCGTGATTGTAGCGCCGATGGTACTGCCGCAAGGTGAAAGATGGACACAACAAAAAAGCCAGCGAATTTCTTCACTGGCTTTGCTAATTCGGCGTCGACCTACTCTCCCACCTTGCGGCAGTACCATCGGCGCTATGGAGCTTAACTTCTCTGTTCGGAATGGGAAGAGGTGGATCCTCCATGCTATAGA
>JBOGCH010000023.1:0-1760 GCA_051656645.1 Marinifilaceae bacterium
GTAGTGATTTGTCTTTTACGCCGAAGGTGTAATTCGTATGTAACCGCGGGTGACGACCGATTAAGGGAGGCGACCCGTGGAAAGTAATGTTAACTTAGCCACAACCCCGAAGGTGGTTGTTTGTGAATATCTACGAGAAGACTACTATCTAAAAGATTGCAAATCAAAACAACTTCTTATATTTGTCTGGCTATAAGTTAAGTGTCCGAAATACAACGGCAAAGAGCTAATCCGTATGCACGGATTGGATTGGTACGATTACGGAGCAAGGTATTACGAACCAGTCCTCTCTCGTTTCACAACCATGGATCCGCTTCCCGAAAAGTATTATTCCATTTCTCCTTATGCGTATTGTGCAGGGAATCCGGTGATGTTTGTCGATCCGGATGGGAGGAAAGTTGTAGGATAATCAAAAGACGACGCTCTCAAAGTACAACAGGATTTAAATACAATGTTTGTAGACGAAAAGTTTAATGAATTTAGAGGTTTGTTTACATTAGATAAAAAAGGAACAACATTCAATTCAATATCAATGGAAGCAATCAAAGCAGCTTTTGATGATGTTACATTAAGTACAGATGAGCAAGCATTAGTTAATGAAGTTGTAGGAGTGATTAACTCTGAATCTATTCATAAAGTAGAATTTGTTTCTATCGATGGCGCTGTCTCCAAAGAAGGAACGTCTGCATTTAAAACTCATTTGAATAATACACAAGCGGGAGTTGGCGATGCAATGATACCAAGTGCCAATATGCTAGGTGCTACTATGAATGCTGTGTCAGGTGGTGGAATAAATATTCCAACTAAAAAAGGCTCTCATTCGGTAATTATGGAGGGGAAAGGAGTTGTTCATGATGGAGGCAGAGCACTAACAACAGGACACGAAGTTGTTGGGCACGGTGTTGCAAGTGCCAATAAAGCTACACCATTAGATAATAATACAAGAGCAATTAGAGTGGACAATTTGATACGGCGAGTAATGAGAGTAACAATATTTAGAATTGAACATGGTGGAGCAAGAATAGTTAATCCTTATGCTCTTCCCTAAATGAATTATTATGAGGTATATCATTATTGTATTGTCGCTTTTATTATCAAAATATTGCTACTCTCAAAATTTGGAATATGCTGACAGTGTGAGTCGAGCAAAGGCCGATATTGTGTTGTCATATTTTGATAATATTCAAAGTTCTAAACTATTATATTCTATTGAAGATAGATATTTTTATGTTCTTCTAAATGAAAATTCTTTTTTGAAAGAGTATGTCATTATAATGGATAGTTTAGGTAATACTAGCAATGCAGAAAAACTGATAAAATTAACAAGGCGGGATAAGAAACTCTTAAAAAAAATAGCTCCTTTTGACTTGTCAAAATACAGCACCGATAATATTATTAAGAGTTCAAACGCTGTAGATTTTACATTTGGACGATTGTCATATTTTGTAGTAAAGGACAATAAAGGAAACCGTTTTGGCGAATTTCGCTCATATATGCCAAATGAAACTATGCCTATTAACTTAATGCTATGGGCATACATTATTAGAAAATTATCTGAACAGTAAAATTCGGATGACCCTTTTCTGGCGCAAGGTTGCAAACTTTTGTCCCATAATTAGTCGGGTTGTACCTAAGAGCTTTCTGCAAGAAAGCCTCTCTGCAACAATATCTTATCCCGAAGGAATTCCAATAGTCAATACCCCCCGATTCGCGACTAATAAGGTGCTATCGGAAGGGAGTGATCTGAAAGGATTATATCA
>JBOGCH010000024.1:0-31842 GCA_051656645.1 Marinifilaceae bacterium
TGAAACCTGAATGAAATGGTAAGAAGTATAGAAGAAGGAGTCAATAATTTGCAATTTATTGGAAAGTAATGAATAGGTACATTCATGAGATTGGTTTATTTCTAGACTGTAAATAGTATAATGTTTCTTGTTAAAAAGCGAGAGGCTGATTGAATAGAAGAAATTTTTGTGACAAGATCTTTACTATGGTTGTATAGTTAAGAGACTGTTAGTAAAGTATGGAGATACAGATATGTATTAGTTAATTTGTTTTCGTTTTTTACTATAAATTAAGCAATATGATGTAAAAAATTTATAAATTTGAAAGAATTACTAATAAACTATACTACACTACTACCAATGATTAAAAAGTTATTTACAACCTTCCTGTTGTTATGGGGCTATGTCTTTATTGGCTATTCACAAATAGATACAACCCGCCAGCACATACAAAATCAATTAGTTGGATATCCTTCTCGTTTTCCGCAAGAGAAAGTGTATTTACACACCGATAGGGATCACTATGAAGCAGGTGATAGTATTTGGTTTAGAGCATTTTTAGTGAATGCACATACACATAAGGAATCGGACATGAGTAGGTTTGTATATACAGAGTTACGTACAGCTGAGGATAGTTTAATAACGCGAATAAAGTTAGCGTGGCGCGATTCCGTTTTTGCCGGTTATATTCCATTGGATAAGAGTTTGCGCCAGGGTGGCTACACTCTTCGTGCTTTTTCATGGTGGATGCAAAATACGGGGGATGATTTTATATTTAGAAAAAAGATACACGTAGTCAATGCCCATGACTCGAAAGTGCAAGTAAAATCAGCGTATGACAATGAGGGGAATTTGGTAGTTACTTTTACAAGCTTTAGCAAGGAACCATATACAAAGCTCAATTTGAGTTACGATAATGGAAAACGCAAACGCTATGTACGTACAGATCAAGACGGACAAATTAAGATTCCTATTGAAAGTAGCGATAAGGGAAAACAATTTAAATATGTTTTTGATAGTACCGCACCATTTGATTATGAAGGATATCTACATATTCCGGAAGATGAGGATGAATTTCATGTAGATTTCTTCCCGGAGGGAGGAGCACTACTTGCCGGTTGTACACAAACCGTAGCCTTTAAAGTTTTAGGTAAGGATGGATTGTCAAGGGAGGTGAGCGGCTATATTGAAAATAATAGAGGCGAATTTCTAATGCCAATGTCTACTATATGTAAGGGGATGGGAGCCATTGAACTTACGCCACAACTTGGTGAAACTTATAAGGCAAAAGTAAAGCTGGAAAATGGTGTGGAAAAAGAGTTTATACTTCCGGAGCCGGTTACTAATCAGTTAGCACTAAAAGTAATGGTATCCTCACGGAATATAGGTTATAAAGTTTTGTCGTCTGGTACATTAGATTCAAGCAAGGAATATTACGTACTGGCGCATATGCGAGGTGTTCCGTTATTTTGTAATAAGATGTCAATGAGCAATATTGCAGCAATGGGTGTAAATGAGTTACCAGAGGGTGTTTTGCATTTTGTGTTGCTGGATCATTTAGGACAGGTGTACAGCGAACGTATGTGTTTTGTGCGTCACACTCCTAAAAATGTTTTAGATGTCAGTACCAATGGTAAACCGAGACGTCGTGGAAATGTTAACTTATTACTTGGCTTAATACAAGATGAAAAAATAAGTGGCTCCTTTTCCGTAGCGGTTACTGATGCCAGTAAATGCGAGCGAGATACGCTTGCGGGTAATATTCTTACTAATCTTTTGCTTACTTCCGAGTTGCGGGGATATATTGAAGATCCGGCCTATTATTTCCAGTCCGTTTCACCATCGAACATAATAAAATTAGATTTGTTAATGCGTACGCAAGGTTGGCGACGTTTTAATGTCTCGGAGGTTGTAAAAGGTAATTATCCGGCTATGCCTTTTTACTTGGAGCGAGGACAAAGTGTTGAGGGACGTGTAAATAATTTGCGAGGGCAGAATGCTGCTGCTGCAGGATTAACGTTACTATCAACGAATGGGATTATACGATTAACTAAGGCAGATAAGGAGGGCCGATTCATAATAGACGATGTTACTTTCCCTGAAAATACACATTTTGTTATTCAAGGACAAAATCAGAAAGGACGCCGTAATGTAGAGGTTACTGTTGAGTCTGAGCCCTATTTGTCATCGGAATTTCGTTTTCCATATGGAGGTGAGATTAAAAAGAAAGAGGATAATTTCTTTGCACGTTTTCAGAAGGATTACTATTATGACAATGGTATTAAAGTGCGTATTCTTGATGAAGCATTGGTTAAATCGCGAAGAATTACAAAGAGAACAACTATTGAAGAGACACTGGCCGACTATATGTTAGATTCTGCTAGGATGGCTAACTTTGAACCAGCGGATATGACTTTTTTATTACAGGAATTTCCAGGTGTAACCTTTTATGATGATGAAGTACAATGCTTTAATAAAAAAATATTGGTTGCATTGGATGGATTTGTTACTGACGATATGGGAATGGTACGTAATTTAAATCCGAAACATTTGAAAAGTATATCTTTAATAAAACCACCTAAAGCGCAAATATTTTGGGGTAATGGGGCCGAGAATGGTGTGTTAGTAATTCAAACAAATCCGTTTTATAGACCTGGAGAACGTAAACCATTAAATATAAACACTTTTGTTCCGCTTGGCTACCAACGGAAGGCAGAGTGCTATATGCCGCACTACGAAATTGACTCTGTGCGCAGGGCATTGCAGCATGTAGCGGATATGCGGACAACCATCTATTGGAATCCAAATGTAAAAATTAAAGGTACGGATTCGGCTACATGCTTTTTTAATGCTTCGGATAATCCCGGACCATATAGAGTGGTAATTGAAGGTGTTTTGAGTAATGGTAAGGTGGTGAGAAGAGAAAAAATGATAGAATAAATGGTAACTCAAATTCTCGAAAATATGAATAAAACCTTATATGCAATACTTATATCTTGTATCGTAGTTAGTTGTCGTAACGCTAACTCTTATACGGATACCGCATTAGTAACAATAAATGTTCCTAAACTGAATTTTGAAGATAGTTTTTCGCTATTTGATGATTGGAAAACAATGATTGATACAATTATTATTCTCCCTTTAGAGAAGCGTGAGGGGGCACTGTTGGGTGAAGTAACTAAGACTATTGTTAAGGATAGTACCATCTATTTATTGGACAGTAGGAAGAGTAAAAAAATTGTTTCATATAATATCAATACAGGAGAATATATTACTAACATAGGAAGTGTTGGAAATGCATTGAACGAGTTTATATCTCCATTTGATTTTTTTAGTGTTAATAAGGATGTATGTGTATACGATAGAAGTAAACGTAAGGTGCTAACATATAATGAAGAAGGAGTGTTTCAATGTACCACGAATCTTAAATATCATGCTATGAATGTGGTGAAGATCCCTGATGAAAACGCATATTGGAGTATAAGTCGTTATAATAATACAGAAAGAATAAAGAACTACCAGTTAATTAAAACGGATGCAGAGGGTAATTTGATTACCGGTATTTCCCACAGTTTTGGTGACCTTAATATTGACACACCTAAGGGGTTAAGCGTACATGATGGGAAGATTGTTTTTCATCCCTATTTTAATCGTTTCTTATTTTATGTAGTTGACAGTACACTAGAACCATTTATAGAGGTGAAGTTTTCTACGGAAGCGTTACCTGATGATGTTGCTAAACTATGTAGCAACAGTATGGATAATTTTATGGAAGATTATTATAAGAACTACACACAGCTTGAGAGTTTTTTTCTTTTAAAGGATTATGTTATCATTGATTATTATATAAAGCAAATTTATTATCGTATGATTTGTGATATCAAAACAGGAAAGGTATTGGCGCATGGTAGCCCGGGAATAGATAGTAAATGTAAGAATGCGGATCATATTATTTTATGTGGGGCACAACTTCATAATGCAAGTTGTGTTGATAATTGTATCTACACGCTGATTAATTTGTCAGAATCAATGGCATCATCATTAAGCGATGAACAATTGGCAATGTATAATATTAATAGGACAGATTTAGTGGACCAGCAGCGTGATTATGTGGTTAAAGTTGTAATGAAATAAGTAATAGCATTCTGTGTGAGTGAAGGGATGTATGAATAAAAAGCGAGAGAAAATATTCATTTTCTCCCGCCTAAAAATCTTGTCTGTTAGACAAGAATAACTTAATCAGTGTAAAAATATAAAAAACAAATAAATAATTCAATTTGTTGAGAAAAATACGCATCTAAGTGCATATAAGTTAGTGTTTCAGTGATTGCTCATTTGTGAGTGGATACAATATTTTCAAGTATAATATTAATGAAAAAATATTATAGAAATACATAAGAAATATATGTGAATTGAGCTTTTAATCGAGTAATTGTAATAATGATAATTTTTGTAAGTGTCACATATATAGTGTGTTATTGTAAGTAGTTGAGCGTGTGAGTAGTGTTACGGATATACGTTGAACAAACTGTAAACAAAGTGTTACAAGAGCTTAACATAGAAGTGGAAACGGAGCAATAGGATAATATTTTGTATATTTGCGAATTGTTTTTGAGAAAAAATATTGAGTATGAGACAACTATTTGTTGCATGGATGTGTGTATTGGGATTGTGTTTAGGATCCTGTACAAAGATTGACAGATTGAGTGATTTCGCTAGCGTTGAAAGTTTTGAAGTTACAGATTACTGGCCTAAATCGGTTTTATTGGACAGCGTTGTGATGATGAAAAATATAATAAGTGTTCCTGTTGTTTATGGTGTGAAAGATTTTCCCTTAACAGTAGCTTATAATGTGAAATTTAGTTCTACGACGGAGGATGTGCTAGATTCCCCTTTTAAATCAGATACAATTGTATTTAATAATATTAATGACGTTAAGAATTTTATCTTAGTGTCTGAAAGTGGTGTTCCACATAAATGGAGTTTATGTGTAGATGAGTTACAGAATAAAGAAATAACACAGTTTAGTGTGTTGTATATGAGTAACGCAACAAGGATAGGGAAACCATTTTTTCAAAATGATATTATTGGTGTAAAGGTTACTGATGTTACAGCATGGCCTGTGCGCATGTATGTATATATTAAGGTTAGCGAAGGAGCCGTTATTGACGAGTCCACTTACGTACAGGGTGAGATGATTGAGTTACATTCCTTTGATGATGAGAAGCCAATAAAAGTGATTTCCAGTGATGGAGATGAGAAAATTTGGAAGATTAAGGTGATATCTACTCCTCCCAATAAGGATTTTGAACGCTGGGTAAGCGAGACTGAGATTGACCCAATGCCGGGAAAAGGTATGGGATGGACAACTGCGAATAATAATTTTGTAAAGGGGGTTAAACGTGTTGCTAATGACGGTAGTGGCAGTGCTGCCCGTATTTCAACATCGCGTCAAAACTTATCATTTATGGGTATTGATTTGATTGCAGCGGGTACTTTGTTTTTAGGTGAGTTTAATTTTAATTTAAGCTGTATAGAGCGCCCACGTGAAATGACCAACTTTGGTATTCCATTTGATGGTACTCCTAAAGAAGTGCGAGTACGAGCAAAATATAGTCCGGGCGCAGCCCTAAAGCAAGCAATTAAAGAAGGAAATAAATGGCGTTTGATAGATGTTGCAGGTGCAGATTGTGGCCATGTCTGGGTGAAGTTATTGCAGTGGAATGGAAAAGGCGATTTGGAGTATCATAAAGACCCTAAGGAAGGTCTAGTTGTTATTGCTGAGGGGGAATATGTGTTTGATGGTAGTGATAGTGCATTTAAGGATTGTGTTTTCCCTATGAAATATTATTACCCAAACATAACGCCAACTCATGTTGCGGTGGTATTTACATCGAGCATTGAGGGTGATACCTTTTGCGGTGCTGTGGGAAGTGAATTGATAGTTGATTGTATTGATTTTATATATTAAACCGATATGGTGAAGATGTTTTTAGTGGGAATATGTTGCTTAATGAATATTCCCGGAATATATGCTCAAGCTGATGGCATGATGGATGAGCTGATAGCAGATAATGCTACAGTGATTGATGAAATGGGTAGTGATGAGATTTCCGTAAAACTGGGAGCTGATAACCGAATGATTAATGACCGCTTTGCTATTGCTTTGCAAATAGGAACGGATATAGGTGGAGCCATTCCAATGCCTTTGCGCTATGTCCCTAAGCGTTTTGCTCCATATCCGAGGATGTCTCCTTCGATAGGAATGAAAGCAATTTTTCCTATTTACAAGGAGTGGAGTATAGGGGTGGAAACTACCTATAAGAAGGTTATGATGGATGCTGATGCACGCGTGCAGGACCAGCGGTTTAAGCAGTATGCTCAATTGCCCGGCGAACAAGATATTATTGCTGCTTTTACCGGGACAGCCGAAATGAATATGGATTTTACGATGTTGGAGATTCCGGTATATGCCAATTATACATTCAGAAACTTTAAGGATAGGATTGTTTTTGGTCCATACTTTGCGTGGATGATTGGTAATAAATTTGAAATACTGGCACAAAAGGGATACATTACCGATGAGGAAGGAAAATTTACAGACGAGATAAAGCAGGAGGACCCGTTGCATATAGATTTCTCACGTTCTCTTTCGTCATTTGATGTAGGAGTGATGGTGGGATATGAACGAGCTATAACTGGACGTATTGACGTGGGTGCGCGAGTAATGGTGGGATTAAAGGATATTTTTCGTGCAGATGAGCGTTATTTAGATTACAGTATGACACATATGCGTGCATCAGTTGTAGTGAGCTATGCTTTTGTGAATGTTCGCAGTAAAAAGAACATACTTGGCTATGAATTAAAAGAGTTAAACCAACGTAACAACTAATAAATGATGGAAGATAAGAAAAAAGAACGTGTTTTTATGCGCGGTTTTTATAGTAAAGTGGGTAAAGCCATATTTGATTACAATCTTATTGAAAATGGTGACAAGATTTTAGTTGGAGTATCGGGTGGAAAGGACTCTTTGGCTTTGTTGGAGGTGTTGGCTTTACGAGCTCGTGATAAGAAATATAATTATGAAGTGATTGCTGCGCATGTATCTGTTGAGAACGTGCAGTATGAAGTGGATGAACCCTATATACGCGAAATGTGTGAGCGCCTAGGTGTAGCGTTCTATAACCGCACCATAGCTTTTGAGTTGAGTGATGACTGCAAAAAGCCACACTGTTTTGTATGTTCATGGAATAGACGTAAGGCTCTATTCTCTTTGGCGAAAGAGTTGGGATGTTCAAAAATGGCGTTAGGTCACCATAGGGATGATGCCATTGAAAGTTTATTGATGAGTATGATGTTTAATGGCACTATTGCGAGTATGCCACCTAAATTATCTATGTTTGACGGAACATTTACTTTAATTCGTCCGTTAATATACCTGACAAACGACGAGACGTTGCAGTATGCCTCTTACCGTGATTTTAAACAGCAGATAAAAAACTGTCCTTATGAGAAAGTGACAAATAGGGGTGCAGTAGGTGATTTGATTAAACAAATGGAGAAACTATCGCCACATGTTCGAGGTAATTTATTTGCGTCCATGAAAAATGTACAAGAGGAGTATTTATTGTAGTTGAAAACGTTTGTTTTTTTGCGTAAAAACTTTTTGTTTTACCAAAAAAGTTATATATTTGTATTGGAGGTAGGGATTCCTGAAACATGGGATTCTTTTTTAGATAAAGGCACTTATTGGAGGATAAGTGTCATTTATTTTTTTATCCATAATCCTGATTCAGATATTTAACGATGATAGAGGCGAGGTTGTAGAGTGTGAAAGCATGCTAAAAATACAGCCTTGTAATAGGTAGCAGGGTTATTTTTGAGAATAGTAAAAGAAGAATGAAGATAAAATAATAACGGTTAATATTTATAACTATGACAAAACAAGTTTCTTATGTAACAAAAGAGGGTTTGCAAAAGCTCCAAGAAGAGCTTGAAAGATTGCAAACAATTGAGCGCCCTAAAATTTCGAAAGCAATTGGAGAGGCGATTGAAAAAGGTGATATATCTGAAAATGCAGAGTATGATGCAGCAAAAGATGCTCAAGGATTACTTGAAGCTAAGATTGCGCAATTGCAAGGATTACTGGCTACTTGTCGTGTAATTGACGAGTCGCAAATTGACACGTCGAAGGTGCAAATGCTTACTCGTGTAACCATTAAAAATACTAAGAATGGTGCAGTGATGAAATATAGCTTGGTTCCCGAAACGGAAGCAGATTTTAAAGCAGGTAAACTTTCAATTAATACACCTATCGCGAAAGCATTGGTAGGTAAGAAAATTGGTGATTGCGTATCTGTAACAGTACCTGCAGGAGTGATGGAGCTTGAAATTATGGATATTTCTCTTTAAGAATTAGATTATGGCTTCAATATTTACCCGTATAGTAAATGGTGAGATTCCGAGCTATAAAGTTGCGGAAGACGAGAAATACTATGCATTTCTTGATATAGCACCATTGAAAAAAGGACATACGTTGGTAATTCCAAAACAAGAAACGGATTACTTGTTTGACTTAACAGATGAGGAATTAGCAGGCTTAATGGTATTTGCCAAGAAAGTTGCTAAGGCTATTGAACAGGTTGTTCCGTGTCAGCGCGTTGGTGTTGCTGTTTTGGGCTTAGATGTTCCGCATGCTCACGTACATTTGGTGCCTATGGAAAGCGGCAATGATTTGAATTTTGCCAATGCAAAACTAACTTTTAGTAAAGAGGAGATGCAAGCTTGCGCGCAAGCTATTGCTGATCATATTCAATAAAAAAACCTCGTTCCGTACTCCGGAGCGAGGTTTTTTTATTCCTTTTAGTGGTTTATCTTTTTTTGTTGAGAAACTGTTTTTCAAACCGTTTTATTTTTTCTTCATCGTTTCTATTACAAATCATAAGATAATTCTCTTTTTCGGCAACTATAATATTATCCATGCCTTGAATGACAACTAATTTAGGAGTATCGATATTGACAATACAATTGGATGAATCTTGGAAATGAACGTCATCGCTGTTTGATGAGTTGTGATGTTCGTCCTGTATTGACTGCTCATGGAAAACATGCCACGTGCCCATATCGGACCATCCGAAGTCACCTTTCAGTACATAAACATTCTGAGATCGCTCTAGGATACCAACATCCACGGATACGTTGTGACATTCACCGTAAATGGTGCGAATAAATTCAGCTTCATCGGGTTCATTAAGCTTTGAATTAGAGGTGAAAAGCATATGTACGTTGTACATATGTTGCTCAATCTCCTTGATTATATCCTCAACTCTCCAAACAAATATTCCGGCGTTCCAAAGAAACTCATTAGATTCATAAAATATTTGTGCTAATTCCGGACTAGGCTTTTCAGTAAATGTTTTTACCTTGGAGATATGATGAGAATCGTCCTTTTTCTTAACCTGAATATAACCGTATTGTGTCTCTACACGAGTAGGTTCAATACCAATGGTAAGGAGTCCATGATGCTCTTTAATATAATCTATCGCAGTTTGTAAATTAGCTAAATAAGCAATATCGTCAGAAATGAAATGATCTGACGGAATAACAACCATGATAGCATTTGGGTCTTTGAGTTGCAGTTTATATGCTGCATAGGCAATACAGGTAGCAGTATTACGCACACATGGCTCAACATAAATATTCTCTTCGGGAATCTCCGGAATATGTTGTCGTGTAATGTCTTTGTAATCTTCGCCAGTAACAATAATAATTTGCTCTGGTTTAAATAGGTGAGCAACCCGTTCATAGCTTTGTCTGATAAAGCTTTTTCCGGTGTTTAAGATATCTAAAAACTGCTTTGGTTGACGGGTTCCGCTAACTGGCCAAAACCTATTACCAACTCCTCCTGCCATGATGACGCAATAAACGCCTGAATACATTGAATTTTTATCCATTATCCACGTGATAGTACATAATAATTTGATGGCAAGATAGGAATTATTCCACTTATAATTTATATTTTTGATGAAAATTTATCTTGTCTGCGTATACATGGAAGTATAAATATTGTAGATATAGGTTAGTGCATACTAAATGCTTGACCTACAGACAAACATAGATGAAGCAAAATTAATAACAAGCACATGAGGATCCTTTCTACCTTTGGTAAATATTTACTTTTTGTACGCCGGGGAATTGCAAAACCCGAGAAAATAGGTGTATATAGACGAGAATTAATAGCCGAATTTGAGAAACTGGGCCTAAACTCAATTTTGTTGGTGCTAATAATATCCTTTTTTATTGGTGCAGTATTAACATTACAGGCTGCCTATAATATGGATAACCCAATATATCCGAGGTACTTAATTAGCTTTCTTACGCGCGAAACCTTACTATTAGAGTTTTCATCTACAATTGTGAGTTTAATATTGGCGGGGAAGATAGGTAGTAATATTTCGTCAGAGATAGGTACTATGCGCATTACGGAGCAAATAGATGCTTTAGAGGTAATGGGCATAAACTCAGTAGCTTATTTGGTAATGCCTAAAGTTGTGGCGGGTTTTGTGATAAATCCGGTATTATATATTTTCAGTGTTTTTGTAGGGATTATTGGTGGTTTTATTACAACCTGGGCCGGTGATATTGTAAATGCCGAAGACTTTGTTTATGGCTTGCATTTCTCTTTTAGAGAATATTATATTTGGTACTCCATAGTGAAAACATTATTTTTTGCTTTTATCTTCACATCAATTCCCGCATTTTATGGATATTATGTTCAAGGAGGAGCTTTAGAGGTTGGTAAAGCGGGAACCAGAGCTGTAGTTGATAGTAGTATTGCTATATTAACAGTGAATTTAATCCTAACACAAATTATGTTGTAATGATTAGAGTAGAGAATGTATATAAATCCTTTGAGGGTAAAAATGTATTAAACGATATTACCACCGAGTTTGAAACCGGAAAAGTAAATCTGATTATTGGAAAAAGTGGTTCGGGAAAAACGGTATTGCTTAAATCATTAATTGGTTTGCATGAGGTGGATAGTGGAAAAATATTCTTTGACGACGTTGAAGTTACAGCTCTTTCACGCTCACAAATGAAAAAAATACGTGAGCAAATAGGGATGGTATTTCAGGGCGGCGCATTGTTCGACTCACAGACGGTACTTGAAAATGTAATGTTCCCATTGGAGATGTTTACAAGCATGTCTAAGGAGGAAAAGTTGGAAAGGGCCATGAGCTGCTTAAAACGAGTAAATTTGTCGAGTGCTGAGAATTTATATCCCGATGAGATAAGTGGTGGTATGAAAAAACGTGTTGCCATTGCTCGTGCCATTGTATTAAAACCTAAATATCTGTTTTGCGATGAACCTAACTCAGGGCTAGATCCTGTAACCTCAGTGGTTATTGATAATCTAATCCGCGAAATTACACATGAGTATGGTATGACAACCATAGTCAACACACACGACATGAATTCAGTATTGGAAATTGGTGAAAAAATAGTTTTCATTTACGAAGGTAGAAAAGAGTGGGAGGGCGATAATACGGAGGTATATAGAACAAATAATAAACCTCTCAACGAATTCATGTTCTCAAATGCGTTATTTGAGAGACTAAAACAATGTTTTTAATAGAAAATAGAAATCAATATGAAAGTTGGAAAACTTTTAATTTTATTATTTGCGATTCTACTATTTGATAGTTGCAATAAACAACAAGTTCCACTATCTGAGGAGCAGTTTAAGAACTTACTGATTGATATACACAGAGCCGATGCAACATTGGGTACTGTGCGTAATAATAGTTCCTTTGAGGAGGGAAAAAACTATGAATATTACAACTCAATATTTGCTAAGTATAATATTGACAGAGCTGAGTTTGATTCATGTATGATTTTCTACACGGCAAAGAACAAGCGTTTCTCTAAAATGTACGATCAAGTCATTGACAGTTTGAATAAGGAGTTATCTGCAGCGGAAATAATTATGCGTCAGCTAAAGATAAACGACTCATTGGAATATTTTATAATTCCCGATACGTTAAACTTTGATTGGTGCTATAAATATGTGGATTTAGAAATAGACAGTCTTGAAAGTGGACTTTATAAATTCTCAACCACATTAAAATTCGATAGCATTGATAGAGGTAAGAATAACAAAATTGAAGCGTGGTTCCTTACAGAAGATAGGACAGATACATTGCGTGTTAGAGATGTGCGTGTTACTAACGATACAATTCGACGTAATTACAGTTGGCAACAATACATAGATAGTACCTATACTGTTTTACAAATGCGTTATGTTGTTTGTGACGGGATTGATACACTAAAAAAACGTTCAGCCCGCTCATGGGATTCGCACCTTTTCCGTCCATACATTTCACGTAAAACGGAGGAACGCTTACAGAAAGAGTTAGAATACCGTAAGCGTGAAAACGACCGAAAAAAAGAGGTTGAGAAACAAAAAAGCAGAACTGCTAATAGAAAGTAAAACAAAAACGTAAAATGAGACGAATAGGCGCGCACTATATCTTTTTACCGGGCTGTCAATTTCAAAAAGGCGGTTACGCAGAGTTCTCAAACAATAAAATAACCATGTGTCAGCATGCTATAACCGATAAAGAGATAGCCGGATTAGAGTTTTATGGTGGTTTACTAATCACTGCTGAGGCTGCGAGATATTTGGCTCAACAAGCGCATCCTTGTGACATTAAACAAGTTTTGAGCCGGTTTTATAGCCAATGTCATGACATTAGCGGTTTTGCAACTATTGGCGGAATTGATTTCGTTTCATTATCAAGCACACCCACAATGGTAATTAATTATTTTCGATAACTAAGTTTAAATATTAGTAATAGAGAAATAATGAACCTTGAGGGATGAAAAACGTAACTTATTGGTTGTAACCAGTTGAATAATAGAAAAGTAATTATATAATAGATTGAAATTTAAAAAGCAATTATGAGAAAAGTTTTATTGATGATTCTTGATGGTTGGGGACTAGGAAACCATGAGAAGTCGGATGTTATTTCAAGTACACCAACACCCGTAATGACAGGTTTAGAAAAAAACTACCCTTTTTCCAAGTTGTATACGAGTGGCGAAAACGTAGGTTTACCTGATGGACAAATGGGTAACTCTGAAGTAGGACATATTAATATTGGTGCAGGACGTGTGGTATACCAGGATCTTGTTCGTATTAATAAAGCATGTCGTGAAAACACTATTTTACAAAACGACGAAATTGTAAAAGCTTTTACTTACGCTAAAGAAAACGGTAAGCAAGTACACTTTATGGGTCTTGTTTCTAATGGTGGAGTACACAGTTCTTTAGAGCACTTAGAAAAACTATGTGACGTAGCTAAGACGTACGAGATTGAAAATACATTTGTTCATTGCTTCATGGACGGACGTGACACTGACCCTAAAAGTGGTTTAGGTTTCCTTAAGGATCTTGAAGGAGCAATGGCTAAAACTACAGGAAAAATTGCATCTGTAATTGGTCGTTACTACGCTATGGACCGCGATAACCGTTGGGAACGTGTAAAAGAAGCTTATGATTTAATGGTAAAAGGTACCGGAATCCATGCTACTGATGTTGTTAAAGCTGTAGAGGAATCATATGCTGAAGGTGTTACCGATGAGTTCATCAAACCAATAGCTCACGTTGATGCTGACGGAAAACCAATGGGATTAATCCAAGAAGGTGATATGGTTATTTTCTTCAACTATCGTAATGACCGTGCTAAAGAGTTAACTATTGCTTTAACACAAAAAGATATGCCAGAAGAGGGAATGCACACAATTCCATTGTACTTCTGCACTATGACTCCTTACGATGCTAAGTTTACAGGTCTTCACATTCTTTTCGATAAACAAAATGTGGAAGATACACTTGGTGAAGTAATTGCTAATGCAGGTTACAGCCAATTACGTATTGCTGAAACTGAGAAATACGCGCACGTTACTTTCTTCTTTAACGGAGGACGTGAAGAGCCATTCAAAAATGAAAAACGTATCCTTGTATCATCTCCAAAAGTTGCTACTTACGATTTACAACCTGAAATGTCAGCTCCCGAAGTTACAGAAAAATTAATCAACGATATCAAAACAGAAGGTCAAGACTTTATCTGTTTAAATTTCGCTAACTGTGACATGGTGGGACACACTGGAATCTATCCAGCAATTCAGAAAGCCGTACAAACAGTTGACACTTGCGTAGGTGAGATTGTTGATGTTTGTAAAGAATACGGATATGACGTAATTATTATTGCTGACCACGGTAACGCTGATAACGCTGTTAACGCCGATGGTTCGCCAAATACCGCTCACTCTTTAAATCCGGTTCCTTTTATCTGGGTAACCGATCAAAAAGACAAGCACGTACATGATGGCGTATTGGCCGATGTTGCTCCTACTATTTTGAAAATTATGGGACTTCAACAACCGGCAGATATGACTGGAAAATCGTTAATCGACTAAGATTAATCTTTAAATAAACAAAGTGAAGGGGGCTTCAATATGAAGAACCCTTCCTTTATTATTCTTTTTTATAATCACCAAATATACTATGATTCAGATAGACGACACATTGATAAGTTTTGACATCTTTGAAAAACTATTTAGTTGCGATCTTGCCTCGTGCAAGGGTGTTTGTTGTATTGAGGGCGACTCCGGCGCTCCTTTAGAGGAGAGCGAATTGCAGGAAATTGCCGATAACTACGAGCAAATAAAACCTTACATGAAACCGGAAGGCATCTCAGCGATAGAAACTCACGGCTATGGCGAAATTGACAGTGATGGCGACCTTGTAACACCTTTAATTAACGGTGTAGAGTGTGCTTATGCTATTGAAGAAAATGGTAGTTGCTGGTGTGCTATTGAAAAAGCATGGTATGAAGGCAAATGTAGTTTCCGTAAACCTATATCATGTCACCTTTATCCTATACGTATAACTAAATATACAGAGTTCGAAGCCGTGAACTATAATAAATGGTCCATTTGTAAATGTGCCCTTGCTAAAGGGAAAAAAGAGCATATGCCCGTTTATAAGTTCCTAAAAGAACCTCTAATTCGTAAATATGGCGAAGATTGGTATAAGCAGTTAGAAGTTGTGGCTCAGGAGATTGAGGCAGGAAGAATAGAAACTCGCTAAAAAAAGATTACTTTTTTCTCGAAAATGCTTGCAAAGAAGGATTAAACACCATATATTTGCATCGCAAAAGAGCAAAATGGTGGATGTAGCTCAGTTGGTTAGAGCGTTGGATTGTGGTTCCAAAGGTCGCCGGTTCGAAACCGGTCTTTCACCCTAATAGATTCCTTAGTAGCTCAGTTGGTTAGAGCGGCGGACTGTTAATCCGTAGGTCGTAGGTTCAAGTCCTACCTGAGGAGCTTTTTAAAAACTTTTGCAATGGTGGATGTAGCTCAGTTGGTTAGAGCGTTGGATTGTGGTTCCAAAGGTCGCCGGTTCGAAACCGGTCTTTCACCCTAATAAATTCCTTAGTAGCTCAGTTGGTTAGAGCGGCGGACTGTTAATCCGTAGGTCGTAGGTTCAAGTCCTACCTGAGGAGCGAAAGCGGATACCGAAAGGTGTCCGCTTTTTTGTTTTGTGTTTTTTGGTCATGTGATTGCAAATGGTGTTGATAAGTGTTAATTTTACCAGTTATAATTACCATTTAATAAATAATAGCTAACAATGAAGAAAACACTAATCCTCTCTTTTATGTTTGTGCTAGGTGTGTTGGGAACCACTGCGCAAATAAAACAACAAACGGAGATTAAGCCCCTTAGCGGCGAGCGCTGGTGGGGAGGTTATGTGGCTTTAGGTAACAGCATGCCTTATGGCAATGATGTAAGCTTAAAGGACATGACACGTAACAACATGAACAACCAAGTTGTTCCATTACTTCTCTCGTCACACGGACGTTATGTGTGGAGTGAAAACCCGTTTCAATTCGAAATTAAAAACGGCGTATTGTATGTACAATCACAATATGAAAACTTACAACCTATAGTTGCCGGTAAAACATTAAAGGATGCATTCATGGCAGCGCAGAAAACACACTTCCCTGCCACGAATACAATCCCCGAGGCCGATTTCTTTTCCTTGCCCCAGTACAACACGTGGATTGAGTTAATGTACGATCAGAATCAGCGAGACATTATGAACTATGCGCATAAAATTGTTGAAAACGGATTCCCTACCGGAGTATTCATGGTGGACGACAATTGGCAAAACTACTACGGAAACTTTGATTTTAAGCTCGATAAATTTCCGGATGCTCAAGGAATGTGCGACTCTTTGCATGCCATGGGTTTCAAAGTAATGCTATGGGTAGCTCCCTATGTATCGCCCGACTCGCCTGAGTTTCGTGAATTACAAGGACGTGGTTTCTTAGTACGAGATAGGCGCACAAAACAGCCTGCCATTTTTAATTGGTGGAATGGTTACAGCGCATGTTATGACATGACCAATCCTGCCGCTGTGCAATATTTGACAAAGCAACTGCAAGAAACGCAACGCAAATACGGTATTGACGGATTTAAATTTGATGGGGGTGATATTGCCTACATGCAAGGCGATTATTTATTCCATGATACAACAGCAAATGCCAATGTTTACATGGAAAAATGGGCAGAGATTGGACTTAGCTTCCCGTACAATGAGTTGCGCGCATGCTGGAAACAGGGCGGACAGCCGCTTGTACAGCGTCTTGGCGATAAAAACTACTCTTGGCATGCCAACAGTTTATTAATTCCGGACATGACGGCTGCGGGACTTCTAGGATATTACTACACCTGTCCCGATATGATTGGAGGAGGTCAGTTTACGGCATTCCTAAACGTAAAACAATTTGATGAAGAGCTAATTGTTCGTTCATGTCAGGTCCATGCATTAATGCCAATGATGCAGTTCTCCGTAGCCCCGTGGCGCATTCTAAGTCCGGAGAACGTGGCAATATGTGCCAAATATGCAAACTTGCACAAGGATATGGGACCATACATTCTGCAATTGGCTCATAAAGCCTCTAAAACCGGTGAGCCTATTGTACAAAGCATGGAGTATGCATTTCCACATCAAGGATTTATTGAATGTAAGGATCAGTTTATGCTAGGCGATAAATACTTGGTGGCACCTATGATAACAAAAGGCACAACGCGACTAGTTAAATTACCAAAGGGCAGATGGAAGGACGATTTAGGTACTGTACACAGAGGTCCTAAGGAAATTACGGTTCAAGTACCATTGGACAGACTTCCATATTACGAAAAAGTAAAGTAGCCCACCACCAACATAATGTTTTGTTGAGTAACAATCCTTATGGATGACCGGTATATGCTGCTTAGTATAAGCGTTAGTATAGACAACTACTTGCTCCGGTTGCTTAGCAAAACTACATATCTTAATGGGATAATGAACCTGTGGATTGTACGTCCCCTTGCTAACACCTTCTTAGGGTTTCATTCAGGTTTCATTCAGCTTTCATTCAGGTTTCATTCAGGTATGACACCTCAAACCTGAATGAAACCTGAATGAAACCTGAATGTGATACGGAGAAGTGGGAAGGAAGCCGGAGAAAAATGTCGAAGTACTTTCGGTTTTTCAAGCTCATTGCCGGTAATGCGGAAAGTATAATATTTTTATACCCCCATATCTTAATTTTCTAAGATATGGGGGTATAAACGTTTTTTAGCTCAATAACGCACATGCTTGTGTGCATGGTTGTGTTGCCAATATGTTATTGTTTTTTGTTCTTGTTTGCCAATTGGCCGCAAGCAGCATCAATGTCTTTGCCTTTGCTTCTACGCACATTGACAATCATATTTTTGCTTTCTAAAAACTGTACAAAGGCATCTCTGTTTCTGTCGGGCGATTGTTGAAAATCCATACCCTCAACAGCATTGTACTCAATGATATTTATTTTTACCGGAAATTGACGGCAATACTGTGCCAATATTTGGGCATCCTCAATGGAGTCATTTACGCCTTTTAGAAGCAAATATTCAAATGTTGGACGTGTTCCTGTTTTTTGAACAAAGTATTTTAAGCTCACGGCAAGATCTTCCAAGTTAAATGCTTTATTTACCGGCATAATAGAGCTTCGTGCCACATTGCGTGCTGAGTGTAGAGAAATGGCCAAGTTAAAGCGTACACCTTCGTCGGCCATCTTCTTAATTTTGTCTGGTAGTCCACATGTGGATAGTGTAATGCGATAAGGCGACATTGCAAGCTCCTCCGGTGATGTGATGTGGTCAATGGCTTTCATTACGTTATCATAGTTTAATAACGGTTCGCCCATTCCCATAAGTACAATATTGGATAGGGACGATCCTAAAGCCTCCGCATCGCGTTTAGCGGCAAAAACTTGGTCCACAATTTCCGCAACGGTAAGATTACGTTTAAATCCAAGTGTGCCTGTAGCGCAGAATTTACATCCCATTTGGCAGCCTACTTGTGAGGATATACAAACCGTATGTCGTTCGTTTCCCGGAATCAGTACGCTCTCAATAATATGCCCATCGGCAAGTTGCCATGCATTTTTTGTAGTTCCGTCAGTGGCTTGTTGGGTAGTAATGCGTTGTGCCGTATGTAGCGTCCATCCTTGCTCTAAAAGTGAACGTGTAGACTGTGATAGGTTGGTCATTTCATCGAACGATGTAACACCTTTTTGCCATAGCCATTGCCAAATTTGTTTTGCGCGAAAGGCCTTTTCTTTGTTCTCAGTCAGGAAATTTTTAATATCCTCCAATGAGGCTGTACGTATATCCGGTTTATTATCCATCTATTTTTTATTGTAATTGCTGTAAAATCAAGAATTTTCATGCAAAGATACTACTTTCCTTGCCTGCTTGTTTTACTTTCCGTTAAATTTTCGGAAATTGCATGCTCAAATAGTGATACCAAAATTTAAAAATATGCAACTTAAACCCTTTTACTTTCCCGTACTCATTTTTGTAGCTGTTTTTGCGTTTTTTATACACAATGAAGAGATGCAGGAAGGGATTATGGAGATTCGTAACTTTGTTACCGCTCGAGAAATTGTACAAAGTGGCGACTGGATGGTGCCCACCATGAATGGCGAATTGCGCTTGGAAAAGCCTCCATTGCCAACGTGGATAGCTGCGGCAGTGTATGCTATTGATGGTAACAACCTACTGTTGCAACGCGTACCTGCGGGATGTGCGGCGATAATGATAATTATTTATTTTTTCTTTTTTGTGTATCGTTTCACGGGCGATGGCGAGACAGCATTTTTGTCCACGCTGATACTACTCTCCTCATTTTATATGGTCCTTATGGGGCGTACTGCCACGTGGGACATTTATTGTCACTGCTTTATGATGGCGGCCATGCTTGCCATGTATAACGCCATTACAATGCCGGGCAGTCAGTGGGGGCGTTTTTGTGTGGCGGGAATAATGATGGGGGTTTCTTATTTAAGTAAGGGGCCTGTAGCATTCCATGCATTGCTTATACCGTTTATATTGGCGTGGGTAATAACCAAAGGTGCATCCATGCAAGGAAAATGGAAACAGGTGGTTGTTATGGTTGTGCTCCTATCTATTGTTGGTTTTTGGTGGACAGTTTACCTACACCTATTTGAACCGGAGAAAATGGCAACAGCCATGAATAAGGAAATTAATTCATGGGGAAGTCATGGTGTGAAACCTTGGTGGTATTATTGGAACTTCTTTTTACAAACGGGTGCTTGGGCTGTACCTGCATTGTTAGGATTGTTTTATCCGTTGTGGAAGAAATATGCGGTTAATAAGAAACACTATTTATTTGCCGTATTATGGTCGCTGTTTGTACTGGTACTGCTGTCGGTTGTTCCGAAAAAAGATACTCGCTATCTATTTCCAATGCTTATACCTCTATCCATGTGTATAGGATTGTTAGTAAAGGCGCAATTACAACGCAAGGATAGCTATGCGCTGAGAGTTGTGTTTAATATTTCCTACAGTATTGTGGCATTAGTAGCGTTTGCGCTTCCGGGTGTATTGTGGTATGCCTACTCGCAGGGTGTAGTAAATGCATACACAGCCTCACTTACCGGTTTGGCAACAGTGGCTATTGGCATATACATGATTAGGGGAATGTATAAAAAAATGCCTAAAACAGGTGTATATGGTGTTGTGCTGTTAATGATAGTGGTGGAAGGAATGTTGCCTGCGCCTATAAACAGTTTCTTTAAAGGGGATGAAACATTGGGATTGCAACAACTTCGTAAAAATGCCACATATTACAAAATGCCTTATTATTATTTGCAACAAAATCCGTTGCGGATAGAGTTGGTATATTATGCGGATAAAAAAATATTACCGCTGGATACGGTAAATATCCCCGAAACTCCTTTCATTGTTGTAACTAACGCTCCTATTGAAAATGTGGACAACGGACTATTGCAAAACAATTATAAGTTAACACCTGTTGGGCGTTATGATAATAACATGAAAGGTAAGAAGCGAGATATCTTCATATCCTATGTTACAATGATTGAGAAAAAAGAGGAAGAGTAACAAATTAAAAGCAGATTGTGGTGTGTTGCTTGCATATTGGTAGTATAATAATAAAAGAAAACTTAATTTGTTATTAAAAACCATATTTTCTATAAACAAATAAGATTAATGCATTATCTTTCACGCGTTTAAAAAGCATATAATTTTAATATAAATAACAAACTACTTAAAAATTGATGAAGAAATTAGTTGTATTAGCCTGTGCACTTCTTTCGTATTCTGCTGTGAAAGCAGATGAGGGAATGTGGTTGCTATCCAAAATAGGGAACAACATGGCGAAAATGAATGAGATGGGATTGATGTTGTCTGAGGAGGATATCTACTCGGTAAATAAACCGGGTGTTAAGGATGCCATTGTTGGTTTTGGACGTGAGGGCCGACCATTTGCACATTTCTGCTCGGGTGAGATTATCTCCGGACAAGGATTGGTGTTAACTAACCATCACTGTGCGTTTGATGCAATCCAATCACACTCTTCTGTTGAACATAACTATCTTGCAGATGGTTTCTGGGCATACAATCAAAAAGACGAATTAGCAAATCCGGGTATTACAGCTTCTATTCTTGACCGTATGGAGGATGTAACAGCACGTGTAAACGGTGTGTTGAATGATGGTATGACAACAGAGCAACGTAATGCTGCCATTGATAGTATCTCTAAAGTAATTACAAAAGAGGCTACAAAAGGAACAAAATTAAACGCTCAAGTACAATCAATGTACGAGGGAAATCAGTTTTTCCTTTTTGTTTATAACATTTATAAGGATGTACGTTTAGTAGGTGCTCCTCCTCAAAGCATGGGTAAATTTGGTGGCGACACAGACAACTGGATGTGGCCTCGTCACACTGCGGATTTCGCAATGTTCCGTATTTATACGGCACCGGACGGATCGCCGGCTCCTTACTCGGCAAACAATGTGCCTTTGAAGCCTAAGCATCACTTACCGGTATCGGCTAAAGGTGTTAAGGATGGCGATTTTGCTATGATTTTAGGATTCCCAGGATCTACAGATCGTTATACAACAAGCTATGGCCTACGCAACACAATGGATGCTAAAAACGAGGTGCGTTACCGTGTGCGTACAGAAGTTCTTGACGTTATGCGTCAGGGAATGGAATCGGATCCTGCCGTACGTATTCAATATGCATCGAAATACGCGCGTACAGCTAACTACTGGAAATACTCTAATGAGCAAAATAAAGCGCTAAGAAACCTAAATACATTAGGAAATAAAGAACAAATTGAGCAACAATTTACAGCGTGGGTAAATAGCGATGCCTCACGTAAAGCAATGTATGCAAATGTATTGCCGTCAATTGACCAAGCTTATGCCGGTTTAGAGTCATACGCAAAAGTACAGACTTTTGTACAAGAGGCGCTTGGTGCTCCTGAGTTACCAACTTTTGCATTCCAAACAGGACGTATGTTGGAAAAATTAGCAGATAGCGAAGTGACAAGTGAGGAACGCGAAAGATTGAAAAAGCAAGTGCTTAAACGTGCAGGGGAGTTTTACAAAGACTTTAATGCCGATGTTGAGCGTAACATGATTGGACGTTTGTACCAAATGTATGCGGACAGTGTAAGCGCTGAATACTATCCGGAGTCTATTAAAATGGTTATCAAAAACTATAAAGGCGATTATAACCGCTACGCTGCAGACGCAATGAAGAAATCGATCTTTGCTAGTGAACAAGCGTTAACAGCTTTTGTTGAAAAAGCAAACATGAAAACATTGGATAAAGATCCTATTTACCGTGCAGGAAAATCGTTCTTCGATATGTATTTCAAAATGGGTAGTCTGACAGGTGAGAGCCGTGAGATTATTGAAAAAGGAAACCGTCTGTTTGTTCGCGGATTGATGGAAATGGAACCAAACAAAGCATGGTCTCCAAATGCTAACTCAACCATTCGTATCACTTACGGAAAAGTGGGTAGCTACAAGCCTAGAGATGCTGTTTTCTATGACTACTATACAACGATGGATGGTATAATTGAAAAAGAAGGTCCTGTAGGCGGAGAGTTTGAAGTACCGGCACGCTTAAAAGAGTTACATGCTAAGAAGGACTTTGGTCCTTACGGAAAAGAGACTGTAGTGGCATGTTTCATTACGGATAATGACATTACGGGAGGTAACTCCGGATCGGGTGTTATTAATGCTAAAGGCGAGTTGATTGGTACTGCGTTTGACGGAAACTCAGAAGCAATGTCGGGCGATATTGATTTTGAAGAGAACTTACAGCGTTGTATAAATATTGATACACGATATATGTTATGGATTGTTGACAAATATGCGGGAGCAAAGAATTTGATCAACGAAATGACAATTGTTACAGAATAATTTTACTATAACTACGGCAAGTGCCTCCCGTGTGGTGAAGCACTTGCCAATACTAAAATGTAAACTATGAAGAATATTGACTGGAGTAAACTCTCTTTTGGGTTTAGCTCAACTGATTACAATGTGCGTTGCCATTTTAAAGATGGAAAATGGGGCGAGCTACAAGTTAGCGATGATGAAATGTTACCTATCCACATGGCATCTACTTGTTTGCATTACGGACAAGAATGTTTTGAGGGATTAAAAGCGTTTCGTGGTAAAGATGGTAAAATACGTTTGTTCCGTTGTGAGGAGAATGCAAAACGTATGATTGCTTCTGCGGAGTATGTTATGATGCAAGCTCCGTCGGTAGAGTTATTTACCGAGGCTGTGGAAAAAGCTGTTGAATTAAATAAAGACTATGTTCCGCCTTATGAGTCGGGTGCAAGTTTATATATCCGTCCGGTACTTATTGGTGTTGGACCACAAATGGGTGTAAAACCATCGGCAGAGTATTTGTTTGTTGTGTTTGTATCGCCTGTTGGACCTTACTTTAAGGATGGTTTTAAACCTGCTAAAGTAATGTTGGAGCGCAAATATGACCGCGCTGCACCAAACGGAACAGGACATATTAAAGTGGGTGGAAACTACGCGGCAGGAATGATGTCTGGCGAGGTTGCTCATGACAAAGGATACTTTACCGCACTATTCCTTGATGCTAAGGAAAAGAAATATATTGACGAATGTGGTCCTGCAAACTTCTTTGCAATTAAGGATAATACATACATTACGCCTTACTCGCACACAATTCTTCCTTCCATTACTAACGCAAGTTTAATGGTATTGGCTGAGGATATGGGCTTAAAAGTGGACAGACGTCACATTGCGGCCGATGAATTGCCAACATTCCAGGAGGCTGGTGCCTGCGGTACTGCTGCGGTAATTGTTCCGGTTGGAGAGATTGACGACTTAGAGAACGATAAGAAAATTCTATATGGTAAACCGGGAGTACCGGGAGAGTGGTGTACAAAATTGTATAACCGTCTACGTGGAATTCAATATGGTGACGAAGCCGATAAATTTAATTGGGTAAAAGTATTGGATTAATACCTAACTTATTCAATAAATACAAATGGGAATATTTGACAAACCGTCAGATATTCCCATTATTTTTTACGCATTTTATTCATTTATAAAATAGTTTAGTAAATACATAGGGCTAAAAGTATTAAAATCAGACATAAGGAAGTTATATTTGTAACTGGAATAATCAGAAATCTAAATATCATTTTAACAAAACCGAGGTATGAGTAGAACAACGGCTTTATTTTGTGCTATACTGATGGCACTACCCAACCTACTTTTAGCGCAAGTGCGTACAGAGCGCTTACTTGAAAAAGGATGGAAATTTACCCGCGAGGACAAGGCGGATTTCGTAAGTCCACAGTACAATGATGCAAAGTGGCAAACCGTTCGTGTTCCCCATGATTGGGCAATTTACGGACCATTTAGTATTAATAACGATAAGCAAAATACAGCTATTGTTCAGGATGGACAAAAAGAGGCAATGGAACATGCCGGACGTACCGGAGGACTTCCTTTTGTTGGTCCGGGTTGGTATCGTTTAAAATTGGCTACTCCTGAGTTAACTGCAGGAAAAAAAGCAACACTTATTTTTGATGGTGCAATGAGCAACGCTCGTGTGTATATCAACGGTGAAGAAGCTATTTTCTGGCCTTACGGTTATAACTCGTTCTTTGTGGATGCAACTCCTTTCTTAAAGGCTGAAGGTGAAAATACCATCGCCGTTCGTTTGGAAAATCACCACGAAAGCTCTCGTTGGTATCCGGGTGCCGGTTTGTACCGTAATGTACAGTACATTGTAACTGAGGATGCGCATGTACCAACATGGGGAACTCAACTTACAACGCCTGTTGTAAACGAGAAATTTGCTCGCGTAAAATTGAAAACAGAGTTTACGTACCCACAAAATAAAGCCTTCAATAACTACCGTATTGTTACGGAGATTAAAAATAAGGATGGTAAAGTAGTGGCTAAAGGAGAAAAAGCAGGAACTGCTTTTGACAATGACATCTTTGATCAAGAGATGATTGTTGAAAACCCAACGCTTTGGGACACTGAAAACCCTTACCTATATGTTGCGGAAAGCAAAATATATGAAGGTTCTACATTGAAGGATGAGTACAGCACTCGTTTCGGTATTCGTACCATTGAAGTTATCCCTAACCAAGGATTCTTCCTTAACGGAAAACGTACCGTATTCAAAGGGGTATGTAACCACCATGACTTAGGACCTCTAGGAGGTATTGCGAACGAAGCAGGAATCCGCCGTCAAATTCGCATTATGAAAGAGATGGGAGTTAATGCAATTCGTACGTCACACAACATGCCGGCTCCTGAATTGGTTGAGGCTTGTGACGAAATGGGTATGATGTTAATGGTTGAATCGTTCGATGAGTGGAAATCTGCAAAAGTGAAAAACGGATACCACAAATACTTCGACGAATGGGTAGAAAGAGACCTAGTAAACCTTATCCGTAACTACCGTAACAATGCAAGTGTTGTAATGTGGTGTACTGGTAACGAGGTGCCAGACCAATGGAACGGAAACTCAGGTCCTAAATTATCTAAATACCTTCAGGACATTTGCCATCGTGAAGATCCTACACGTCCTGTAACACAAGGAATGGATGCTCCAGATGCTGTTGTAAATAACAACATGGCTGCTGTAATGGATGTACCGGGCTTTAACTATCGTCCGCATAAATATCAAGAAAACTACAAGAAACTTCCACAAAAAGTAATTCTAGGTAGTGAAACTGCATCAACAATCAGCTCTCGTGGAGTATACAAATTCCCGGTAGAGCGTGCTGCGATGAAGAAATATGACGATCATCAATCATCATCGTATGATGTTGAGCACTGTTCATGGTCAAACCTACCTGAGGACGATTTCATTTGGCATGAGGATTTCCCTTACTGCATGGGCGAATTTGTTTGGACAGGTTTTGACTACCTAGGTGAGCCTACTCCATACTACAGTGATTGGCCAAGCCACTCTTCCCTTTTCGGTATCGTTGACCTTGCAGGTATTCCAAAGGATCGTTACTTCCTTTACCGTAGCCACTGGAACAGAGACGTAGAAACTCTACACATACTTCCTCACTGGAACTGGAAAGGACGTGAAGGCGAAGTAACTCCGGTATTTGTTTACACAAACTACCCAAGCGCTGAACTTTTCATCAACGGAAAAAGCCAAGGTGTGCGCACTAAAGACACTACCGTTACTATTGAAAATAGCGCGGACGAGGAATCTCGCAAAAACTTCAAACGTCAAACACGTTACCGCTTAATGTGGATGGATACAAAATATGAGCCGGGAACTGTAAAAGTTGTGGCTTATGACAAAGACGGAAAAGCAGTAGCTGAGAAAGAAATCAAAACTGCTGGTGAGCCATATAAAATTGAATTAGTTGCTGACCGCAGCGAAATCAAAGCCGATGGTAAAGACCTTTCGTTTGTAACCGTACGCGTACTTGACAAAGACGGAAACCTATGTCCTTTAGCCGATAATCAAATCAGCTTCAAAGTAAAAGGTGCCGGAACATACCGCGCAGGTGCTAACGGCGACGCAACATCGTTAGAGTCATTCCAAAAGCCTACAATGAAAGCATTCTACGGAATGATGACAGCCATTGTAGAATCTACAGAAAAACCGGGTAACATTGTCCTAGAAGCAACCGCTAAAGGATTGCAAAAAGGAACAATCACTATCCAAACGAAATAATAAAGGAACCTACCTTTAAACATAAAAATGTCCCTCTCTTGGCATCATCGCCGGGAGAGGGACATTTCTTATAGGTAACGTAAGTTTAATCTTTACTTGCCGGGAATTTTACAATTTCTTGTCGGCCATCGCTTTTAGAGTAAAATGCGTTTATAGTTGTTTATATCATTACTTATTAATCCAATTTAGTCACCCCTTCTTCCACAGTTCTGTAAATACCCTGTGACAATTTGCCTCGATGATTACTATATGAGTAAATAGTATTTACATTGCGCTCATCCACACAAATCACCTTATTCATAGGAACATAAATATAAACTCTTACTTGTTCATTGCACCAGCGATGTGGATTGATTTGAGACGCGAAACGAGGCAAAAGGAGGGTGTCCGTCTGCACTTTATAGTAGTATGCAAGGTTGCGGGCATTGTCATAGGCTTCCTGATGATTTTGAGCATTGATAGAGCGGTGTATTTCCATTCGGAATTTGTCATCATTGCTTTTTCGTAGATTGATGGTAGCAGTGGATCCAAGCACATTTTGATTGTTGTAACTTAGCTCCTGAACCATTGGTGATAACATCTCAAGCCCATGCATGTTGTACATATTCAAAGGCGAGCTAAGATGAATTGTATCTGTAATATGTAGTAATTCGACCTTCTCCTTGAATGTATAGTAATAACTCCGTGACAGTACATAACCGGTAGCAGTAATAGCGGCATAAGCAGATCCCACCACAAACATCACAACGAGTGCCATCCCTGCAATCTTGTTATATGTGCGATTGCTAAGGATAAGATACCCTGCATAGGCTGTCAATCCAATTAGTGCAATTGTGGCCATTAATAAACTAATGCTAACAAATAACGCCTGTGGTTGACCTAAAGCCAATTTAACACTATGTACATAGTCGGCAATTGGTGTTACACCCGGAAATAGAAGAATGGGTACTACAGTAATGATAAGTAGAATGGCAAACACGATTAAACCTATAGCTAGCACTTTCTTAACAACCTGACCCACATGTTTTATAAAAGCTATAATCTTAACTCCCAATGTGCCAATAAAACTGATAACCATGTGTACAGCATTGTACAACCCCCGTCCACACTTACGTATAAATAATTCTACTTTTTTACTAATACTCAAAACCTTTCCCTTATTCTCCTCTGTGGTAATATTTTCTTTTACCATATTATTGAGATTATCCAACGTAAAAGGTTTGCCCTTCATTTCTAAACGCTCTTTCCTATTGGCTGGAACGGGAATCACTAGCCAGCCAATCAGATAGGCAGGAATTCCACAACCGTAGAAGAAAGTTATAAGAATGAAAATAACGCGCACGAAAACCACATCTATTTTAAAATAAGCTGCAATACCGGCAGCCACGCCACCCACCTTACCATTTTCCAAGTCGCGATACAGGCGTTTGGTGCGTTTGTCGGCCTTTATCTCAGGCGGAGACACCGTACTCTCGTCATACTCCACATTAATTTCCTCTGGTGTGCCTATTATTTTAATAACATATACAATATCGTCATACTCCACAACCTGTCTTTTAAACTCTCTTAAGCGCTCCATTAGCAACTCGGCGATACGCATTTCAATGTCGTTCATAATCTCGCTGCTATCATCTTCCTGCGCATAATTCTCCTTTAACTGTTGCAAATAAATATCTAGGCGATATTCCGCCTCTTGCGAGAATATAAACAATTGTCCGCCTAATTCTATGGTGTAACTCTTCTTCATGGCTATATATTAGATATTAGTAGTTTCTTGAATTTCATTAACTGCATTTTTTAACGTGTTCCAGGAGTTGGCTAATCCTTCTAGGAAAATATGTCCTCCTGGAGTAAGCGTGTAATACTTGCGTGGTGGGCCCTGCGTGGATTCCTGCCACTCATAGGTAAGGAGATTATCATTCTTTAATCGGGTTAGTAATGGATAGATTGTCCCTTCCACCACTTGTATGCCTACCTTATTTAACGTCTCAATCAAATTGGGCGCATAGGTGGCATGCCGTGACAGTATTAGCAAAATGCAATACTCCAAAACCCCTTTGCGCATTTGCGCCTGTGTATTTGCTAAATCCATATTCTTTATGTTTACACAACAAATGTATGATATAATATAGTACTATGCAATACATAGTACTATATATTTTTAATGTATATGCCTTTTTTTCTTCTTACGCCCGGATTGTTATAACATGTGGTTCGCTGCGCACCTTCTTGCTCTTTTCTCTATACCTTCGCCCCATCCTGGTGCTGTTTACTACAGATTCTCTATAGGATTACTACAGGTTTTCTATAGGTATGCTACCCTATTATCATAGAAGACCTGTAGAAAACCAGTAGAAAACCTGTAGAAAACTATACGGGGTGTGGGAGATGCTCAGGAGAAGAGAGGGAAGTGGAGTTAGGAGATTACGAGGTGGGGTGGTTCAGCATTTGCGTAAAAGATTGGCGCGTGCTGTGGGATAAGTTGATTGGATTTAGTGGAGATTGAGAAATATGTATAAACAAAAAACCTCACAAAATCTATAAAAGACTTTGTGAGGTTTTTTGTACTCGGAGCGGGAATTGAACCCGCACGATCGCAATGATCACAGGATTTTAAGTCCTGCGTGTCTACCAATTCCACCATCCGAGCGACTATGAGCGAAAAACGGGACTCGAACCCGCGACCCCGACCTTGGCAAGGTCGTGCTCTACCAACTGAGCTATTTTCGCGTATTTTAAGAACTTTGAACCGGTGTTTGTGTCCCGATTGCGAGTGCAAATATAGAAGCATTTTTTTAATCTGCAAAAGGTTTAAGGAAAAAAAGTGCAATATTTTTTAGTGTTTAATACTATTTTTGTTTATTGTATTCATAATGTGTGAGTTGTGATTGTATTTTTTTGTAGGATGAAAATATGAAATAATATATTATTTGTTTTCTAGAACTATTATAAGTTGACTTTATTGTTGTTTATCAACTAAGAATCCTCTAAATTACATGATATATTCGTAATAGTACAAAACTAAAATCTAAATGTATGTCAATCAAGAATTTCAATCTTACAGTTTTTTTAGTTCTACTTACAATAATAAAGGTACAATCCCAAGAAGTTATAACAAAAATGCAGAAATTGGATAGTATCTATAAATTGGGTCAGCAAAACATGTCGGATGCGGATCGAACTGCGTTTATACAGCTATTTCCACGTACGGGTGAGGAGTTTAGTGATTATTATGGATTCTCTCCACTGTATGGTAATAATTTAAGAGGAAAGGCGGCGGCGCATTTAGAGTTATTAGTATCTTTTTTGGATAAAGAAAAAACGGACGAAATTGCTAATAAATTGTTTTCATTAGCGTACAAATTGGCGCCTAATCATGAATTGTCCATTCCATATAGTAGGTTTATTCGGGAACTTGGCTCAAGTAATGACGGAGCGCGTCTTTTGTTAAGTACAAATCCTTTACATAAATCCTTAGGGCATCTTCTCTTTTGGCAGTTGTATTTTTTTACGAATAGTGAGGATATTAACTTAAAGGAAAATTACAAGCAAATTTATGCTATTGCGAAAAATGAATATCCGGATATTCTTCCTATTATCGAATTTGCATATAAACATTTTTACAATTGTAGGGCGGAATTACCTGCAAGTAAGGTTGTGGAATCTGGTGATGCACGTTATTTTACAGTACTTTTAGACGCAGCGAAATCACTTCAACAAAATAACAGTTTAGAAAATCAGCAACGTTTTTTTGATCTTATTCCTGAAAATTGGCAAGCATTTAATTTTATAACTTATTCTAGTAGGCGTAAAAATAATTATATATTTAATATTTCGGACTATGACTCACATCTCATTGTTAAAATGCTCGAGAAACGCAATTTAGCAAGTATCAAATCAGAATCATTAAATAATAAACTACTAAAAATGGCTTATGGTGGATATTGGGATGCGGATGAGATCAATTGGTTTCAGGTAGACTTAATGAATAAATTAATGAGCGATGATAATTTTATTAATAGTCTTGAGTCTAAGCAATCAATGGAGCAAATTCTTTTCTTGGAGTTTCTATTTTCATCCTCTACTCGAGATAAAAACTTACAAAAAAAATATGATAGAATTATTGAACGTTTAACAAAATCGGGTAGAGTGGATGATGGAATAGTTGATTTTGTATACCAGACTGTATTTATGTCGAAACCACATTGTAGTCAGTAGCACTTATGTATGAGCAATGTCTTATTTTGCTTGTATCTTAAAGAATAGAATTCTTTATATTTTGTGTAATTAACAAGACATAACATTGTTATAATATTTATATTTTTATTTATTTTGTTTGAGGGTATGGGACATAATGAGTATTTAGTTAACACATGCTGAATTAATTACTAAAGAATTAGAACAAAATAAATTTACATATGGAAAAGATAGCATTAATTACGGGAGTTACCTCCGGAATTGGAGAGGCAACGGCACATAAATTGGCCGAAGTTGGATATAATTTAATAATAACAGGCAGACGTGAGGACAGATTGCACAAAATAGCAGAAGAGTTGCGCAAGGAAGAGGTTGAGGTGTTACCACTTTGTTTTGATGTGCGTAATCAGGCAGAGGTAGAAGACAACATAGATTCACTCCCTACGCCTTGGAAAGCGATTGACGTTCTTGTTAACAATGCCGGTTTGGCGGTGGGTGTAACACCTATCCAGGAAGGGGTTTTGGACGATTGGGAACGAATGATTGATACCAATGTGAAGGGTTTGTTATATGTGACACGTGTTGTGGCTCCTTTGATGGTGAAACGCGATAAAGGGCATATAATAAATATTGCTTCTATTGCAGGTAAGGAGGTTTATCCAGGTGGAAATGTGTATTGTGCCACTAAACATGCGGTAGATGCGTTGTCTAAAGCCATGCGAATAGATATGGTTAAACATAATATAAGAGTTACAAATGTTGCACCGGGGATGGTGGAGACAGAGTTCTCATTGGTCCGTTATAAGGGCGATGAACAGGCGGCCGATAGGGTGTACGATGGTTTGGAACCGTTACATGCTGAGGATATTGCTGATGTTATTCAATTTGCCGTAACACGTCCGGCGCATGTGTGCCTTAATGATATTGTTGTAATGCCAACGGCGCAGGCTTCTGCAAGGGATGTGAAACGGGTGTAGCATGCCGCGAAATGGTTTTCTCGGTTAAACCGATAATATAGAA
>JBOGCH010000025.1:0-2740 GCA_051656645.1 Marinifilaceae bacterium
CGATGAGACCAATTCTTCCAAATGGCGAATTTTATGCTCCATTCGATCCTCTTCAAGGTCTAAACTTCGAACCTAGTCCGGGCTTCCACGAAGGAAATGCATGGAACTATACATTTGCTGTTCCTCATGATGTAATGGGGCTTGCTAAATTGATGGGTGGTAAAAAGAATTTCGTAGAAAAACTGCAGATGGTATTTGATAAAGGTTACTTTGATATGAGTAATGAACCAGACATCGCTTACCCATATTTGTTTAGCTACTTTAAAGGTGAAGAATGGAGAACGCAAAAATTGGTACGCGAGCTTATTGCTGAGCACTTCACAAATAAGCCAGCCGGATTGCCAGGTAATGATGATACAGGAACAATGTCTGCTTGGGCTGCATTTAGTATGATGGGATTCTATCCTACATGTCCGGGGGATATGAACTATACATTGACATCTCCGGTGTTTGAAAAAGTTACAATCAAACTTGATCCGAAGTATTACGGAAAAGATAGCATTGTAATTACAACAAACAATCCTGAGAATGTATATATCAAGGAAATCAAGTTGAACGATAAAAAGCACAACAGCTACTTTATCTCACATAAAGAACTTGTAAACTCTGCTAATTTATTCTTCGAACTAGAGAAGAATCATAAATAATTGAAATTATCAGTTTGATATAATGAAGGTCTTGTTGCGTAGCAGTAAGATCGTCTGATTTGCATTTCTGAATATAGTTATTGATAACTAGCTATTTGTGCTTATTTAGAGGCCTTTAGTTAGCTTGTAAACGGCAAGCATTGCATATAGAATATGTGGTGTTTGCCGTTTTTGTTTTACCATTGTTTTACCTTACTTTTGCTTGTACCAGAAAATGTTTTACACTTAAGAGTATGGCAACGGCTAAAATAGTTATTCTAAAGAATAAACAGAAAGATGATGGAACATTTAATGTTAAGTTCCGTATTACCCACAAAAGACAGTCTGCATATATTGCGACACCTTATTATGTAGGACTGGATCTAATTAATAAGAAAACGTTCGAGTTAAAACAAAAGAACAACGTTTTATATGATGAACTAGAGTTAGAGCTTATCAAGATACGTCAATTTATAGCACGCAAAGGGATGCATATTGAGGCATATTCCGTAAAAGAATTAGCAGATGATATTAAGGCTTATTTATCCGGCAAGGAGCAAAGGATAAATCTTATAGAGTATGGGTATAAGCTAGGAGAGGAGCTGGTTAAGCAAGGAAAGCAAACAGGAGAAAGCTATATTACAGCCTTTCGTCGATTCGAACAATTTGTTGGTAAGCGTGAGTTTTTCTTTACAGATCTCAGTGTTGCAACGCTTATGAGATACGAAGAATATCTTCGAAATTTAGATGCTAAACGCCACGCTGGGAAAATAACTAACTCAGGCATCAATTTGTATATAGGAAAACTGCGAGCAGTCTTTAACAAAGGTCGATTAATTTATAATGATGAGGATAGAGGCATTATAAAGATTCCTAACAACCCATTTACAAAGTATAAAGCTCCAAAAACAAATAAAGGAGTAAAGAGGAGTTTGAGTGTTGAGCAGATACGGATGATTCGAGATTATAAAAGTGAATCTAAATTTGAAATGCGGGCACGAGATGTTTTTATGATTTCTTTTCTGTTGTGTGGAATGAATACTGTAGATTTATATTACGTAACTCCTCCAAAAGACGGCAGAGTGGAGTATGAGCGTAGGAAAACGCGAGGAGGGCGAGATGATAACGCTTTTATCTCTATTTGCGTTCAGCCAGAGTTATATCCTTTTATTGAAGGATACGAGGATAAGCAGAACGATCGGTTGTTTAGCTTCTGGGCGATGTATAGCACTCATAGTGGATTTAACCGAAAAATAAATACTCAATTAAAGAAGGTTGGTGATATGTTAGGTATTGATTTTTTACAATTCTATTCAGCGCGACATTCATGGGCTACAATTGCACGGAATGAATGTGGTATATCAATGGACGATATAGCTTTATCTTTAAATCACAAATCAGGATACGATATAACCGACACTTACATAAAGAAAGATTGGTCAAGGATAGATGCTGCAAATAGGAAAGTAATAGATCTGATCTATGCAGATAAAAAAGAAGCTGACAGGCCAATTTAATACAGGCAAAATAGAAATCGTCGTAGATTGAAATTTCTACGACGATTATAATATTATGAATGGAGGCCTACAGTGGCGGTAACAGATGCGCTAATTGCCGATAGTGATTCTAAAATTGAGCCTATAAAAGTGTAAAATAAATTAGGTACTCTTGTTCCCATATTGCAATCCCCCTTTCTTTGTTTTGTTATGTTCGTTACTACGTATAAGAATATTGTAGAGAATAAAAAGGCAATTGGCTCATATATGTTACCGCTGGAAATGTATCCTACCATATAAGGTCTTTGTCTTCATAAATATAGTATTTAGCGAACAAAATACAAGTTGTTTTGCGAATAAAATACTTCTTATGGTCAATAATTGTTTGTGAGGAAATTTTAGCTTTGATATAAAGCCGAGGAGTAATCCCCGGCTTTTCTTTTATCACCTCTTTAATGAAAGAAGTTTTTCATCGCTTAATAAGAATGCACTTATTTTATCTTTCTCTGCTTTTATAACTTCGTTAAAAGATTCATCATTAATACCGTTTACCGATATTTTGCAAGGTACTACATCTCCATTTGCACAGGTAGCATTTATAGATACTTGTCTAAATGT